>JAVEPB010000124.1 GCA_030922375.1 bacterium | reverse complement strand
CCAGGGCATGATCGCGCGCGGGCCTTTTTTATCGAAGAGCGAGCCCGCGATGGGGCCCGAAAGGGCATAGACGCCCAGCATGAGCGCGTACCCGCTGCCCAGGGCGCCGCGCCCCCATCCGAACTCCTCGATGAGCGGGACTTGAAAGATCGCGAACGAGAAGCGCGCGGAGTTGTGGAACCCCATGGCGAGAAAGGATACGCCAACGATGAGCCAGCCGTAATAAAGGCGCTGGCCCGTGCGGGCTCCCGGTGAGCGGGAATCGTTCAAGAAGTCCTCTGGCATGAATGTATGCGAAAGCCGGATTATACGCGCTTCGCCGGCCGGTGTCCCGCCGGGCCGGTGACCCGCTGAGTCGGTGTCCCACTGGGCCAGTGTCTCACCTGGCCGGTGTCCCGCCGGGGCCGGGAGTGGTATAATCCCCTCGCCTCGTTATTTCCCGAAGACACTCGGACAAGGCGGCTTTCATGGTTCAATCCGCACTCATCGAAAAGCTCAGGGCAGCCGTGGGCGAGGACTACGTTCACACCGCCCACGAGGCGATGCGAGCCTACGACCACGACGCCCTGATGATCTACAAGGGCCTGCCCGGGGCCGTTGTTCTCCCCGAATCCACCGAGGAGATATGCCGGGTGATGGAGATTTGCCACGAGGAGCGGGTACCCGTCATCGCGCGCGGAGCGGGCACCTGTCTTTCCGGCGGCCCGACGCCCGCTCCCGGGGGGGTCTTGCTCGTCACCACCCGGATGAACCGGATCCTCGAGGTGGACTATGAAAATCTCCTCGCCAGGGTCCAGCCGGGGGTGGTCAACATCCATCTCTCCGAGATGACACGGCCCCGGGGCTTTCACTACGCCCCCGACCCCTCCAGTCAGATGGCCTGCACCATCGGCGGGAATGCCGCCGAAAACTCGGGCGGCGCCCACTGCCTCAAATACGGGATGACGACCAACCACATCCTCGGGATGACGGTGGTGCTCTCCTCGGGCGAGGTCGTGCGCCTGGGCTCGGACGGCGAGGAAGCGCCGGGGCTCGACCTCAGGGGGATTTTCATCGGCTCGGAGGGAACCTTCGCCCTCACGACCGAGCTCACCGTCCGCCTGACGCCCAATCCCGAGGGGGTGCGGACGATGCTGACGACTTTCGCCGAGGTGGGAGACGCCTGCCGCACCGTGAGCGATGTAATCGCCGCCGGGGCCGTTCCCGCCGCGATGGAGCTGATGGACCGCTACACGGTCGAGGCCATCGAGAAGGTGATGAAGGCGGGTTACCCCCAGGACGCGGCAGCCGTCCTGCTCATCGAGCTTGATGGTCTCGACCCCTCGATGAGGCCCCTTGAGTCGATCGTTCGCGAGATTTGCGAGCGCAACCGGTGCACCTCGTTCCGGCTGGCCGAGAGCGAGACCGAGCGTGAATCGCTCTGGATGGGCCGGAAAAAGGCCTTCGGTTCGTTCGGGGCCATCGCGCCCGCCTACTATTGCCTGGACGGAACCGTCCCCCGGTCGAAGCTCGCCGAGGTGCTCGCCGCGTTCGACGAGATCGGAGAGCGCTTCGGGTTCATCATCACCAACGTTTTTCACGCCGGAGACGGCAGCCTGCATCCCAACGTTCTTTTTGACGATCGGGTGCCCGGCGAGACCGAGCGCGCCGTCGATTGCGGCTCCGAAGTGCTCCGGGTGTGCATTCGGGCCGGGGGCGTCCTCTCGGGCGAGCACGGCATCGGCATCGAGAAGATGCGCGAGATGGTGGACCAGTTCGACGAGCCCACCCTCAAAATGATGGAGCGCATGCGGGACGCCATCGAGCCGACCGGCCTCCTCAACCCCGGAAAAATCTTTCCGGGCGAGGACGTACTCTTCCCCATCGCCCAGAGCGGGGCCGCCATGCGCGCCGCGCCGGGGATGTCCAAGTGAAATGTCATGACACTGCCCATCGACTCTTTTTCTAGCGCCGTCCTCGCCGATACGGGCGATGCCGGTCTGCTCACCGGCGAGGGCGCCGCCGGTTTCGCAATCGGAGGAAAGGCGCCCGCTCTCATCGCCCGGCCGGGGTCCCACGAGGACGCCGCGCGGATGCTCGCCCGCGCCAGCGAGGCGGGGCTCGCGGTCGTGCCCTGGGGCGGGGGGACGGGCCGCCGGACGGGCTATCCCCCCGAGCGGTACGACGTGGCGCTCACGACGGGGCGGCTATCCGGGGCGGTGGATTTCCTGCGCGACGATCTGACGGCGGTGGTGGGCGCCGGGATGACCATTTCCGCGCTGAACGACCTCACCGCGGTGGACGGACAGACGGCGGGAATCGACCCCCCGCACCCGGATCGCGCTACCGTAGGCGGCGCCATCGTCGCCGAGCGCTCGGGGCCCATGCGGGTGCGCTATGGGCGGGCGCGGGACCGCGTCATGCGGATGCGGATCGCCCTGGCCGACGGCTCGACCCAGACCTACGGCGCCCTCGTCGTCAAAAACGTCACCGGCTACGACATGAACCGCCTTCTGGCCGGAAGCTGGGGGACGCTGGCGCTGGTGACCGAGTTGGCGATTCGCCTCTACAAGATGCCCGAGCGTACCGGTGCTCTCGCGGCGGGCTTCCCCTCGGCGGAGGCGGCTTTCGCCGCCGCGCGGAAACTCTCGGCGATTTCACTCTCGCCGATGTGGGTCGAGGCGCTCGACGCGGGCCGCATCGCCGCGCTCGCCGAGATCGAAGGAGCGGAAGGCCGGTTCGATCTTCCGGGCCCCTGGTGCCTCTCCGCCGCCTACGGCGATTTCGAGGAAGGCCTCGCGGAGCAGCTCACCCGGGCCGAGAAGGCAATCATTGATGCGGGAGGCGGAAATCTCCTTCGACTGGACGCGGAGAATACCGGCCGTCTCGGGAAGGCGTTGGCCGATCCGCCGAACGGGGAGTTCGCGGGAGAAGACGCTCTCGAGTTTCGCGCCTCGGCCCGGCTCGATCAGCTTCCCCGGTTCGCGGTTGCCGGAGAGGTGGCCGCCCGCGCGGGCGGCTACCGGATTGCCTCGGCGGCCCATGCGGCGAGCGGAATTTATCGCTGCTGGCTCGCCCCGGACGAAGGGAAAACCTCGCCGGGAGCGGCGTGGGATACTTTCCGCGAGGGTTGCCGGGCCGGAGCGAAGCCGGACGGGGGAAGGGCGGTGCACGTGCGGCTGTCGGCGGGCGCGGCGTTCGCCGAAGGGGTGCACCCCGGAGCCGATATTTGGGGCGAGGATGCTCTCGATCCCCCGGCGGTCGATCTCATGCGCCGCATCAAGGCCGAGTACGATCCGGCGGGGACTTTCAGTCCGGGGCGCTTCATCGCCCGGATATGAAAAAGTTCGGATTTGAAATAAGGAAACGGCGAGGATGACCACCGAAACCGCATTGCCCGATGGCGCGAATCCCTTCCTCGGCCCGGGGGGGGTGGACCGCGAGATCATCCAGCGGTGCATCCACTGCGGATTTTGCATCACGAGTTGCCCGACCTACAGCCTCCTCGGCAACGAGATGGACTCCCCCCGGGGCCGGATCTATCTCATGCGCCTCGTGGTGGACGGGGAGATGGAGGCGACCGGCACGGTCATCAAGCACCTGGATCGCTGCCTGGACTGCCGGGCCTGCGAGACGGCCTGTCCCTCGGGGGTCTCCTACGGAAGGCTCATCGGCGCCGCGCGGGAGGGACTCGAGAAGGTGCGCCGCCGCCCGCTCGGTGAGCGCTTGCTCCGCCGGTTTCTTTTCAGGTGGCTGCTGCCGAGCCGTCCGCTGCTCACCCTGGCCGGGGTGATCACCCGGCTGTATCAGAGAACCCTTCTCGGGCCCATCGTCCGCGCCGTCGGTTTGGTTCCCCGAAAACTGGTACGCCTCGAGCCGATGATGCCCGAGGCGCCCGCGTTTACTCGGATGCTGCCCCTTCCCGCCGAGGTGCCCGCCCTGGGCGAGGAGCGCCGCCGCGTTGCCTTCCTTGGGGGCTGTCTCCAGTCCGTCCTGTTCGGGGAGGTGAACCGCGCCGCCGTGCGCACCCTTGCCGCCAACGGTGTCCGGGTGGTCTTTCCGCGCGGACAGACCTGCTGCGGCGCGCTTCAGGCCCACGCCGGCGACCGGGAGACGGCGCGCGATCTCGCCCGGCGGAATATCGGGGTGATTGATCCGGACGTCTTCGATGCAATCGTTCTGGCGGTGTCGGGGTGCGGGGCCATGCTCCATGAGTACGCGGAGTTATTGGAGGACGATCCCGCCTGGGCCGGTCGCGCCCGCCGCTTCAGCGAAAAGGCGATGGATGTGACCGTATTCCTCTCGCGGCTCGGGGTCCGCCGCGCGGCCCACCCTTGGCCCCAGCGGGTCGCCTATCATCATCCCTGCCACCTGGCGCACGCCCTCAAGGTGCGCGAGGAGCCGCTCGACGTTCTCCGGGCGGTGGAGAACGCCGAGATCGTCCCGCTCCGCGAGAGCGATTGGTGCTGCGGCTCGGCGGGCAGCTACAACCTCACCCAGACCGAACTCTCGATGAAACTCCTCGACCGGAAGATGGACCATGTTCGGGACGCCGCCGCCCCGGTTTTGTGCACCGGGAATCCGGGCTGCCAGATACAGATCGGTTTTGGCGCCCGGGAGCGGGAGATGGACCTCCGCGTGGTGCATCCGCTTGTCTTGCTGGACGAGGCCTACCGCGCCAGTGGACTCTACGAGGGCGCGCGGCTGCCCTGACGGGGAATTTTTTTTTGGAAGATGACGGCCGTTGGATAACGAGAAAGGATGGCCCATGACGCTTCGCCGGATGCTCGCTGGATTTTTTGCTCTCCTTCTTTTCGCCCTCCCGGCGTGCTCGAAGGCGCCCTACACCGGCCGCGACCGCCTTCTCCTTCTCTCCGAGGGGGCGGAGCTGAGCATGGGGGCGCAGTCGTTTCGCCAGTTGATGAAAAAGAACCGGCAGAAAATCAGCCGCGACCCGGCGATTAACGAGCACGTCAAGAGAGTGGGCCGGCGCATCGCGCGCGCTTCAGGAAAAAACTACAAGTGGGATTTCGTCGTCATCAAGGATGACAAGACTCCCAACGCTTTTGTCCTTCCGGGCGGGAAGGTTTTCGTTTATACGGGCATCCTTCCGATCACGCTGAACGAACACGGGCTGGCGACGGTCCTGGGCCACGAGGTGGCCCACGCCATCGCCCGCCACGGCGGGGAGCGTGTGAGCCAGACCCTCCTTGTCAATGCCGGGCTCGCCGCCGTGCAAATCGGGATGGCGAAGGAGGGCTCGCGCACCTCGAGGCAGGTAACCGCCGCGCTGGGCGCCGGGGTCACGGTGGGGATACTGCTTCCTTTCTCCCGCCTTCACGAGTCCGAGGCCGACCGACTCGGGCTCATCTTCATGGCCAAGGCGGGCTACGATCCGAGGCGGGCCGTCGATTTCTGGCGGCGGATGGCGGCGAAGGCCGGCAAAAGCGGCAAGGGCAGGCCGCCCGAGTTCCTGTCGACCCACCCCGCGGGCACAACCCGGATTAACCAGATTCGAAGGTGGATGCCCGAGGCGCTCAAGTACTACAAGCCCTAAGGGCTGCCTTCGGCAGCCATTGCTTGCCGTGCCGCCTTCGGCGGTCCTTCATCCGGCGGCCACTCATTGCCGGACTAATCCGCATGGCGAAAAATCTGCCCCTCCCGGCCATCCACGGCCCCGATTCGGTATTTTCTGCCTCCCCGGCCCGGCCTACTTCGATGGCGCCCTCTCTATGTGATGGAAATGATGTCAGATGCGGCGGTATAAATCTGGCATCGATCCTGCAACCCCTCATCACCCGGCGGCCGGGACCCTAAGGGTCGGGAACCAATAGGTCAGGACCCGAAGGGCCTGGACAAGGGCTGATAATAAAAATGATTCAAGAGAGGCGGCATGAAGACAGGCAACGCGATTCGCTTTGATCGAAAATTTAGGGGGGCCGGGGCAGGCCGCCCTCCGAAAATATTTTTTGACGTCATCGTTTGGCTTGCGCTGGTTTTCGGCGTCTTTTCCACAGCTTCCGCCTCCGCCGCCGCTCCCGGGGAGGAATCCATTCTTATCTCGGATTTCAGCCGGCTTTCAGCCGGGCAAAACGCCCGCGAGGCGCTTCGGGATTGGTCCCTCAAGGTGTGGCAGGGCAGGACCGACATGGAAATCGTCAGTCAGGCCGGGAGAGGGGCGCTGCGGCTCAGGAGCCACAGGGCCTCCGCCTCGATATACCGGGACATCAAGCTCGATCCGAAGCGTCATCCGGTGATCACCTGGCGCTGGAAGGTGACGAAACTTCCCCGAAACGCCGACGCCCGGGACCGCAGCAGGGACGATCAGGCGGCCGGCGTCTACATCGCCTTTCCGAGGTTCCCGAGCTTCATCAACAGCCGCCTCATCGGTTATGTGTGGGATTCGAAAGCGCCGGAAGGGACGGTCCTCAGAAGCCGCAAGAACCCGATGGTCCACTACATCGTCGTCCGCAGCGGAGAGCGCCATCTCGGCCGCTGGATCACCGAGAAGCGGAACATCTCGGAGGATTACCGCCGGGTGTTCGGCGAGGAGCCGCCCCGGGTGAGCGGCATCTCTCTCATGATCGACACCGACGACACAAAGTCGGAGGCGGAGAGTTTCTTCGCGCGAGTCGCCTTCGGCCGCCCCGAAGGCGCCGTCCCAGAATCCGCAGGAGACAAGTTGGCGGCGCTGCCAGTCCGGCCTTCGATTTTATCCAACTAAGCGCTCCGGCCCCTGTCGCTGACGAGTAAAACCCAAGTCATCAACCCGCCTCGAGCCACCGATCCAACGAGAAGTATCCGGGCAATCCGCGATAGGAACCGATCAGCCAGGCAATCATGACGGCGTCCCGGATGAGGGCTTGGGCCGGTGTCTCGGAGACTCCGGGCAGGCAGCCGCAATCCTCCGGCGCCGTCCCGAGGAGCATCGCCGCCGAAAGGGCTGCCGCGAAAAGGGCGAGCTGGAGTCCGATGAGGACGGCCGCCCGCTTCGACATTAGTCCGGCGAACAGAAAAACGCCCGCGACCAGTTCGAGCCAGGGGAGAGATGCGGCGAGCGGCGTCTCCCAGCCTCCGGGCAGAATCCCGAAGGATTTGATTTGATTCGCGAACAAACCGGCGGGCTGATAGAGTTTCGCCGCTCCCGCGACGATGAAAAAGCCACCGACAATCACCCGGAGGGCCAGGGCGGCGCCGGGATGACGGAGCCAGATGAGAACGCGCACTATGCCTTCCGCCGCATCGCAGATTTCATCATTTCAATTGAGTGCGGACGGCGGCGGCCAGGTCCCTGTAAGGGACCGCGCCCACGAGCTTGCGGTTTCCGACGAAAATCGTCGGCGTCGCGTTCACTCCCATATTGAGCCCGAGGGATCGGTCGGCCTCGATGGCCTTTTTGTGTGTCCGAGAGTATGTGCAAGAGCGCCAATTTTCCATGACAGTTCCGGTCGCCGCCGCGTAGGTGGTCCAGATGTTCTGGGGCGCTTTGCTCAGGCTCCATCTACGCTGCCCTCCGAACATCAAGGCCCGCATCTGGTCTTGTTTGGCGGCGTCCTCGACGCACCTCACCGCCTCGGCGGCCATGGCCGTTAAGGGGCGGAGCGGAAAATCCTTGGGGCGAAAATCGATTTGGTTCTTGAATTCCTTTTTGAGTTTACTCAGCGCAACCTGCGCGTCCTTGCAGTGGGGTCAACCGAAATCAAAAAACTCGAGAACGACGACGCGGCCGTCTGAGGTTATGGCCGGCGGGGCTTCGCCGCCGTCTCCGACCCAGAGTGAGCCCAACCCGATGGCCAGCGCCGCAATGAGTGCAATGGCCACGGCCAGGGTTTTCCGGGAATTTTTGTTGGAAGAGGCCTGTGATTTTCTCGCTTTCTTTTTATTTCTCGCCAATTTCGCCCACCTTTCCCGTTGAAACGATTAGCGGCTCTTGCCGGGCCAGTATAGCAAAGTCCGTAAAAGGGATTAAGGAGGAGCGCTCGAAATACCCGCGGGGAGTCCTCTTGGGGCCCCGGAATGAATGATGGATGTCCATGGATGAGTTCGGGAGATTGTTTCCGGCGAAAAGGGGAGGTATGGCGTTCCCCATTGGCCGTTGTGGATTTTTTATTGACCGGATTTGATCAGGGCCTTATTTCAATGATTTATGGAGGTTTCGATCGTTACTATTTGATTTATTCGCTTTTGGTTCCGAGCGGCCAATGATGTTAAGATCCGCCCCCTGTAGGCGAGTGTTTCGCCCGGCCCATCAGGGGGGATGGATCCGAATCTGGCGGCTCGCTTAATCGAAAAGGGTTCGATGCCGGCGGCCTGAATCCGGAAAGGATTTATAGGAGGTTCCTGAATGGGTCTTCGAATCAATCAGAATATTGCCGCGCTTGTCGCCGCTCGTGCCCTCCAGGCGAAACAGAAGGCGCTGGTGAATTCCGTCGAAAAGCTCTCGACGGGACAGCGGATCAACAGCGGGGCCGACGATCCGGCCGGCCTGATCGTCGGCGAAAACCTCAGGGCCCAAACCGACAGCCTCGACAGGAACATCCGGAACAATCAAAACAAGGTGAACCAGCTCAGGACCGAGGACGCCAAACTCGGCGAGACGTTCAATCAGCTTCACGCCATCCGCGACCGGGCCCTCGAAGCGCTTAACACGGGCGCCACCGACCAGGCGGCTCGCGCGGCGAACCAGACTTCGGCTCGATCATCGGCCGATTCGGTTTCCCGGACCCTTCGCGGGGTGGACACCACCGGCGAAGGGGTGGACTCCTCCGGCCTCGCCAAAATCGGCCGGAGCCTAGAGGATATCGACCTCTCAACTTCTGCCGGCGCCCAACAGGCGCTCGACACCGTCGATTCGGCGATTGAGGAACTTTCCACCTTCCGAGGCAATCTGGGCTCGCATCAAACGAATACCCTCGAGGCGGACATACGGCGCGAGAGTGTCGAGGCCGAAAACCTCCGGGCCAGCGAAAGCGCTATTCGCGATACGGATTTCGCCGAGACGACCGTTGAATTCGTCAAGAACCGGGTACTCCTCGAGGCGAACGTGGCCGCTCTCGTTCAAGCGAAAAAATCGTCTCAGTCGGCGCTCCAGATTATCAAATCCTCGGGTGTCTCCTCCGGCGAATCAGGATCGCGCGGCCTCCTGGGCATTGCATAACGAACCGAACATCCTCGCATCGAAACCGCCGTTCGGCGATTGGCTGCGTTTTATTGAAGGCAGAAATTTAAAGGAGAAGGAATGAACGTAAAGGCATCCGAAAAACAACGCTGGGCCGTCATTGACTCCACCGCCATCGGGGTGGACAAGAAATACGAGCCGCCCCTGATCATCGCTTGGGGCGTGGACAGTCATGTGGTGGGGACCCAGACGATCACCATGGGCCGCACCATTATCCCGCCCAAGGGAAGAAACCAGCGTCACTACCATGTCTGCGACGCCACTTTTTATATCGCAAAGGGTCCCCTTGTCGTTTGGATGGGGGAGGAGAAGGAGGAGCACACCGTCGAGACGGGGAATTTCGTCTACGCGGCGGCGGGCGAGATTCACGGTCTCTACAACCCGAGCGAGACGGAGGACGCCGAGTTGATTTTCACTTACGGCAACTGTGCGAACCGCGACGCCGCGCGCACGATCTACGTCGAGGAAGCCTGGCAGGATGAGGACAAGCGGGATCGCATTCCCGGCTAGCGCCAGCGGTTCGTGGTCTGTTTCAAATGAAAAAAAACGGCCGGTCCGGAATAAATCCGGACCGGCCGTTTTTTTGTGAAATTGGTTAGTTGAGCAAGGCAAGCAAATCGGCGAACTGACGCTGGAGCGTCTCTTCGCCGGGTTCAATCTGGAGGGCCCGGTAAAGTTCCGACAAGGCTTTGCCGTGTTGGCCCTTGGTCATATAAACACGAGCAAGATTCATGTAGGGGAAATGACGGGGTTCGTAGCGCGACGCCCGCTTTGCCTTCATGAACCACTCCTCGGCCTCGTCTATCTCGTCAATTTCAAGGAGATAACAGCCGATGTCGTTGTAGGGGTTGCCGAAGTCGGGGTCGACCTCGATCGCCTGATGGCACTCCTCTATTGCCTCCTCAAGGCGGCTCTGCATGCTGTACATCCAGCCGAGATAGGTATGTGCGTCCGCTGTCGGGCAGTAGGCGATGGATTCTTTGTAGAGTTCGATGGCCTGTTCGATATCGCCATTTTCATGGGATTTCTCAGCTTCCTCCATCAAATCGAGCGCCTTGCGCAGATCGATGTTGACCCGCGCCTCCTTCTCGTATTTGTCCTCGAAGGATTCTGCGGAAAAATTCTCCTCCAACTTTTCATCCTCCAGCCTGATTTTTTTGAGTTCAGGAAGATACTTGCAACCGCAACGACAAATGGTATCTCCCCTGGAGTAGAAGTCAAGAAATAAATGGTTCCTAAACGGTTAGATTAATTAGGTAGCCGAAAAAAAGCGGACTGTGGGTTTTCTCCCTAAACAAAAGGAATTCGGGCGAAAAAAAACTCCCCGGCTCGAGGAGAGCCGGGGAGTTTCTTGATGCGGGGCTCAAAAAATCTATTTTTTCTTCACCCGGAAGGCTTTGTGGCATTTCCCGCAGTTGGCGCCAACGGTCTTGATGCCGTTCTTGACGCCCGACATGTCTCCGCCGTCGGCGGCCATCGCCAGAATTTCGGCCGAGGCGGCCAGGTTGCCGGCGGTTTGGGTGAATCCGCTCCAGTTATCCCAGACCTTGCTCGTCGCCGTGGTGACGCCGCTCATGGTCTTGTGACCGAAGGCGCCCCGGATTTTTCGCGCGTTCTTGGCGATATCCTGGGCCGCCCACTTGATCTTGCGCATGGGCCCGACTCCGCCGCCAGCCTCGGTGGCGATTTTGATGTTCTTTAAGCTGCCGGCTATGCTGCGCATGACCTTTTTCCGGGCTTCTATTTTCGGGTGCTTGTATCTGAACACCTGGCCCAGGTCGTCATTGATTCTGACGCAACCGCTGACAAAACCGATCGCCAGGACAACCAAGGCTAATTGTCTCCACATTCCGGCATTCTCCATTTGTCTTCCGCTCCCTCAAAAGGTTTCGCTCCCCCCTATTCTTGACTACATATCCGTATCCTTGGATTAACATTCCTTCGGTAAGGAAGAACCCAAAAAGGACATTAAAATATTTTTCCAGGAACGAAAAGAATATATCACACTCAGAGAGGGGATAAAATATTCCGGATTATGGCCAACGCCAGCGGTCCGTTCCTAAACGGAATTTCGCCTCCGATTCGGAGGTTTTCTATTTCGGCGCGGTGCTCCGGAGAGCGCTAGGAGTTCAGGGGAGCGAATACCTCGACGAGGTTATCGGACGGGTCCTTGAAGAAGAGCTGGCGCATGCCGATGGCGGAATTGATCCCGTCCTTCACGGAGATGCCCGCCGTTTCGAGCCGCCGCTTCACATCCTCGAGATCGCCGCCCATAAAAGCAAAATGGGTCTCTCCCGCGCCGGTTCCGGGAATTTCGCCGGTTCCATTGGACGAAGATTTTTCCGTCAAGTGAAGCTGTACCGTGCCGACCTGGAACCAATAGCCGGGATTAGGCAGCGGGGGCCTATCGATTTCGACCAGTTCGAGCAAGCCCGCGTAAAAATCGCGTCCCTCCTCAAGATCGTCCATGGCGATGGAAATGTGGTGAATTCCTTCAAACATTTGAAAACTCCTTTAAACGAAACTCCCGTTCGGGCAGTTCGCCCAGTTGGGATCGCCCCTAGTCCACGAACTCCGGCTCGGTCATTTCCGGGACGATCCCGGCGCTTCCCGCGCGGGAGAGGAGGGTCCTGACGGCTTCGCGGCCCGCCTCGCCGTAGGAGCGCGTCCAGTCGTTCACATACATGCCGACGAAAGTATCCGCCTTGGCCCGCGGGAGATCGCGGGCGTAGGACATGGCGTAATCGAGGGCCTCCTCCCTGTGGTCGAGCGCGTAGTTGATGCTCTCGCTCAGGACGCGGCTCACCGCGCGCACGGTCTCGGTACCCAAATCCTTCCGGATGACGTTGCACCCAAGGGGGAGGGGACCTCCCGTCTCGTTTTTCCACCATATGCCGAGATCCTCGACGAGGTGAAAACCTTCCTCCTCGTAGGTGAGTTGCCCCTCGTGGATCAGCACCCCGGCGGCGGCGGCCCCGCTCTTCACTTCGTCCATGATGCGGTCGAAATGAACGACCCGGTGATTGGGCTCATCGCCTCCCATGTAAAGGCGAAGCGTCAGATAGGCTGTCGTCAAAAGGCCCGGCACCGCGATTTCGACTCCGCGAAGCGCCTCCTTGGTCATCGGTTCGCGCGTGACGATGACCGGCCCGTAGCCGTCCCCGAAGCTCGCTCCGTGAGGCAATATGGCATAGTCGTCGGCGATGTGGCAGTAGCCGTGAAAACTCACCGCGCTGACCTCGTACTTGCCCTCGAAGGCCGCCTGGTTAAGGGTCTCGATATCGTGGAGTTCGTGGACGAATTCAAACCCGCCTGTGTCGATCTTGTTGTTCGCCAGGGCGTGAAACATGAAGGCGTCGTCGGAGTCGGGGCTGTGCGCGACGCGTATGGTTTGGGGCACTGAAAAAAGTCCTTTCAATGAAAGAAAGTGTCAGGATTCCTTGTAGTCTTTCCCGAGCCGCGGATAATCGCCCTCGGCGGCGGTGCGGAGGAGAGCGCCGATGAGGGCGGCGAGCGCGTCGAGGTCTGATTCAGAGAAAATTTCCGAGGGGCTGTGCGCGTTTCGCCGGGGGAGGTTCAGCACCGCGGCGGGGAGCCCGCCCGGCAGCGAGCGGCTCAGGGTCGCGGCGTCGGTGAAGGTCCCCACGTAGGCGTCTTCCTGAAGCGGAACGCCGGCGCTGTCCGCCGTGCGCCGGACCCAATCGACCATTTCGTCCGGGGGGACGTGTCCGAGTCGGCTTCCGGGCGAAAAATCGTAGCGCCTCAGTACAGGCCCTCCGCCGAGGCGGGCGCCCATGGCGTCGGCGACGCCCTCCGGCCCCTCGGCGCCGACGGTGTCGATCACGATGGCCAGATCGGGAGCCTGGCCTCCGGCGGTGAAACTCGCCGAAAGAACCGACGCCCCCCGGGCGCCGAGTTCCTCCTGGACGCAAAACGCTACGCTGAGGCGGAGGCGATCCGCGAGGGCCAGGCTGCTCAAAAACGCTTCGATGCACAGGGCGCAGCCCGCGCGGTTGTCCACCGCCTTGGATTTCCAGGCGCCGCCGGCCATCTCCTCGAAGGGGCTGTGAAAGACGCCCGGCGTGCCGGGGCCTATCCCCAGGGCGCGGACGCCCTCGCCGTCCAGCCCTCCCAGGTCGAGCCACATTTCCCGGGTGGTGGGGTGTTCCTGCCCGCCAAGGGCTTGCAGATGACCGGCCCGGATGTTGACCACCGCCCGGTGGAGAGCGCCGTCTCCGGTAAGCAGGTCGAACGCCTGGCCCGGAAACGCGGCGTCCGCGACGAGGCCCACCTTATCGAATCGCACCGCTCCGCCCGGCTCAACGGTATTGACGACGAGGCCCACCTCGTCCATGTGGCATTCGATCAGCACGTGCGGAGCGGTGTCCACGGCGGAGTGCCTGGCGATGAGGTTGCCGAAGGCGTCGGAGCGCAAAATGTCGGCGGCCGGGGCGAGAATGCCGGCGATCCGGTCGCGGACGAGTCCCTCCCGGCCCGGCGGGCCGGGAAGGGCGCAAAGCTCGCGCACGTGATCGAGAAGCCGGGATGCCATGTGGATCTCCTCAGTCGACGATGGCGATGGCCCGGACGGGCGATGCCTCGGCGTCCATGATTTTGATCGGCAGCGCCATCATGAAAAAGCGGTCTTGGCCAATCTGATCCAGATTGTCGAGCCCTTCGATGAGGACCACGTCCGCACCCAGCATGACATGGTGGACATGGAATTCGCTCGAGTCGAAATCGGTCCGGCGGGCGTCGTATTCCTCGAAGAAATCGAAGGCGATGGCCTTGGGTTTTTGCTCGACCAGCCACTCGGCCGCCGAGACGTCGATATAGGGCGATTCGGTATAATATTCAAGCGTCCCGAACATCTTATGGCCCCAGTCGGTTCGGACGACGATGATGTCGCCGGGCCGGCACTTATCCTCCATCCCCTCGAAATGGGACCGCGTCATCTTGGCGTTGGGCTCACCCATCTCGGTGAGGTCGAGCATGACCGCTTCGCCCATGTAGCTGTGAAAATCCGCCTCGCCGATGGCGGGGCCATCCATTTTTACGTGAAGCGTGCTGTCCACGTGCGACCCCGTATGGGCGCTCATTTCGAGCCAGGTGGCCTGCCAGTGGTGCTTGTCGGGGCCGCGGAAACCGGTGGTGTGTTTCACCTTTTGCGGAACACCCGGAGGGATGGGCACCTCGCTCCTGATCTCGCAACTGATGTCTATATAACGGGGCATGGCGAATTCCTCCTTGAGATTTGGAAGGTGTCCCGAGCAAGCCGGATCGATATTGGCATGCGCCGCCGCCTGTTGCCAACCGCGCCCGCTCCCCCTGGCTTTCTTTTGAAGGCCCGCTTTTGGCGGTCTCCTCTTTCTTGCCGTATGATGCCCTCGCAGATAAACACGTGGGTTCGGGGGCGAAAATGAAGATGAATAATAAAGCGGCCGTGCCGGGAGAATTTCCGGCCGGTCTTCCGGCGCCGGAAGCCACGGTTGAGGACGCCGAAGGCCGGCCGATTCGCCTTCGGGATTTGTGGAAAGAGGGTCCCATCGTTCTCGTTTTCATGCGCCATCTGGGGTGAATCTTCTGCCGCGAGCAGATGGCGCAGTTGCGCCGGTACAAGGCGGAGTTCAAAGAGCGCGGCGCTGGGGTCGTGGCGGTCAACCCCGCGGAAGGCGCGTCGGCGGCGCCGGTATGCGAAATGTTCAATTTTCCGTACGCCTGCCTGGGCGATCCTTCGGGTGAAGCGTATGAGTCCTATGGCCTCGAGCGGGGAAATATCGGGAGGATGATCAATTTCCGCTCTGTCTGGCGGGGGACCCTGGCATTCTTCATGGGGCACCGCCAGGGGCTTCCCGTCGGCGATCGTTTTCGTTTGCCGGGGGCGTTCATCATCGGCGCGGACGGCATGTTGCTCTGGGCGTGGCGGGGCCGGGATGCTTCGGACCACGCCGGTGCCGGCGTGATCCTGGATGCTCTCGATGAGATAAACACGGAGATCGAATGAGCGAATCCGGCCGTGAGGGCCTTTTTCTGAGCGTCGTCGTCCCTTGCTACAACGAGCGGGACACCATCGCCGAGATCGTGGCGCGAGTGCGTGCGGTTCCGATGAATATCGAGATCATCATCGTGGACGACGGGAGCACGGACGGTTCGGGGGAGATCCTCGCCGGCATCGAGGGCGAGGGGGTGCGGGTGTTTCGGCATCCCGAAAACCGGGGGAAGGGGGCCGCCCTGACGACCGGCTTCGCTTCGGCGGCGGGGGACGTCATCGTTGTCCAGGATGCCGATCTCGAATACGACCCGGCCGAGTTTCCCGAACTCATCGCACCCATCGAACGGGGTATGGCGGATGTGGTCTATGGCTCACGGTTCGGGGGAAAGCCCCAGCGCGTGCACATGTTCTGGCACAAGATGGGGAACCACCTTTTGACGTTCATCACCAATCTTATGTTCAACTGCACCCTGACCGATATGGAGACCTGCTACAAGATGTTCCGAAGGGAGGTGATCGAAGGGCTGGAGATTCGATCCCGGCGCTTCGACATCGAGCCCGAGATCACCGCCAAAATTCTCAAGGCCAAGAAGTGGCGGGTCTATGAGATGCCGATTTCCTACTCCGGCCGCTCCTACGAGGAGGGAAAAAAAATCACCTGGCGCGACGGCGCCGCCGCTATCCGGGCTCTCATCCGATACCGTTTCTGGGACTGATCGAATATCCGCCCACCTCTCGTGCCCATATGGGCCGTAAGATTTAGTGTCTTCCCGCCTGAAAGCCTCAACCATCAGAGCCGGGCGATGACCGCCTCGGCTGCGGCCATGGTGCCCCGGTTGGCGCGCCCGCGCTCGTCGATGGAGAGTTCCCCCTCCTCGAGAGCCCGCCAAAGGGCGCTCTCGATTCGCCGGGCGGCGCTTTCCTCGCCGATGTGATCGAGCATCATCGCTCCCGCGAGAATTTGGCTTGACGGATTGGCGATGCCTTGGCCCGCGATATCGGGGGCCGAGCCGTGCACGGGTTCGAAGTAGGCGTATTGGTCCCCGATATTTCCCCCGGGGCACATTCCGAGGCCGCCGATGGTTCCGCCGCCCAAATCACTCAGAATATCCCCGAGAAGATTTTCCATCACGAGAACATCGTAGTGGGCGGGATTCATGACAAGGGCCTGGGCGGCGGCGTCCGGGTAAATGGTTTCGGCCTCGACCCCGGGGTATTCCCCGGCGATTTCGAGGAAAATCTCGCGGAAGAGGGCGAAAGAGCGAAGTACATTGCTTTTCTCGACGCAGGTCACCCGGCGAACGCCGTCCGCCGGTGCGCCCTTGCGTTTTTTCGCCGCCTCGAATGCGAAGCGGACAACGCGTTCGGTCCCCGCCCGGGTGACGATCATCGTATCGGCCATGGCGTTAGGACCGCCGACTCCCTTGCCGCGCGAGGCATAAAGACCCTCGGTATTCTCGCGGACGATCACATAGTCGATACCGCCCGGCTGATATCCGTGCAGCGGGGTGGGAGTGCCCGGATAAAGCTTGACGGGCCGCACGTTGGCGTAAAGGTCAAGGCCGGTCCTGAGCACCCCGCCGAGAAGACCGGCCTCGATTCCATCCGGCGTCCGGACGGCGGGGTCGCCCACCGGGGCCTTGAAAACGCTGGCGGCCGCGCGGCAGGCCGCGATGCCCTCTTCGCTCATGGCGGTTCCGTGGTCGGTGTAGTGGGCCGCTCCCGCGAGGCAGGTCTCGAATTCGAGCTTAAAACCCCCGTCCGCCTGTTGCGCGGCCTCGAGGACGGCGAGGGCCGCTTTCATGAGCTCGGGGCCGATATTGTCCCCCGGAATGACGGCGATGCGGTAGTTTTTCATGAGCGCTCCTCGGGGTGATTGAAAAGATTGAACACAATTCATACACCATTGTGCCGCGAATTTGTATAGAATCCCGGCTACATCGTAATCCTGGGAATTGACTTATGACTCTTCGGAAGCTTGAAAAATTCGATGCGCCGGCATTCGGGCGGTTTCTAGAAGAGAACCGCCCGTTCAGCCTCCGGGTCGAGGGCGCCTTAGCGGAATCCGGGGGAGTGGAGCGGCTGTGGGTGGATGATGAGGAGAGCCCCTCGCTCCTCGTCCACCGAACCATGGGCCGGCTCGGTCTTCTCGGGTCCCCCGCATCGGCCATCGAGCACCTGGGAGAACTCGAAAAAATGGCGGCCGAAATGGATACGGCGGGAGAGAAGCCGAGGCACCTGCCTCCGAAGGGGGAGAATAGCGTTCTGAGACTGAACGCCGCTCCTCCGGAAATGCGCGACGCTCTCGCCCGCGAGCGGCCCCTGATCCGGGAGAACGGATGCGGGCTCTACACGCTGTCCGAGGAGGATTTCATTCCTTTCGAGGAGGGCCCTCCTGTCGATCGCATCCGGGAGGATGAAATCCCCATTGTTTCGAAGTTTGCCGATTACGGTGAAATCGAGAGTTATGTGTCGGAACGAATCGCCCGGGCGCCTCACGCCGCCGTTCGCGTCGGGGGCGAGCTCGCTGCCTACATGATTGTTCACGACAACGGATCGATCGGGATGCTTCATACCCTCGAAAGATTTCGAAACCGAAAGCTGGGCCGCCGGGTGGCGTCGGCGCTGGCGCGGATGCAGTTTGAGCGAGGTCGGCCGGTATACTGCTATATCGTGGATGGAAACACGGCCTCGGCGCGCGTTTTCACCAGCCTTGGTTTCCGGCGCGCGGCGGATGTGTCGTGGGTCGTATACGAACGGGAGTCGGACTAAGGAACGCCTCCCGGCTTCCCAGGAGAGCCTTCCGCCTCTCCTACCTTGTGGCGAAGACGATGTATTCCTGCCGCCTGGCCTCGAGGAAGTTGGCGAGCTGGAGGCGGCGGGAGTCGCGAAGGCCCTTCCGGGAGTTTCGCTTGATATCGCCGACCTCGCGGGAGAGGCGTTCGGCCTCGGTGAGCGCCTGATTGGTCAGCGCGAAAAGGGTGATCAGGTCTCGAAGTTGGTTTTCGAGGGAGCGCTTTTGATCGAAGTCCTCCTGTTGCGATGTTCTGAGATCGAGCTTTTCGTTGATGCTCTCGATTAGGGTGCCGATGTTGGATATTTTCTTTCGGGTTTCCTTAATGCGCACCTGGCGAAGTTTCTCGGCGGTTTTAGGGTCGAGTTTTTTCGTTACCCCTGCTCCGTCTTGCGCGCCGCCGCTCTTGTCCTGGGAGTAAACGGTTCCGGGAAAATCGTTTGGCGAAAGCTGCGAGGCGGCAACGACGATACCGATTAGAGCTATCTTAAACGGGTCCATGAGAAATCCTCCAAATAGCCCATAGTGGTCAACGCCCTGTATCATATGCGTTTAGAGGGGAGGGCTCAACCAGCGGGAAAGCGGGAGAGCCGGCGAAATCGAAATTTTCGCTTTCCTCTCGACAAATTTTGTCGAAATGAATAGTCTTTCGTCTACCCAGACGGTCTTTGGTTTGAATTCAAAGGGCTTTTCTCGAGAGTGCGGAAGGAGACACTTCATGCAGAAAAAGGAACATTTCGGCAGGCCACCCGGCCCCCTTGGAGGGCTGTGGAGTATCTGGTATCTCGATCCCATCCGGGTGATCAAACGCGAACTTGGCGGTTTCCGGAAAGTTCGCCACAAAGCGTTTCAGGAGCTGCTCCAGCCCGGCGACGACGCTCCCTCGTTCGTCCTCAAGTCCACCGAAGGGTCCGAGGTGAATTCCGCCGATTTTGTCGGAAAGAAGAACGTCGTCATCGAATTCGGCGCCATCACGTGACCTCCCTTCCGCCGGCAGGTGCCGGGCATGGAAGAGCTCCACGAGAAATACAAGGACAAGGACGTTGAGTTTTTCGTCATCTACTCGAAGGAGCCTCATGCGGGCGAGCGGAGGTATTTCAAGAAGTACAAGCAACACACCTCCTACGAACACAAGCTCGGCTATGCGACGGAGCTCGTCGAATCGTTCGGGATGAAGGTCCCCGTTCTGGTGGATGATTTGGAGGAGACGACGGTAGAGGCCTATGGCCGGATGCCGAACATGGTGTTCATCATCGATAAAGAGGGGAAGATCGCCTATAAGGCGGATTGGACCGAGAAGCCCCGGATCGATTTATTGCTCGACGAGTTGCTCTCCGAGCAGGGGGCGGGTGTGGGCGCCTAGAATTTGAATGTAAAAAAATCGCGGTCCTTTCGGTGGGCCGCGATTTTTTTTGCCCGGAGGCGGTCCCTAAGGCCCTATGGGAGGCCCGTACTTATTTTTTCTCCTCCTCCGGAAGGAAATAGGCGAACACCAGACCGGCGACCAGGGCGACCGGTAGCACCTTGAAAGTCTGCAGGAGGCCAATATTCTCGGCCACCCATGAGATGGGAATGACGGAAAAACTCGCCAGCCCCCACGAAACGCCCAGGGTAAGAGAGCTGGCGAAACCACGATGATCGGGCAGGAAATCCTGGGCAAGGGCCATGCCGACACCCATGGGCAGGTAGAGGCCGAAACCAAGAAGGGCGATGAAAACCATGGCCAGGGCGGATGTTGACCAGAGAAAACCGATCAGGCTAATGAGGCCGATGACTACTCCCCACGCAATCAGCCTCCTTTTGCCGAACCTGTCGGCGAGCGCTCCACCGGCCATCACCCCCGCCATTCCGAAAACCAGCAGTACCGAATTCGCGATTCCTCCCTGCCAGAGGCCCAGTCCCCTTTCGACGTAAAGCGTGGGCAAGAGGCCCTGCATATTGACGGTCACAATCGCCCGCGACACCGTGACGCCCAGGAGAATCGACAAAGGAAACCGGGCCGCCATGAGCGCCGCGCCGAGTCCGCGGAAAATGGATTTGCTTTCGCCGCTGGCCGCCTTGGGTTTTGGGAGACCTCGGAGAATTCCCGTAACGGCGACCACGTTGACCAGGATGTAAATCCAGAGCCACTCCATGCCCCACCACTTCACGATTAAGAGCGCGATGAGGGGGCCAAATGCGAAGCCGAGTCTTCCCCCCGCAACGAAAAAGCTGACGGAGAGGCTGCGGTGCTGGTTGCTAAGGGCGCCCGCACGCGATGCCATGTCGGGATGAGCGAGCCCGGCGAGAACCCCTCCGATGGGGATCGCGGCCGCCACAGCGGCATAGGTGGGGAGCCATCCCACGGCCGTGAGAAAGAACGAGCTGCCGATGAGGCCGATGGCGAGCCAGGGAAGCCGGGGCCACCGGTCGGTCACGATGGCTGTCAGCGGCTGGCTTCCCGCGACGAAGAAGGAGAGGAGGCTGACCAGGATTCCCGCCGTCCCGAGGGAGAGGCTGAATTTCTGGCTCAAAAGGGGTAGCAGGGGTGCGAGAAAGCTTACCTGGCTGTCCACGACGAAATGGGCAAGGAACAAAAGCCCGATGGAGCCCCAGGGGGCGTGCCGGGCGGCGCCGGCCATCGCCCCGCTCATGCGGCGCCCTCCGCGGCGGGCGGGGTGTGGCTCTTGGCCACCCGGTGAAGAACAATGGCGATTAAAGTCGATGCTCCGAAAAGGGAAGCATAGAATAGGAAAGAGAACTGGAGGCTGACGGCCTCGGCCACCAATCCCCCGATAAGCGGCGAAATGGTGCTCGCTCCCTCGTTGACGGCATAGACGAGACCGATGGCACTCGCCCGCTGCCTCTCTTCGACGAGTTCAGTCCCCACCGCCAGGACCAGGCTGGGCACCGGCGTGAGGAGGACACCGACGGCGAGAATGGCGGCCAACACTCCTGCGGTTGTGGTCGCGGCCGAGATAGAAGCCAGCGCAAGGCCGCAGAGAAAAGTCATGACGGTGATGTACATGGTTTTGCTTCCCTTGTCCGACCAGCGGCCGACAATGACCGTCATTACTGTGCCCACGATGAAGTAGGAGGACAGCGCCCATCCGACGCTCTGGGTGCCGAATCCGAAATTTTGGGCGAGAAGGAGGGGGAGAAATACCATCAAGCCCCGAAAACCCGTAATTCGAAAAGTGGAGAGAAGGACCAGAAGCATCAGAGACCGGTTTCGCGCCAGGGCGCTGAGGGTCGCGCGGGCGGCCTGTTTCATGGGGCGGTCGTCGCGTGAGATGTCCTCGAAGCGGCGCCAGACGAGAAGCGCCATGATGACGCCCGGAAGCAGCGCCCAGTGGGCGGCCAGACGCCAGCTTGCGAGGTAGACGGTAATCCACCCGACGATGACGGGGGTGAGTATGCTGCCGACGTCGCCCCCTCCGGCGAAAATTCCCATGATGAACCCGCGGCGATCGGGCATCTCGCGCGTGATGAGAGCGATCGATGGGGGATGATAGGCCGAGCAGCCCAGCCCGCTAAGGAAGACGAACGCCAGAAACACCCCATAGCTCGGCGCCAGTCCGTAGAGAAAGACCGGGACGGCCTGCACCAGGAGCGATATCACCAGGACCGTTCGCCACCGCCCGAAATAATCGCCCAGGAAGGAAATGGGAAGCTGGAACACGCCGTTGGCGAAAGCATAGACCGAGGCGATCAGACCGACCTCTACGTAGTTCAGACCGAAATCCTCGGCGATGATGGGCAGAATCGGGATCAGAAAAAAAAGATAGAACGAGTTGACGCCGTGGCTCGCGGCAATGGTGGCGATGTTGATTTTTTTCGCCGAATCCATCCAAGATAATCCTTTCGGAGGGAAAAAGTGCCGCGATGCGGAAACGACCTTATACGCCTAGAGAGTGTAAAGCTCAACGAACCTCCCAAACCCCGGGGGAAGAGGAATTTTGAACCAGCCTCCGAAATTCGATGAAAAAACAGCCCGCCGCGTCGAGGATGTTTACTCCTCAGTCGACGAGGAGGACCAGCGAAATTTTGTCATGAATGCACTCGGCGCTAGTCCCGGAGAGCGGATAATAGACATCGGTTCGGGGCCCGGCTATGTCCTTCGCGACATCGCCGGGGCCGTGGGACCCGCCGGGAAGGCGGTGGGGGTGGACCCGAGCGAGGCGATGATCGACCTTGCACGCAAGCGATGCGCCGGCCTTGAGCAGGTCGCCCTTAGTGAGGGCGATGCGCTGGCGCTTTCGGCGGACGAGGGCGAGTTCGACGCTGCCGTCATCACCCAGGTCTATGAATACGTCGCCGACATCGCCGCCGCCCTCGCGGAGCTTCGCCGCGTCCTTCGGCCCGGAGGGCGCGCCGTCATCCTCGACACGGACTGGGACTCGCTCGTCTGGAGCGCCAGGGACGAGGAGCGTGCGGCGCGTATCCTCAAGGCATGGGACTCGCATCTCGCCGACCCCCACCTGCCGCGAACGCTCTCGGCCCGGCTCCGCGAGGCGGGCTTCGAGGTCGAGCGCCGCGACGTTTTTCCGTTTTTAAACGCCGAGTACGATCCGAAGTCTTATAGCTGCCGCATGCTGAATATCATCGTTCCCTTCGTGATCCGCTACGGAGACCTCCCAAAGGAGGAGGTGAAGGCCTGGGCGGGTGAACTCGAGGAACTCGGCCGCGAGGGAAAATATTTTTTCAGCCTGAACCGCTATCTGTTCGTTTGCAGGAATCCGGCAGAGGCCTAATCGCGGAGCAGCGCCACCGCGGGGGTAGCCGGGATTTTTTTGATGAAGGAAT
>JAVEPB010000123.1 GCA_030922375.1 bacterium | reverse complement strand
CTCCGCGAGATCCGGCTGGCCCTCCTCGAGGCGGACGTCAACTTCAAGGTCGCCAAGGATTTTATCGCCCGGATCAGGGGCGATCTCGTCGGAATCAATCAGGCCGCCCACCTCGACCCCTCCCAGCAGGTCGTAAAAGCGGTGCAGGCCGCCCTGGTCGAATTGATGGGCGGCCGCGGGGCGGAAATTGAAAAGGCCTCCTCGGGCGCGACGACGGTGAGGTTCGTCGGCCTTCAGGGATCGGGAAAGACCACCAGCGCGGGCAAGCTCGCCCTCCGGCTGAGGGAGCGGGGCCTCCGCGTCCTGCTGGTGCCAGCGGACGTGGCCCGGCCCGCCGCGATCCTTCAGCTAAAGCGGCTCGCCGAGCAGTCCGGGGCCGATGCGTTCGACTCCGAGGGGATGAAGGACCCGGTCGCCATCGTGCGCTCGGCGATGGAGCGCGCCAAGCTCGAGCACTACGACTATTGCATCGTGGACACCGCGGGCCGGATGCAAGTGGACGAGGCCCTGATGGACGAGCTCCGCCTGATGAAAGAGGCGGCCTCGCCCCATGAAGTCCTGCTCGTTGCGGACGCCATGACCGGCCAGGAAGCGGTCAATCTCGGCGAGGCCTTCGGCGCCGCCGTCGGCCTGACCGGGGTCGTGCTCACGAAGATGGACGGCGACGCGCGCGGCGGGGCGGCGGTTTCCCTGCGCGCGGTGACCGGGGTGCCCATCAAGCTCGTCGGCGTCGGCGAGAAGCTCGACGCTCTCGAAGAGTTTCACCCCGAGCGGATGGCCTCGCGCATCCTCGGCATGGGAGATGTCCTCTCCCTCATCGAAAAGGCCGAGGCGGCCTTCGAGCCCGAAGCGGCCCGGGCGATGGCCGAAAATATCCAGAAGGGGGCTTTCTCGCTCGAAACGTTGCGCGACCAGATGCTCCAGATGCGCAAGATGGGATCGATGAGCGATCTTCTCTCGATGGTTCCGGGGATGGGCGAAAAGATGAAGGATGTCGATGTGGACGATAAGGAAATCGTCCGCACGGTGGCCATCATCGACTCGATGACGCCCGAGGAGCGGCGGCGCCCGGCGCTCATCAAGGCCAGCCGCCGGAAGCGTATCGCGGCGGGAAGCGGAACCGAGGTCATGCACGTTAACAAGGTGCTCAAACAATTCAAGCAGATGCAAAAACTGATGCGCGGATTTTCCAAAGGCGGAAAACGCAAACAGATGCAAATGATGCAGCAGATGCTCAATCATTAAGGAGAGAAAATGGCGGTAAAAATCAGGCTTGCCCGTGGCGGAATGAAAAAGGCCCCGCGCTATCGCGTCGTTGTTCAGGACGAGCATATGCCGAGGGACGGAAGGTTTATCGAGGCCGTGGGGCGCTATGATCCCACGAAGAGCCCTTCCCTCGTCGAACTCGACGCCGAGAAGATCAAGGGGTGGCTGGGCAAGGGGGCCAAACCCACCCAGACGGTTCAGAACCTGCTCGACAAGGCCGGAATCGGAATCTAGGCTCCACTACGCCGCCGGGAGTCGGGAGGAGCCGGGATGAGCGGGTGCGTGGCCGTGGGAGTGGCGGTCAAGGCCCAGGGGCTCAGGGGCGAGGTCCGCGTCCGTCCCTGGCTGGACGATGTGGACGATTACGCGGAAATTGGTGAAGTTTTCCTCGCCTCCGACCCCTCGCGCGGGCTCGAGATCGAATCCTTCAAGAAAGGTGGAAAGGGTTCGGTCGTATGGAAGTTCAAGGGCTTTGACAGCCTCGAAGCCGCCGAAGGGCTTCGGGGCGAAGTTTTATTGGCCGATCGGGCGCTCCTCCCGGGCCCCGGCGAGGGTGTCTACTACTGGGAGGATTTCGAGGGCCGCGACGCGGTGGATGAGTCGGGCCGCCCGCTGGGACGGATTGTGGACATGTTCGGCGCCGGCGGCAACGACGTTATCGTCATCAGGTCTCCGGAGGGAGGAGAGCTACTGATCCCCGCCGTCCGGGAAGCGGTCATTCGCGGCGAGGAGGGCCGCTGGGTTTTCCGGCCCCCCCAAATCGCCGACGATCAGGAAGATCCGGACGGGCCGGGCGAGGAGGAGGGCCGCGGTGAGGGTTGATGTCCTGACGGTCTTTCCCGAAATGCTAGAGATGGTCTTCGGCTACGGCGTCGTCGGCCGGGCGCGGGAGCGGGGCCTCATCGCGCTCAAAGCGTGGGACCTCCGGGATTTCGCCGAGGGGAGCTACCGCCAGGTGGACGACACGCCCTACGGCGGCGGCGGCGGAATGGTCATGAAGCCCGAGCCGATCACCCGGGCGATCGAGGCGGTCTCGGCCGAGTGCTCGCCCCGGCGGATATTCCTCTCCCCCCAAGGGAGGCCCTTCGATCAGAAAAAGGCCGAGGAACTGGCCGCCGGAGGGAGTCCGCTGCTCTTGATCTGCGGCCGCTACGAGGGAGTGGACGAGCGCGTCCGCGAGGGTTTCGTTGACGAGGAAATCTCGGTGGGCGATTACGTGCTGACCGGGGGCGAACTCCCGGCCCTGATCGTGATCGACGCCGTGAGCCGGCTCCTACCCGGGGTGCTGGGCAACGAGGACTCGGCCGCCAACGACAGCTTTACGACGGGGCTGCTGGACTGCCCCCACTACACGCGGCCCCCCGAGTTCAGGGGGATGCGGGTGCCCGAGGCGCTCATGTCGGGGAATCACGACGAAATCCGCCGTTGGCGCCGCCGGGCCGCCCTGGACCGAACACGGGAGCGGCGGGGCGATCTGCTCGACAGGGCGGAACTGAGCGAGGAGGATCGCCGTCTGATGGGGCGGTCTCCCGAGAGCTGAGAGGCCCCGAGGCCTGAGAGGGAGGAGCCGGATTGTTCCGCAGCTATATCGCGCTGATACACCATCCGGTGATGGACCGGACGGGCCGGGAGGTGACCTCATCGGTTACGAGCCTGGATATGCACGATCTGGCCCGGGCGGCCCGCACCTATGGCATCCGGGGCACGTTTGTGGTACACCCTTCGGCGGTTCAGCGCCGGTTTGTCGCCCACGTGACGGGGCATTTCGTCAGCGGCGCCGGACGGCGGGCACACCCCGAGCGGGGCGAGACCCTGGATATGCAGCTCAACGTCGTTCCGGACCTCGATGGCGCGATCGAGGCGATTGAGGCCCGGGAGGGCGAAAAGCCCCTGCTGGTAGGCACATCGGCCAGGGAAGGGGATGGCGCCACCGGCTACGTGGAGGTGGGTGCTCTTCTTAGGGGCGGCGCTCGGCCCGGGCTTATTCTTTTCGGCACGAGCTGGGGGCTGACGCCCGAGGTGATGGATCAGCTGGATTTCAGGCTTCCCCCCCTCCGGGGCCGGGAGGTTTCCGGGTATAATCATTTGTCGGTCCGGGCGGCGGCGGCCGTCATCCTGGATCGCCTGTTTGGCGACAGGGAGCCGTCGAGAGCGGCGGCGGCCGAATCGTTCGAAGAAGGAGCAAGGCCTTGAATGTCATCGATCGCATAGAGCGCGAGGGGATGCGGAAAGATGTCCCCGATTTCGGGCCTGGAGATACGGTCCGGGTTCACGTCAAAATCGTCGAGGGCGATAAAGAGCGAATCCAGGTATTCGAGGGATTCGTGATCGGCCGAAGCGGCGGGGGGCTCAGGGAGACATTCCGGGTCCGGAAGTTGTCCTACGGAATCGGCGTCGAGCGGATCTTCCCGATTCACTCGCCGCGGATCGAGAAAATCGACGTAATCCGGAGGGGGCGCGTCCGCCGGGCCAAGCTCTACTATCTCAGGGATCGGCGGGGCAAGGCGGCCCAGGTGAAGGAAAAGCGCCACCACTAGAAGCGGCCCGGAAGCAAACCGAGTATCGATACCAAACGCGGCGGGGGATTCCCCGCCGTGTTTTTTTATCTCTCCATTTTTATCCTTCGAGGAATAGCCGTACCTCCCCGTAGAGTTCCTCGTGTCTTCTTTCGAACTGAATAAAATGGGTGGCGTCGCCGATGATGACGTGACGCTTGCCCCGGCTGGCGGTCAGGGCCTTATAGAGGCCGTTGGCCTCGGGGTCGAGCGAGCTGCGGTCGTGGTCCCCCCGTATCAGGAGAACGGGAATTTTTATTTTCGAGGCGTCGTAGAGGGGAACCCCCCGCGTGCGGTCGTAGCGATCGGCCAGGGGACCGTTTGGCACCTTGACGGCCGGCACCCGCCGTTTTCTCCCCTCGGGGTCGAATTTGAGTTGTTCCTCCCAGTAGTATTTCACGGCGCGGGCCTCGCGCCATTTTTTGTGTTGCCCCCGGGGGATGCTGCCGTCCCAGCGCTCCATCTGCTCCCGACGGGTGACCCAGCGCCAGGCGCCGAATTTCGGGTCGAGGCGGCCCGGATGGCGGGGGTCCTCCGAGAGGACAGCCACCTCGGGCCGCTCGTAAGCGTAAAAGGGCGCGTAGAGGACAAGCCGGCGGATGCACGCGCCGCTCCTCGCCGTGTAGGCCGCCGAGGTAGTCGTACTGAACGAGTAGCCGAGCAGGTTGATCCGGCCGAGCGAGCGGCGCTCCAACACGAAGCGGACGGCCGCATCGATGTCGCGCAGAGCCACATGGCCGCGTCCGGCGGGCGGGTTGGCGAGCCGGGGGGCCGAAAGCTCGGGCTGGCGCGACGAGAGGCCGTAGCCCCGGATGGTGAGGGCGAAAACATCGAAGCCCCTCAGGGCCAAATAGTCCATCCACGAGTAGCCGGGCAGGCGGATGTCGAAGGTATGAGGCGCCGGCATGCTCTGCCCGTGGAGAAGAAGGATGGTTCCCGCCTCCTCGAAGCGCGTCATCCCGCGTGGGCGCTTCTCGCGTATGTGAAGACGAATTCCAGGGTCCTGGCCGTCGATGAAATGATCTTCCTGAATGATTTTAGGGGACGACTTTCGGCGCATGGCGTTTCCTCTATGAGTGTACCGGCTCCGGTTCCAGCTCCGGCTACGGCGATGGAGACGGGCCTCGTTTGAATTCAGGTTTGAATTCCGCGCAATGATGATCTTATTCTACCCTTGAAGCTTTCGTTTAAACAGCCTTCACCCGAACAGGCGTGTCCGGACAAGCTCTGCCGGACCGCTACCCGCGCCCGAATCAGGTTGGCCATGTATGCCCTGGAGCAAAGCCTCCGAAGCGAGGGATGGCGATCGATCGCCGGCGTGGACGAGGTGGGCCGCGGGCCTCTCGCGGGCCCGGTCGTCGCGGCGGCGGTGATCCTCGATCCCGGCGATCCGATAGCGGGTCTTGCAGACAGCAAAAAACTCACCCCCAAGAAGCGTGATTCGCTCTTCGATGAAATCGGCGAGCGGGCGCTGTCCGTTGCTGTGGCGGGGGTGGGCGCGCGCGAGATCGAGCGGATTAACATTCTCCAGGCCTCTCTTCGTGCGATGGCCACGGCGGCCGGGCGCCTCGACGCCCCGCTGGACTATCTCCTCATCGACGGCAACAAGAAGATTCCCTTCGACGCCCCGCAGTCGGCGGTCGTTTCCGGGGACTCGAAAAGCGCCTCGATCGCGGCGGCGAGCATCGTCGCCAAGGTGGTCCGGGACCGCCTGATGAAGCGTCTCGACAAGCGGTTTCCCTGCTACGGCTTTGCCCGCCACAAGGGCTACCCCACGCGGGATCACCTCGCCGCGCTTCGCGAGCACGGTCCATGCGTCCTCCACCGGCGCACATTTCGAGGCGTTCCGGGAGCGGGACAGTGAGCCGGAGCCGGGGGGCAGAAGGCGAGGAGGCCGCCTGCCGGGTTCTCCGGCGTGGCGGCTACAAGATTCTCGCGCGAAACTACCGGGGTCCGCGCTACGAAGTGGATATCGTCGCCCGCGAGGGAGATGTCATCGTTTTCGTCGAGGTGAAGATGCGGGCGCCGGGCGGCGAGGAGAGCGCCGCAGCCGCCATCGACGCGCGCAAGCAAAAACGAATCACACGGGCGGCCGAGCACTACCTGATGACTCACCCCGAGGTCCAGGGGTTCCAATGCCGGTTCGATGTGGTGTTGGTGGAGGCGGAGGCCGGCGCGAAGCCGAGAGGGGGCAGACTGATGCGGGACGCTTTTCGCTAGCGGCGCTTTTTGGGTTTGACGAGAACGCCGTCCACATCTCCGAAAAAAATGGCATCCTCCACCGTCGCGGCGACGGGGGACATTTCGGGATCGAGCCAGACACGGACTTCCCCCGTTTCCTGGCCGAAGAGGTTTTTGGGGACCTTGACGAAGACGAGCAGCCCTTTCTCCCCCGAGCGGCCGAAGCGCTTGCGGTAGGCGCGCTCGGCTTCGGCGGTGGGAATCCGGATTTCGAATTTCTGGAACTCCTCCTCCTCGCTGTCCTCTCCTTCGCTGGTCGCTTTCGCTTTGTAGTTTGGCAGCGTGAAAAGCGTAATTTTTCGGCCGCGCTCAACCGGCCCAAGCCCTCCGATGCGGAAATTGAAAAGGGCGGAGATGAGGTCCTCGACCAGCGCGCCCTCGGGGATCGGATCGTGTCCCTTTCCGTAAAGCTTTTCGCGCCAAAAATACTTCCACTTCACCATCCCGCTTTCGGTGTCGATGACCGCTTCGGTCCGCTCGACGCCCTCCTGCTTATGGACCCGCTTGATGTAGAGGCGGCTGATGAAGCGGCGCCGGACGGGGTCGAACTCCATTTCGCTGATATAGTGGTTTTTCCTTCCGTACATCAGAACGCCCACGAGCCCTTTCGTTTCGGCGATCAACTCGGCCCGGTAGCGTCTCCCTCCGATGGGTCGGATCGACAAGCGCCCCTGGGCCGCCTTGGTGAACCACAAAAATTGAATGTTGTAGGTGAACGACTCCGAGCGCGGCTCCGGCGCCTGCGCGGTGGCGGGGGCGCTTATGCCAGAGAAAACGGCGGCGGCGATAAGTGCCGCCGCGTAAAATAGCTTCGCTGAAAAGTGCGTTGTCAAAGGGAAATAATTCTCACTGGTTGGTGGGCAGTTCGGATTCTTCCACCTCATCGACGATATAGAGGAGAGGGAATTCCCTCAGCGAAATAAAGCGGTCTTCCCCTATTTCGTTGCCGTCGGCGTCGAAAATAAGCTGGACGACGGGCCGGAGGGGTTGCCCCGGGGTTGTCTCGGTCACGCGGCCAATGGCGTTTGAGTTCAGGCGGACCAGGCTGTTCAGCGAGAACACCGACAGCTCCTCGATCATCACCTTGAGGAGGCGCTGGTGGAACTGAACCTTTTGGGTCTGAACGATTTCCTGGACCGCTTTGTGCGGGAGCAACCGCTTGCGCTGGGGCCGGTGGTGAGTAAGGGCCTCGTAAACGTCGGCGAGCCCGATGATCTTTCCGTACTCCGATATCTGGCTCCCGGAAAGACCCTGGGGGTATTCCCGCCCGTTTTCCCGTTCGTGCTCGTGATAGACCGCCTCGGCGAGCCAGCTGAACGGTTCGCCGTACATGTGCATGACGATCTCCATCCCGTACTGCGGATGGCTGCGGATCTCGGCGATCTCCTCGGGGGCCAGCTTGCCTTCCTTGTGGCGGATTCCCTGGGAGATGGCGCACATTCCCACGTCATGAATCAACGAGGAGACGCCGAGGCGCACGAGGCGGTCCTGAGACCACTTGAGGCCGATTCCCAGTTTCATCGAATAGACCGCGTGATTGAACAAATGAATTGCCATCGAATTCGACTCGTCGAGAACGCTGACGGCCAGGTTGTAAAGATTCTCCATGGCGTCGGGCTCTTCGATGAAGTCGTAGATGATGTCCTCGGCCTCGTCTAGCGGAGGTTTTTCGTCCTCGGCGATGGCCTTGAGAAAACCGATGATGAACTTGAGCGTCCGCTCCCGGAGAGGGGCATAAGGGTTGTTGAGAAGCGGATCGATGATGAGGGACTCGCCGCCGGCGTCTTCTTCACCGCTGGATTCGGGGCCGGCCAGAACGGAGCGCCGGGGCCTTTTCTTTTCGGGCTCGCCCGCGGCCGCCTCGGGCGAACGCCGGCTTTCCTGGCGCCGATCCTGGATGGGCGCGGCGGCTTGATCGAAGGGAGAGGGAGCCGCTTCCTCCTCCTCGGGCGCGCGCTGGACCTGTGGTGCGCCCGGCAAATCCGGCATGGGCGCCGCCTGCTCGTTTCCGCGCCGGTCCCCTCTACGCTGCTCGACCGGCTCCTCGTCGGCGAAGGGGGAGGGCGCCGCCTCCTCCTCGGCGGGGATGGCCGCGGGGAGATCGGGAATGGGGGCCGCCGATTCCTGAAGCTCCTGGAGGTTTCCCAACTCACTCAGGCGGAAAGCCTCTTCTTTCGCGGGCGGAGGAGCGGCAGGCTTTTTCTTCTCGGGCTCTTTTTTCGGGCCCTCGGGCCCGTCTTTGATCAAATCACTCAGGCGCATGGCCTATACCTCACCCTCGCTGTCGCTGATGACCTTATCCACTAGTTTACTATTAATTAGAGGAACCTTGTAAGTAAATCCGACGAGGAGACACAAGTCGCACAGGTTGACGATCCGCTTCGGAATTCCTCCCGAGGCGTTGAAAATGTTCTTGATGGCCTCCTCCGAGAAAATGCTTTTATTCAGTCCGCCGACCTTGAGCCGGAAGAAAATGAATTTTACCGTATCCGTATAGTCCAGCGGGCTGAGGTGATACTTGATGGATATCCTCTGGCTGAGCTGGGGGATTTTCGCCACCTTCTGTAGAAGTTCGGGCTGGCCGACCAGGATGAGGGTGAGCAAAAAACGGTCGTTCATCTGAAAATTCAGGAGAAGGCGAAGCTCTTCAAGCGTTTTTTCGTCCTCGATGGCCTGCGCTTCGTCGATGATGACGATCGTGTCCTTGTCCGCCTGGATGTTTGCTAGCATTTTCTCGTTGAGGAGGCGGAGAAGATCCACCTTGGAGTTTGTGTCCTCCTGGACATCGAGCTGATAGAGGATCTCCTTGATGAAATCGACGGGCTCGAGGCTCGGGTTGGCGACCAGGCCGACATCGAAGCGCTTCGAATCGAGCTGGCGGATAAACGCGCGCGTCAGGGTGGTTTTTCCCATGCCGGCGTCGCCCGTCAGCATCGCCGCCCCCTTTCTCCCCTGGGCCGCGTAGATGAGACGGGTCAGCGCCTCCTCGTGCTTGGGAGAAAAGTAGAGAAAATCCGGGTTCGGAAGATTCTCGAAAGGAGGAACCTTTAAACCCCAATATTCAAGATACACGCGATGCCTACCTTATGGTTCAGGGCAAAAAACCTTGGCGAATCCCGGGAGGCGAGACGCCTAGGGATTTCGCTCCGCGATTAATCGAAGCCCGATGAGAGTGAGATCCGGGTTGATGTGGTCGAAAATTTCCTCGTCGCCGGAAAAAAGAAGACTTTGGCCTCCAGTGGCCACCACCTGGGTGATATCTCCGAGTTCAAGTTTCATTCGCCCTACAATCCCTTTAATCAATCCTTTATAACCGAAAAACATGCCCGCCTGAATGCTGTTGACCGTATTTTTTCCGATGACCGAGGACGGAGCCGAGGGCTCGATGCGCGGAAGCCTCGCCGCACGCTCCACCAGCGCCTCCAGCGCGACCCCGAATCCCGGAGAAATCGCGCCCCCAAGATACTCCCCCGCAGAGGAAATCGCATCAAACGTGATGGCGGTGCCGAAGTCCGCAATGATGAGAGGACCGCCGTAAAAGTGGAAGCCCGCCACGGCGTTGACGATCCGGTCGGCGCCCACCTCGTGGGGGTTGTCGTATTTGATGACGATCCCGGTCCGGGTGCCGGGTCCGACGAGCAGGGGGGCCACTCCGAAATGGCGGATCGACATCTCCTCGAGCGTCGGGCCGAGGGGGGGGACCACGCTCGAGATCGCCACGCGCCCGACGATGGACATCTCGAAGCCTGAAAGGCGAAAGAGCCCTTCGATCAGGATAGCCAGCTCGTCCGAGGTCCGCCGGGCGACCGAGCCCAGCCGCCAGCTCGCTTCTTTTTTCTCGCCCCCGAAAAGACCGATGACGGTCTCGGTGTTTCCCACGTCGATGGCCAGAAGATGGGTGCTCATGACTCGATAATCTCCCCCGCGTCCACGGAAAGCAACTTTCCGCCGCCGGTGTCGAGGAGGAGCCGGCCGGCCGCGTCGATGCCGGCCACCTTCCCCTCGGCGAGCCCGCCCGCCAGCGGGACCGAAACCCGGCTACCGATCCCGTCCGAGAGTGCCTCCCAGCGCTCCCGGACGGGCCCGAAGCCCGAATCGAGAAATGTCCGGTACCACTGCTCAAGGCGCTCCAGAAGCCCCCCGATCATTTCACCCTCCTCCGGGAGGCGGCAACCCGCTCCCTCGAGCGAGGTGGCCCGCTCCGCGAACTCTTCAGGAAACCCCCCGGGTGGAGTCCTGAGATTGACTCCGACTCCGGCGACGACGGCCGGCCGTTTTCCGCCCCTGGGCTCGAAATCCAGGAGAATTCCGCCCACCTTCTTCCCCTCGATTCTGAGGTCGTTGGGCCATTTCAGGCCGATCGCCAGGCCACAGACGCCGGACAACCCCTCGGCCATGGCCACAGCGGCGACGAGGCTGAACGAGGCCAGATGCGCGCCCGGAACCGCCGGGCGGAGCAGGACCGAAAAATACAACCCGCAGCCGGGAGGGGATGTCCATGACCTGCCGAGTCGGCCCCGGCCCCTTTCCTGGCTCTCGGCCCAGATGACAAGGCCCTCTGGGGAGCCCTCGCGGGCGCGCGCTAGCGCGAGATCGCTGGTCGAGTCCACCCGCCCGACTTTTTCGAGACGCCAGGCGAGGGCGGGCGCGCGGGTTCCGGCCATCTAGCTTTTGAGTTCCATCAGGCGGGAGAGGCTCTCCTGGAGTTTTTGCTCCCGGCCGCGTTCTTCGTCCAGGGCGCCGCGGTTCTTTTCGACGACTTCCTCGGGCGCCCGCTCGATGAAATTGGGGTTGGAGAGCTTCTTTTCGAGAGCGCCAATGGTCTTGGCGATGTCGGTGATCTGCTTTTCGAGCCGGCGGATCTCCTCATCCACGTCGATCAAACCTGCGATGGGAACGAAGGACGCTGTGTTTCCAAAAACGGCGGACGCTGAAGCTTCGGGCTGTTCGGCGCCTGTGCCGATAACGATGTCGCCGCTGATGTTTCCGAGCCGAAGGAACCATTCCAACTCATTTTCGATGAGATTTTTTTCCGTCTTGTCTCCGGGACGGATAGTGGGTGTGATTTCTCTTTTGGGCGAAATGTTGAGTTCGCCGCGGATGTTCCTGATGCTGCCCAGTATGCCGGACAAATATTCAAAATCTTTTTCCGCCGCCTGATCGTCCCAATCGGGCTCGGGTACGGGCCAGGGAGCGCTCATGACGCTCTCGCCCTCGCGGCCGGGGAGTTTCTGCCAGATCTCCTCGGTGATGAAGGGAACGATGGGATGAAGAAGGCGAAGGGTGCGCTCGAGCACGCGGCCCAGGACGGCCTTGCTCGCCTCTCCGCCGCTCTCCGCCATCAGGGCCGGCTTGATGACCTCGATGTACCAGTCGCATAGCTCGTGCCAGGTGAACTGGTAGAGGGCGAGGGCGGCGTCGTTGAAGCGGTATTCCTCGAGGGCGGTGTCCACCCTCCGGGTCACATCGTTCAGGCGGCTGAGTATCCACCGGTCGCCCAGGGAGAGCTCTCCGCGCGGAGGCATGTCGGGCAACGCCTCGCCCATGTTCATCAGGGTGAAGCGGGCCGCGTTCCAGAGTTTGTTGCAAAAGTTCCGGAAACCCGAGATGCGCTCCTCCGAGAGGCGGATGTCGCGGCCCTGAGCGGCCATCGCCGTCAGCGTGAGGCGAAGCGAGTCGGTGCCGAACTTCTCGATAATATCGAGGGGGTCGACCACGTTGCCCCGCGTCTTGCTCATCTTGTGGCCGTGCTCGTCACGCACGAGGGCATGGATGTAAACGTCGCGGAAGGGAACATCGTCCATGAAGTTGAGGCCCGACATGATCATCCGGGCCACCCAGAAGAAGATGATGTCGAACCCGGTGACGAGAACCGAGGTGGGGTAGAAGTAGTCCAGGTCGCGGTTTTCGTCCGGCCAGCCGAACGTCGAGAACGGCCACAGCGCCGAACTGAACCAGGTGTCGAGGACATCGGTCTCGCGCCGGAGCTTCGGGTCCTCGGGGTCCTCGCGTGAGACGACGATCTCGCCCGTCTCATCGTTGTGCCAGGCCGGAATCTGATGGCCCCACCAAATCTGGCGGCTGATGCACCAGTCGCGGATATTCATCATCCACTCGAAATAGGTGGCTTCCCACTGCTTGGGGACGATGCGAATCCGCCCGTCCTTGACGGCGCGGATGGCCTCCTCGGCGAGCGGTTTCGTGCGCACGAACCACTGTTTCGAAAGGTAGGGCTCGATCGCGGTGGCGCAGCGATAGCACTCGCCCACCGAGTGCGAATGGTCCTTGACCCCGCGCATGAGCCCGAGGTTTTCGAGATCGGCGACCACCCGCTTCCGGGCCTCGTAGCGGTCCATGCCCTCGTAGGCCCCGCCGTTGGCGTTGATGGAGCCGTCCGGGTTGAGGATGTTGATCTGGGGAAGATCGTTCCTGAGCCCGGCCTCGTAGTCGTTCGGATCGTGGGCGGGGGTGACCTTGACGGCGCCGGAGCCGAACTCGGGATCGACGAACGAGTCGGCGATGACGGGAATCCGCCGGTCGAGGAGCGGCAGGCGGAGCATCCGGCCGACGAGGGGCTTGTAGCGCTCATCGTCCGGATGAACCGCGACGGCGGTGTCGCCCAGCATGGTTTCGGGCCGGGTGGTGGAGATGGTGAGGCCCTCGCCTCCCTCCCATAGGGGATAGTGGAAATCCCACATGTGGCCGCCGCGGTCCTCGTACTCCACCTCGAGGTCTGAGACCGCGGTTCCGCAGCGGGGGCACCAGTTGACCAGATAGTCGCCCTGGTAGATCAACCCCTCTTCGTAGAGGCGGACGAAGGACTCGCGGACGGCCCGCGAGAGGCCCTCGTCCATGGTGAAGCGCTCACGCTCCCAGTCGCACGACGCGCCCAGCCGCTTGAGCTGGCGGATGATGGTGCCGCCGCTCTCCTTTTTCCAGCCCCAGACGCGCTTGACGAACTCCTCGCGGCCCAGCTCCTCGCGGTTCAGACCCTCGCCGGAGAGCTGACGCTCAACCACGTTTTGGGTGGCGATCCCGGCATGATCCATGCCGGGCATCCAGCACACATTGAACCCCTTCATCCTCTTCCAGCGGGCGAGGATATCCTGAAGGGTGTTGTTTAGGGCGTGGCCCATGTGAAGGGAGCCGGTGACGTTCGGCGGGGGAATGACGATGGCGTAGGGCTCGCGGCTATCGTCCGCTTTCCCGTGGAAGTAGTTTTTCTCCAGCCAGTATGCGTACCACCGGTCTTCCGCCGCTTTCGGGTCGTAGCGGGGTTCTAACAAAAGCTATTCTCCGCGTTTGATTTTTTCGATTTCACGGATGACGATTTTTTCGACCATATCGGGAAGCTGTTCGACGACCATGGTCTCGATTCGCCGGAGGAGAGCAGGGACAATCGCCTCGACGGTTCGCTCCAGGCTTTTCTGAATGCCGGCGGTGGCGAGGTCATCGCCCTCAGCATCCTCGGAAGGGGAGGCCTCTAAAACTGGCGCCGCTTCATCGGCCTCGGCGAGAGGGAAATCCTCCGGAAGCGGAGAGATAAGCTCTTCCTCGAAAGCGGTGTCCGCGTCCTCTTCTTCCGAAATGGTTTCGAGGGCCGGGGCCGCGTCCTCTTCCTCCGAAATAGTATCGAGGGCGGGGGCCGAATCAGTTATCTCTTCGTCAAATTTCTCTTCGTGGGGGATAGCGAAAATTTCGGGCGATTCGGGCGGCGATTCATGCTCGGACTCCTCCTCGATTTCGAGCTGCTCCCAGAACGCCTCGTCTAAGAGGTCGTCTTCCGCGTCCATGGCCTCCCCGGGAAGGGCTTCGGATTCCGGAGCGGGCTCCTCAAGGGCACTCTCGAATTCGCTGTCGATCTCGGAGATGAGCCCGCCGGTTTCCCCGGCCGCCTCTGCTTCCCCGGTGTCTTCTTCAAGAGAGCCCGGCTCGCGAAACTCCATTTCATCGAGAAATTGCTCGGCCTCGATGGGGGAGGTTCCGTAATCGGTAGTCCCTGAGGCGGCCTGGGCATCCGGAGCGGCGGGCTCGGCCACCGTCTCATCCGAAAGCTCTTCCTGAAGCGAGGCGAGTTCCTCCTCGGCCGCCTGGACCTGATCGTCTGCCAGGTGCTCGAGGCCACCCTCGTCGACATCATTGGGCGCCTCGAAGTCGGCTGCCAGCTCGGATTGCAGGGCGGCGAGTTCGGCTTCCGCCTCCTCCAAACCGGGAGGGTCGTCCATATCTGTCAACAAGGATTCGACCTCGGGTACCGTCGAAGAGTCGTCCTCTGGAGACGCATCACCCTTGGACAGGGATTCGAGTTCATCGGCAAGGGCGTTTTCCGCCGCCAGAAGGGTCGCATCGATATCTTCATCCAGGTCGGCTTCCGGGGCGGTGTCCGAGGCTGAGGGAGCGGCCTCGCCCGCGTCAGCCTCGAGGGCTCCAGCTTCAGAGTCGCCAACTTCGGGGGCGCCGGCTTCCTCGTTTTCCTCGCCGATGGCGGCAAAATCGTCCGCGAGGGTGTCTTCTATCGCCAATTGGGCGGGGTCGAGCGACTCCTCGCCCGAAACCTCATCGGCGCTCTCCTCTTCGCCTTCGTCGAATTCATCCAGGAATTCATCCAGCCCCATATCCGCCAGAGGGTCTTCCTCCTCGTCGGCGGGAGATACGGTTTCCGCCGGCGCATCGGGGGCGCTTTCCTCGGCGGCGGCTCCTCCGGCTTCGGGCGGCGGAATTTCGAGGGATACATCCTCGCCGAGATTCTCGTCCATGAGATCCTCGTCCATATCCTCGAAATCGAGCGGAGCGTCCTCGGCTCCCGCCTCTTCGTCCAGCTCGGAGGGTACCTCGATTTCGTCGAAAATATTCTCCTCACCCTCCGCGAGGGGTTCCTCCGCTTGGGGCTCCGCCGCCGCTGCGGTCTCATCGCCGCCGCTCGGCCCGGCCAACGCCTTTTCGACCTCTGCGAGCAGGCTCTCGGGCTCGAAGGGTTTGGTGAGTACCCCGATGGCTCCGACCGCGACGGCCTCATCGCCGGTGACTTCCTCCTTGGCGCTGGCGAGAAGAAGGACGGGGATAGCGGACAGATCGGCGTCCTCCTTGAGGGCGCGGCACAGATCGAACCCGCTGTTTCTCTTGAATTTCGTGCTGGCCAAGATGAAATCGGGCTTGAGACTCCGGGCGAGGGTCAACGCCTCTTCGGTGTCCTCGGCCGAGTAGACGGATATATCGCGCCCCTCCATCGTCAACTCCACGACGCGATGAATCAGGGGGCTCTCGTCCACCAGAAGTAGGTTGCTCGCCATTGGTGTCAATCTCCGCCCGGGCGCCGGCCGGATGTGGGGTGTGGATGCGAGGTTCGGGGCGGGGTGCAGGCCGTCAAGGCATCCGGCTACGCCAAATATAAATGAAACGCAACTGCCGCCAATTTCCGCTAAATCATGCCATTTCCGCTAATTACCGGTCAACCTTCCCTTTTCGAAGTTGATAGCGGCGAACAGCGCTCTGGTGCTCCCTGTAGGAGCGCGAGAATTTATGCCCCCCCTGCCGGGTGGCGACGAAATAGAGATAGTCCACTGGGGCCGGGTGAAGGGCCGCCCGGATGGAGGCGAAACCGGGATTGGCTATCGGGCCGGGGGGCAATCCTTTGTAGCGGTAAGTGTTGTAAGGGGAATCGTAGGTCAGGTCCCGGCGGCGGATGTTTCCATCGAAGTGGGGCAGGGAGTAAATGACAGTGGGGTCGCTTTGAAGGCGCATCTTCCGCCGGAGGCGGTTCACGAACACGGCGGCGACCAGCGGGCGCTCGGATTCCACCGAGGTTTCTTTTTCGATGATCGAGGCCAGGGTCAGTGTCTGGTGAAAGGTCAGATTCCGCTCGGCCGCCCGGCGGCGCAGCTCGGGGCCGAATTTCCGCCGAAGGGTGTCCACCATGCGGGCGAGAATTTTCCGCGGCTTGGTTTCCAGCGGAAAGCGGTAGGTATCGGGAAACAGATAGCCCTCGAGCGAGGCCGCCTGAATCTTGAGGGAGGCGAGGAAGGCGGAATCGGCGGCCAGCGCGAGGACCTCTCGCCGGGAGCCGAAGCCGGCTTTTTCGATGGCCGAGGCGATTTCCCGGAGATTGTACCCCTCGGGAATGGTAAGGGCGCGCTGGGCCACCCGGCCCTCGGTGATGTCCCTGTAGATATGCCGGGGAGTCATCGATGGGCTGAGGAGGTATGCGCCCACGTGAATCCGGCCGGCGCCGCCGTGCAGACGGGCCTGGAGCCGGAACAGGTCCGGGCTGCGGATGAGTCCCCGCTCCCCGAGGGCCCGGGAGATTTTCCCGAGGCCCATTCCGGGCTTCACCCTGAAAATAATATTTTTCTTCCCCGGCGGGGCGGCCGGAAGGTCGAAATCCCGCTCGATATACCAGTACCCCCCTCCCGCGGCGATGGCGAGGGCGAGGGTCGATAAAGCGGCGACGAAAAAAAGGCGGCGGAGTTTTCCGCCGAAAAAAGAGGGGGGAGGGATATCGTCCCTCGGGCCGGCAGGTCCGCCTTCGCTCAAGGGCGGGGTCTCGCCGTGCTCTTGAGGTCCAGGTAGCCCTGGAGAATGAGCTGGGCCGCGATGGTGTCGCGACGCTCCTTGCGGCGGCTTCGCCGCACATCCATCTCGACGAGGGCGCGCTCGGCCTCCGAAGAACTCAGCCGCTCGTCACAGGCCTCGACCTTGATGTTCAAGAGCTTTCTGAGCCGCGAGATAAACCGGCGGGTTCGTTTCGTCTGGGGCGAATCGCCGCCCGAGAGGTTGAGGGGGAGGCCGACTATCACACGCTCGACCTCGTGGGCCTTGGCGAGTCCCTCGATCTCGGAGGCCACCTGCGCGTCGGTTTCGCGTCTGATCGTCTCGAGCGGCTGGGCGGTGATGCCCAGCGGGTCGCTCAGGGCAAGCCCGACCCTTTTTTCTCCGTAATCGAGCGCCATGATCCGTGGAATCATGGTTTTTCGCCCGGCACGCCTTTTCGGGGGTCGCCCAGCTTGATTTTGAATCGCTTGAAGGTGGTATAGGTGGCGCGTCCCAGCTGGGCGACGCTTTTATTGTAATCGACGAGGGCCTGGACCTCGTTGGTGAGCGCGTTCGCCACGCTCTCTTGGTCCTCGAGGACGTCCCGGCTCGTGGAGAGGCCGACCTTGAATTTTTTCTCCTGGGAATCGAGCCGCTCCTCGGCCAGCCGCCGGGCGAGGCGGGTGGCCTCGATGCGCTTGGTGTCGGTGCGCACCCGCCGCACGCTTCGACGGACTTCCTCGATGATCGATTGTTCGAGCCGGGCGAACGAGGAGTTGGCGCGCTGAAGCTGGAGGCGCGCCTTGTCGAACTTTGCCTTCGCGGAGCGGTTTCCGAGGGGAAGCCGGAAAGAGAGACCGCCCTCTAAGGTGTAGCCCTTGTTTCCGGATTCGCGGTCGATGGATTTTCCGAAAGTTTTCTCCGCCCCCTGATTGGATGCGCTGGCGGACAGGTCGAGTTCGGGGAGAAGGTTCTGACGGTCGCGATTGAGCCTGATCTGGCTCTTTTCGATTTCGATCTTCGCGTTTTGCAGATCGGCCCGCCTTTTAAGGGCTTCCATCGTGGAGGTCAATTCCTTGACCCGAACCGGCGAGAATTGAGCCTGGTCGGAAGGGATGATCCGTAGTCCCCACGAGGAAATATTGTCCGAGACGTTCAGGAGTTTTTTCAGGGCGTCCTCGCGGTCCTTCACCTGGCGCTCGGCGACGATGACCTCCTCCTCCCGGCGGGCGACGGTGGCCTCTGCCTCGAGGATTTCGATGGGAGCGAGCGTGCCCACATCGACCTGAATCCGGTTGCGGCGGCGAAGGTCCTTCGCGAGTTCCAGCGATTTTCGCTGGAACGCGAGGTTCGAGATGGAGAACACGAGGTCCCAGTAGGCCTGCTCCACGCTGTCGATGACCGAGATCACGCGGTCGCGGTAGAGGAGCAGGGACTGGTCCAGCGAGAAAGTGGCCACCCGGATTTCGGCTTTGTTGACGTCGACGCCGAAGTTTTTGAGAAGAGGCTGTGAGATCGAGAGGGTGAGGCTCGAGTCGAAGTCCGGGTTGATGGTTTTTTGGCGGGAGTTCGAGTTCTCCCGCACCGTTTCAAAGACGAGAGATATTTCGGCGCCGGTGACGAGCTTCTTCTCGATGCCGGCGGAGACTGTCTGTTCACTGGAGGTTTGCTGGCCACCGCTCGCGAGAAGGCTGCTCGGGGTGTCGGTCCTCGTTTTTTCGGTGCTGACCTCGGACGTGAATGCGGAGTCGAAGACGGATTCCCGCTCAACCACCTCCCGCTCGCGGATTCGGGGGTTGTGGGCCTCGATGGTGATGTCGAAATTTCGCGCGAGGGCCAGCGTGACGGCCTCGCGGAGGGAAATTTTCAGGCGCCGGCCCGATACCGAGGGAGCCGTGGAGGGCGCGCTGGGCCGCTCGAAGTAGAGCTTCTTGATTGGTGGCTCCGAGGTTATCGGGGCCTCCGGGACCAGGGGCGCCGGCGCCCCCCATGCGGCGGCCATCGGGAAAATAAACAGGGCGGCGGCGAATCGTATGAGTGAAACGAATCTCGGTTTTTTCATAGGGCCCGTGAATTTCCATTAAAATCGTAAAAAGAGGCGGCCGCACTAGGCTCGCAGGTTAAAGCCGCGGGTGAACGCGGCCCGGCAGTCATTTGTAAACCGGTGTTCGTTGTGGCCTTCCGAACCCGTATCATCCTACTCAAAAGGGCGTGGACTATGCAATGAAAGCGCCAGGGTGTATTTCTACTTCTTTTAGACGGTCGGGGTTCCGCTCGTGCGGCCCGGAAGCGGCTTTTCTTGCGGCGGCCCGAGCCGCTCTGTTAATAATAGGTCCTCCGGCGGAAGCGCCGGGTCCGGCCCATTCATATTTGGGGAACTCTTTCATTGGACATAATCCGGGGCGTCGATTCGATGCCCTCCGGGGACGGGCCCACCGTCCTGACCATCGGGAATTTCGACGGCGTTCATCTGGCGCACCGCCACATCTGCCGCCTGATCAGGGAAGCCGCCGGCGAAAGGGGCGGGCGGAGCGCGATCCTCACATTTGACCCCCATCCCCTCTCGATCGTCGCCCCCAAGCGGCGCCCTCCCTTGATGACGATGCTCGAGGAGAAGTTGGCGCGCCTCGAGACCCAGGGCGTTGACATGGTCGTTGTCCAGCCGTTCACGGCCGAGCTGGCCGGGACCGAGGCCGGTGAGTTCGTGCGGTCCATCCTGCACGAGAAAATCCGCGCCGGGCTCGTCTTCGTCGGCTTCAACTTTCATTTCGGGAAGGGTGCGGCCGGGAACGTCGCTCTCCTTCGGAGCGAGGGGGAGCGGCTCGGGTTCGAGACGCGCGAGATTGAAGCGTTCATCTCCGGAGGACAGAGGGTGAGCAGCTCGGCCATCCGGAAACTCCTGCTCGCGGGGGAGGTCGAGGAGGCGACGCGCTTTCTCGGGGGTCATCACGTGATCGAGGGGCCGGTTATCGAGGGAGACGGCCGGGGGCGGCGGATCGGGGTGCCCACGGCGAACGTCGAATATCCCCCCGTTCTGGTTCCGGCGAACGGCGTCTATGCCTGCTGGTTCCGAATCGGCGGGCGGACGGGCGCGCCGCTTCCGGCGGTAACGAACATCGGTGAGCGGCCCACCTTCGGGGGAAATAAAATCACGGTAGAGGCCCACCTCCTCGAAGGCGGGCGGGACTTCTACGGGGAGCGGGTTCGCGTCGAATTCGTCTCGCGCCTCCGTGAGGAGAGAAAATTCTCCGGCCCCGATGAGCTTGTCCGGCAAATCCGCGCCGACATCGAGGTGGGGAAAAAACGCCTCGCCGAAACGCCTCAACCCGGCCCCGCCCAAACTCCCTCGTAGAGGAAAAACGCGGCGAAGGCGATGAGCGCCGCTCCGCATCCCGCCTCGATGCGCCCCCACCACTCGGCCCTGAGCCCTTCGCCGCTCCGGTGCGCCGCCCAGGAGAGAAAAGTCCCCCAGGCCAGATCGCAAGCGAGGTGGAGGGCCACCATGCCGAAGACGATCGCCCCCGGCGAGATCGCCCGCTCTTCGGAAGAAAACCCCTGGGCGCGGGCGATGAGCCCGGCTCCCACCGTCAGCCACCAAAGCATCCAATAGGGGTTGAAGGCCGTCATGGCAGCGCCCTCGAGCACAGGGCCCCTCAGGTCCTCGGGGGCGGTTTCCCCGCCGCCGCCCCGCCGCCTGATCAGGTTCACACCCATCCAGAACAGCACCGCGCCGCCCGCGATCGAAGTTCCCCGGTAAATGGCGGGCGACTCGAGAAAAGGCCCCAGCCCCGCCACCAGGGCGAGAATGAGCGGCGTCTCGGCGATAGCGTGGCCGATGTTAATCCACAGGCCGGCCAGCGGGTCCCGGCGGCCCCGGGCGAGGGTGAGGGCGGTGATGGGGCCGGGGGCCATCACCCCCGACAGCGAGATTGCGGCCACCATCCCGTAGAAGGCGAGAAGCGCCACCGGTCGGTTAGTCTCCCCGCCGGGCGTTTTTGAGCAGCCGCCTCAGCCTTCGAATGTCGGGGTGGTATTTGAACGCTTTCTCGCTCCCGACAAATCCCACCGGGACCTCCTCGCCGAAGCGCTCGGTCAGGGCGGGGTCCGAGTCCACGTCGATCTCCTCGATTTCGATCTCCCCGAGCCGGGCGCGAATCTCGGCCTTTGCCTCATCGCAAAGATGGCAATCCACCCGGGTGTAGATAATCAAAGTGCCTGGAGATAAATTGGAATGAGACATCTCTCGCCCGGGGTGAGTGTTCTGAAAGTGAAACCGACCGGACCGAGCGACCTTGTCGCTCGGTCACCTTGACATTATAGGCCGGGCTTCCTATATACGCTTCCTGTGCCCGAGTGGCGGAATTGGTAGACGCGCTAGATTCAGGTTCTAGTGTGCTTCGGCATGTGGAGGTTCAAATCCTCTCTCGGGCACCATATAAATTCAATGGGTTAGAGGGAGAACGTGAATTTTCTGAACCGCGCTTTTTCTGGCCTTGTCTGTTTTTAGGTCTGTTTTTTGGGCTTTTGCCAAGTGATTTCCTTCCCCGAGGCAAGGTGTTTTGGGGTACGATTAGCATAGCTCCGAGTGGTTTCGAGAGAGGCGCGACCTAGAACTTCAAGGCGCCTCATAAGTATCGTGTGAAAAGGGGCACGGATTATGTGCATGTACTATCCGGGTCAACACAACCAATACCTCGAAGAGCAGGCGCGGCGGAATCGTCATGTCCTCGATCTCTGCCCGGAGCGTACGCCTCTGGCCGAGAGGCTCAGGCAGGCGGGCGAACAGATCGGCGCCGGGGCCAGACGCCTCCGGGAAGCCGGGGCCAGAGCCGCCGCCTCGGTCGCGGCGCTCCTCTAGCCAGATTACGCGCTTCAGGGCGGGTGGGTTGGTAGCGGTCCGAGCCTCCCGCTAAGTTCATTTTGCTCGTCAGTGTGCCTCCCCGGTCAATCCGGCCTCATTTCATAATCCCTTGGGGCCGTGTTTTTGACTTGTCCTTCTTCCAAAATTCCTTTTCGCTTGATTCGTAATTCGCCATTCTAGGGTCCGCTACCCATTTGCGCCGCCGGTGCTATATTCGGGAAAGCATTATCCTGCGCGAGGGGATCTCCCATGGCCGAAAATTACGAGGTTCTTGAGAGCTACAAGAGGTTCAATCAAAAAAATACGGCATCAAGACGCTGCGAGTGGGACCCCGATCTCAATCACATCTCGACCAGCAACAAAGGGGCCATCAAAAAACATATCGAAAAAGGGCACAAGGGCTTCGGCCACCGGGAATACGCCGTCTGGGCCGGAAGCAGCCCGATGACCAAGGGCTTCGCCTCCGGCCTCGACTTCGAGGGCTCGGGCCTCACCTCCTGGAACCTCCAGGAGGGCGACCGGGGCATTCCCAAGGACGTGGGGAAATACCGCGCCGGTGAGCCGGCCCGGATGCGGGAGGAGGTTGAAAAAGTGGCCCGCTACTTCGGGGCCGATCTTGTCGGTTTTACCGAGCTCGATGAGAGGTGGATTTACACCAATCATTCCTTCCAGGGCAGGGACCCGAACCCGCCCGTCGAGCTTCCCGAGGGTTGCCGCGAGGCGATCGTCTTCGGAGTCGAAATGGATTACGAGATGGTGGCCACGGCCCCGGCGGCCACCATGCTGACGGAGAGCCACCGCTCCTACTCCCGGATGTGCACGCTGATCAGTTCCGTGGCCAACTACATCAAGAGCCTGGGCTACCAGGCGATCCCCAGCCTCAACGACACGGCCATGAACGTTCCGTTGGCGGTGGATGCGGGCCTGGGACAGCCATCGAGGATGGGGCTTGTGATCACGCCTCAGTTCGGGCCCCGGGTCCGCCTCGGCAAGGTAATCACCGACCTGCCTCTCGCCGGGAAAAAAAATCACGTCGACTTCGGGGTCCTGGAGTTCTGCGATGTTTGCCAGAAATGCGCCAAGCGCTGCCCCGCCGGAGCCGCCCCCACTGGGCCCAGAACGACCGAGGGCCACAACATTTCCAATAGTCACGGGGTGCTGAAGTGGTACCTCAACGCGGAGAAGTGCCGTACCTACCAATTCCGGACGGGAACCAACTGCAGCATCTGCATGAGGATCTGCCCCTTCAACAAGGGCAAGGGCTTTCATCATTCCATCGCCAGGTGGATGGTGAAGAATCTCCCCGTTTTCAACCGTTTCCTGATCCACCTCGATGAATGGCTGAACTACGGCAAGCGGAAAGACTCCGGTTTTTTCTGGGCTTAAATCCATGTATGGAATTTTTGCGGGCGGGATCAGGGGCAACTATTTCTAAAAAAATTTAATTGAGTCGCTCGCTTATCAATTCCTGCGAAATAAGCCGCCTCCTAGAAAGGAATTTTTTTGTAGCCCTGGGCTGCATGGGCGCCAAAGCGGGTCTTGGCTGCTGGAATGAAGCGTGCAAATTAAACGATGAGGTGGGATGTTCCCGAAATAGCAGGGCCGGCTTTCGCGGGGCGCATCGGCCGTGGGTAGGTTGAGCTACTTCTTGTTGAGGACGTCTTTCAACACCTCCTTGAATATTTTTATATTCACAGGTTTTGTCACATATCCGTCTGCGCCGAGTTCACGTGACCGCTCCTTGTCCTCCTCCATCACCTGGGCTGATACCGCTAATATAGGGATGTCTTTCGTATGAGGATCCGCCTTGAGTTGTCTGATGGCCTCAAAACCGTCAACCACAGGCATTCGCAAATCCATCAGGATGAGGTCGGGTTGCTCCCGGCGGGCATAATCGACGGCTTCAAGCCCGTTGTGGGCCGAAATTAACCTGCTGGCGGTCACCATCAAAAGCCTCATGTAATCATGATAATGATCCACATCATCCACGATCAGGATTGATCGCCCGGTCCAGGGAAATAATTCCTCGCCAGTTTTCAACTCATCCAACTCAACTCCCTGGACAGGAACATCCGACAGGTCTATCGATGTGCTCGGCAGCGCGAATGTGAAAATGCTTCCTTTGCCCTTTTCGCTTTCCGCCCATATGTGTCCGCCATGGGGTTCGAGGAGATCGCGGATGAGGCTCAGTCCGATTCCAAGGCCACCGGTGCTTCGCTTGTGTCCGCTTTCGAGCTGGTGGAATCGCTCGAATATAACCTCCAACTCATCGGGGTGCATTCCAATTCCTGTATCTTCCACGCTTACCCATACCTCATCCGGGTACTTTTGGGTCTTGATGGAGATCGTTCCCCCATCGGGAGAGTACTTGACCGCGTTGTCGATCAGGTTGGTGAGAACCTGCCGAATCCGTGTTGGATCGCACTCAATTGTCCCGCAAGAAAGATCAAGGCTGATGTTCATTGAAAGCTGATTTGACAACTGGGTCCTGGTCGAGTCCGTTACTGACGTGCCCCCCTCACGTCGGTCCATGCTGAATGAGAGGATTTTCGGTACTGGACATGCCCCCATATCGGGTCCGGGCCCTATGCGACTTTTCCGGCCTGCCGGGCCCCAGGGGCCCGGCACGATGATGCGAACTCGTTGGGACT
>JAVEPB010000122.1 GCA_030922375.1 bacterium | reverse complement strand
ATGGCGGTTCGGCACGCCCGGGTCCTCTTCGCGTTGGATTTTTCGGCCCGGTACCCGGATGAGGTCTAAAAAACGTTCGCTGGCGGTATCCCCAGGAAGCCCCACCTTGGCTACGGCGGGCCGATGGCGAGTCCGGGTGCGTCTCTGGGGATAATGAACAGGCTGATTCCCCGGACCCCGGCTCCGGGGTCGGTCTTCGCCGCGAGGACGATGAAATCGGCGCGGGGCGAGCCCGTGCAAAAACTCTTTTGGCCGTTGATGACCCACTCGCCGCCCTCGAGGGTGGCCCTCGTCCGCATGGCGGCGATGTCCGAGCCCGCGTGGGGCTCGGTGGTCGAGAACGACCCGCGCAACTCGCCCGAGGCGACGCCGGAGAGGAGTCTTTGCTTTTGTTCTCCACTGCCGGCGATTACGACCGGGCGGGTGGCGAGGAGGAAGACGGAGAGAAACAGCGGGCTGTTCGAGCAGACCCGCGCGATCTCCTCGATAGCGATGCAGGCGCCGAGAACACCCATCCCCGCGCCGCCGTATTCTTCGGGCAAATAGACGCCGAGGAGGCCCTGGTCCTTCATCAGCCCGAAAATGTCCTCGGGATATTCCTCATTCTCGTCGATATCCGCCGCGCGCGGGGCGATGTGGCGCTCGGCCAGCTCGCGCACGCTCTCCCTGAGCAGATGATGCGCCCCGGTGAGCGCGAAGGGCATGGCGGCATCGACGGCGAGGGTCATGGCGAAATTTCCGGGTTGGTTAAAGGTCGAGCAAATTCCGGGCGATGATCATGCGCTGAATCTGGCTGGTGCCCTCGACGATCTGAATCTGCTTGGCGTCGCGCATGAACCGCTCGAGCGGGTGATCTTTCATGTAGCCCGCCCCGCCGAGAATCTGAACCCCGTCCACGGCGGCCTTCATCGCCATGTCGGCGGCGAAGGTCTTGGCGGTGGAGAAATAGCGGGCGTTTTCCTTGCCGATCTTCCCGGCGTCCACCAGCGCCGCCGCCCGGTAGACGAGCAGCCGCGCCGCCTCGATGTCCATGAACATGTCGGCGAGCATGAACTGGACCGCCTGGTGCTGGGCGATGGGCACCCCGAAGGCCTCGCGCTCCTTGGCGTAGGCCGAAGCGTAGTCGAGGCAGCCCTGGGCGAGGCCCACCGCGCGCGCGCCGATGGCCGGGCGCATCTGGTTGAATCCGATCATGGCCGACCGGAAGCCCCTGTTCAGCTCGCCGATCTGGTTCTCTTTGGGGACGGCTGCGTTCTCGAAGAAAAGCTCGCAGGTGGCCACCCCGCGCATGCCCATCTTGCGCTCGTGGCGGCCGACGCTGAAGCCGGGCGTGTCAGTGGGAACGATAAAGTAGGTGATCCCCCGCGTGCCGGCCGAGGGATCCGTCTTGGCGGCCACGGTGATGAAATCGGCCTTGTCCGGGCCCGTGCAGAAACACTTCTGCCCGTTGATGACCCATTCCTCGCCCTCGAGGGAGGCGCGGGTGCGGATGTTCCCGGCGTCAGAGCCGGCGTGGGGCTCGGTGAGGGCGTACGAGCCTCTGAGTTCTCCTTGGGCGAGGCCGGTCATGTAGTGTTTTTTCTGCTCCCCGGTGCCGCTCAGGTCGATGACCCGGCTCGAGAGCATGTTGAGGACGATGAATATCGGGCTGTTCGAGCAGAAACGCGCGATCTCCTCGATGGCGATGCAGCCGCCCATGAATCCCATCCCCCCGCCCCCGTACTCTTCGGGCAAAAAGATGCCGAGGAGGCCCTGGTCTTTCAAGAGCTGATAAATGTCCTCGGGGTACGCTTCACTCTCGTCGATCTCGGCGGCGCGCGGAGCGACGTGGCGCTCGGCCATCTCGCGCACCATCTTGCGGAGCATCTGCTGCGGCTCGGTGAGATCGAAGGGCAGGGGGGCATCGGTTCCTTGGCTCATTTCAGGCTCCACTGGTGAATTTGAGTAGATAGGACATGATCCGCCCGCGCCCGCCGGGCTGTCAATGCGTCCGAGGTTTAATGTGTTTGAGGCTTGGGCGTGAATTTGCTGGTGGGGAGGGCGTTTGCCGGAGCCGGAAGGGCGCAGTAGGCTCCGGAGGAACGCCGGACCCAACTTCAAGGGAAGGAACCACCGTGGCCGATCTGATCATTCGCGGCGGATATGTCGTCGATCCCTCGCAGGATCTCGAGGGAACGATGGACATCGAGATTCGCGGCGGGCGCGTCCGCCGCCTCGCACCGCATATCGAGCCGCGCGGAAGGCCCACCATGAACGCCCGGGGCCGGATCGTCACGCCCGGGCTCGTCGATCTTCACTGCCATTTCTTCGAGGGGGTGAGCCACTACGGGGTGAACCTCGAGGCCTCGATGCTCTCGCGCGGGGTGACGGCGGCGGTGGACACGGGGAGCGCGGGCTCCCAGACTTTCCCGATATTCAGGAGCGGAATCCTCGAGCCCGCGCGAATGACCACCCGCGCTTTCCTGAATATTTCGGCGGGCGGGCTCCTCATCGACGATCTGGGCGAGAACATCGACATGCGGGCGCTCCGGGTGGAGGACGCCGTGGAGTGCTATCGGGCGAACAGGGATCTGCTCCTCGGGATGAAGGTGCGCCTCAGCCGGAGTGTGGTCGAGCGAAGCGGGGGAAAGCCGCTCGACGCGGCCCTCGACGCTTCTCGCGCCCTGCGGGTTCCGCTCATGGTCCACGTGGGCGACACCCCCGACTCGCTTCCGAAAATCCTCAAAAAGCTCAGGCCGGGCGATGTCCTCACCCACGCTTTTCACGGGAGGGGGGAGAGCATCCTCGACCGGGGGGGGCGAGTACGCCGGGCGGTCTGGGAGGCCCGTGACCGGGGGATCCTCCTGGACGTGGCGCACGGGCGGGCGAGTTTCAGCTTCGACACCCTCGAGGCCGCAATGGCTCAGGGGCTCATGCCGGGCAACCTGAGCACCGACCTCCACACCCACTGCATCAACGGGCCGGTGTACGACTTCCCGAACCTGTTGAGCAAATTCATCGCCCTGGGGTTTCCGCTCCGCGAGGTGATTCGCCTCAGCACGCAGACCGCGGCGGCCTGGCTGGGGATGGAGGGCGAGATCGGCACCCTGCGGCCCGGCGCGCGGGGAGACGTGGCGGTCTTCCGCTCCCGCGAGGGGCGGTTCGTTTTCACCGACTCCGAAGGGGCGAGGAGGCGGGGGAGCCGGATGCTCGAAGCGACGCGCGTTGTCCTGGGCGGGGAACCGCTTCGCCCCTCCGGAAAAGACCGGCGGCGGCTGGCGAGGGTCTCCTCCAAGAAAATTCGATCCCGCGGCTAGCGGTGATTTTCACTAAATTTCATTCCCGCCGCTTCCTGACCTGACCGACTGCTGGCGCCTTGACGGGCCGCCCCCGCCGGGGTAGTTTTCACCGTCTTTTTGAGTGAAATTTGAAGGGGTTTTGGGTCATGCGCGAGAATTCTTTTCAGGCGGGGCTTTGGAGGGGCCGATATTTCTTCGGCTTTATCCCCGTCCGCCTGCGCGCCGCCTCCGGCTGATTGACCCGAAGCGGCGGCGGACGGGCATTCCGACCCGCCCCGGCGATTCGAAACATATCTTTTGCCACGGGGCTCGAACCGTGGCGTTTTTTTTTTGAACCAACAACTGACCGTTAGGAGAGAAGACGATGATTGTCGTGATGAAAAAAGGGGCCACCGAGGAGGAGGTCGAGGGGGCCGTCAAGCGCGTTCAGGAGCTGGGTTGTACGGAGCACGTCATGCGGGGGGTCGAGCGCACCGTCATCGCCGCCCTGGGCGACGAGCGGGGCAAGAACATGGAAGAGGCGCTCGGCGTGCTGGCCGGTGTCGAGAACGTGATGCCCGTCGTCAAGCCCTATCAATTGGCGAGCTTGGAGGGGCGGCCCGAGCGCTCCGTGGTGGATGTGCGGGGCGTGAAGTTCGGCGGCCCCGAGGTGGTCGTGGTCGCCGGGCCCTGCTCGGTCGAGAGCAGGGAGCAGATTCTCGAGTCCGCCGAAGCGGTCAAGGCGGGCGGGGGCCACGTTCTTCGCGGCGGGGCCTTCAAGCCCAGGACCTCTCCCTACAGCTTTCAGGGCATGGCCGAGGAGGGGCTCAAACTGCTGGCCGAGGCGCGCGAGATGACCGGCCTGCCCATCCAGACCGAGGTGATGGACACCGAGGACATCGACCTCATCGCGGACTACGCCGATATCCTCCAGATAGGCGCGCGCAACGTACAGAATTTCTCGCTGCTCAAGAAGGTGGGAAAGGTGAAGAACGCCGTCTTTTTAAAGCGCGGCCTCTCCACCACGATCGAGGAATATCTCATGTCGGCCGAATACGTCATGAGCCAGGGGAATCCCAACGTAATCCTGTGCGAGCGGGGGATCCGCACCTTCGAGACCGCGCTCCGGAACACGCTCGACATCAGCGCCGTACCTGTGCTCCAGGAGCAGACCCATCTTCCGGTGACGGTCGATCCCAGCCACGCCGCCGGGGCCTGGCGGTTCGTGGGAATCCTCGCCAAGGCGTCCGTGGCCGTGGGCGCCGACGGGCTCATGATCGAGGTCCATCCCGATCCGGCCAACGCCATGTCGGACGGCCCGCAAATGCTCAAGCCCAAGAAATTCGCCCAGCTGATGGAGGAGCTCAAGCCCTTCGCGCGGGCCGCGGGCCGCACCATTTAAATTGCCGGTTCTTTTCGTATTCGTCGACGGGTTGGGGCTCGGCCCCGCCGGCCCCGGCAATCCGCTCTCCGCGCTCAAGAGCGGGCCGCTGGCCTGCCTTGGCGGCGGCGGTGCGCCGTTGGCCAGTCTTGGCGGCGGTGCGCCGCCGGGGGGCTTTGCCCTGATCGAGGCGGACGCCTGCCTCGGCGTCCCCGGCACCCCGCAGAGCGCGACCGGGGGCGCCTCGCTTTTCACCGGCGTGAATGCGCCGGCTTTGGCCGGCGGACATCTTCAGGGCTACCCCAACACGAAACTCAAGGAGTTGATCGCCCGCGAGGGTCTTCTTCGCAAGGCCCGAGAGCGGGGCGCGCGGGTCGGGTTCGCCAACGCCTACACCTCCCGGTTTTTCGAACGCGGCCGCACACGCCATCGCTCGGTCACCACCGTGATGGCGGAGAGCGCCGGGAACCCGCTGCGGCGGGAGGCGGAACTGAAACGGGGACAGGCCGTCTACCGGGATTTTACGAACCGGATTCTCGTGGACTCGGGGCTCGATATCGATTTGCTCTCGCCCGAGGAAGCGGGTGCTCGGCTCGGCCGGTTGACCGGAGAGGGCGATCTGCTCTTATACGAGTATTTTCAAACGGATGTCGTCGGCCACCGGGGGAGTTTTGAGGACGCGCTCGAGGTAGTCGGGGGAGTTAACCGGTTCCTGGAGGCGGCCATCGCGGGGCTCGACCCGGTGCGTGATGCGTTCGTCCTCAGCAGCGACCATGGCAATGTCGAGGATATGTCAACTTCATCACACACGTTAAGTAAGGTACCTATCTTATTGTGGGGAAAAGGGTTACAGGAATCAAAATTTTACTCTGATGCTCCCTCGATCCTCGATGTTTCACGGGGAATTCGCGCTCTCCTCGAGCGCCGATGAGGAGACCCCAGACATTTGGGCCCATCCGAAAAAAGAATTATGCCGATCATTTTAATATTGACTGTTGCTTTAAATGGCTATATATTTGTTTTCGTTAGGTTTATCTTTTATGTTTTATTTGTCGCGCCCGAGCTGGGCCATTTGGATGAAAAATGGCGGAGTGGAATTTGTCTATCGAAGAGGTCGGTGTCGGAACATACCTGCGGCGTAACCGAGAGGAACGCGGAATTTCCATTGAGGAAGTTGCCAGTTCAACGCGCGTTCGCACATTCTATCTAGAGAAGATCGAAAACGAAGAGTTTAATCGCCTTCCCGCAGTTCCTATCTGCCGCGGTTTCATTCGCGCCTACGCACGCCACATCGGCGTCGACGATGAAGAGGCGGTGCACCGCTACAACCAGAATGTAGGCGCCATCTCAGAAGACATCGACGACGATCTCGGCGAGAAAATTACTTTCTCTCCGTACGCTTCCCGGAAACCATTCGCAATGCTGGTGCCGGTTACCGCCGTCATTTTATTTATCCTCGCGAGCGGTGCTTTCCTCTGGTTCGTGCGCGGAAAGACGGAGAGCTTCGGCAGGCTTGGCGGCTTCACCGATCGAATCAAGGCGGTGGCCGGTCCCGCTCTCAAAGAGTTGAAAAATTTCAACAGCGCTTCGAGCGGACGAAACAGTTCCAACGGCGATAGGCCTCTCGTCCGGAGTACTCCTGAAAAAATATCCATGAACGCTCCTGAGAATATTTCAATCGCCGGCGGCGGCCCGGCTCCCGGTGACACGGGGGCTGTCGACGATAAGTCATTGAAATCATTGTCAGAAAATGAGCAGCCTCAGTCCGCTGACTCCGCTTCGCTTTCACCGCCACAGGAGGCGGTGAGCGAAATCGATCAGGCCAAGGCAGAGGGCAATCTCGGTCTGACGATTCAGGCTCTCGAGGATACATGGCTGCGCCTGAAGGTGGATGCGCGCGAGACGATTGAGATTCTTCTCATCGAGGGGACAGAAAAATCCTGGCGCGGGAGCGACCGATTTACTTTGACGGTGGGAAACGCCGCCGGGACAAAAGTGTTGTTGAACGATAGGGTGGTCTCTCTTCCGCAAACGACTTCGAACGTTGTGCGCGAGTTTGTCATCACCGATAAAATGGTAGAGCTACAACAGGCCTCATCCGTCAGTGCTTCGGATTAGCGTTCGGCTCGTTAGCGAGGCCTCATAAACAGCGCGCAAACAAATTCTTCGAAATTCACTCTTGCAACGACGCATGACAAATTCGCAAAAATCCCTTTTCAGTGAAGCTGCCGGCGGCCAGCGCGTACGCATACGCGGTGCCGATGAAGCTTCCATCGCCTGGTGGATGGCGAAACTCGCCCTCGGTATGCAGGCGCCTCTGATCTTCGTCGCTCCGGCGCTGCGTACCCTTCGCCGCATCGAGGCGAACCTCCGGTTCTTTCTCGGCGGTGAAGGGCCCGAGGCAGGAGCCGAGAGGGAGGTCCCGGTCCACGTTTTTCCGGCCTGGGACGTCTACCCCTACGCGCGAATTTCTCCCTCAAGCGAGGTGATGGGCGAGCGGATGGCCGCCCTCGATTTTCTCGTTTCGGGGGACGGGGACGGAATTGTCCTCACCACGCCAGAGGCCCTCGCCGGCCGGATCCCCCCTCCCGGGCGGCTTCGCGCCAGCTCCCTCCTCCTCCGGGAGGGAGAGGAAATCGACCGTGAACGCCTGATTGGAGAGCTTGAGGCGCTGATGTACGTGCGCCGCTCGATTGTCGAATCCCCGGGCGAATACGCCATCCGCGGCGGAATTATTGATTTCTATTCTCCCCAGGAGAAGCGCCCAGTGCGAATGGATCTGAGGGGGGATGAAATCGACGCCCTCCGCGAATTTCACCCACAGACCCAGCGGGGACTTCTCACCCGGCCGGAAATCCACATTTTTCCGGCCAGGGAGCTCACCCTCGCCGCCGGAGAGAAGGAAGCGGGCGCGGCGGCGCTCCGGCGCGCGGGCGACGGGTCGCTCGAGCAGGAGAGCCGGATCGAGCGTCTTCTCGATTTACTCGACGCCGAAGGCCAGTTTTCGGGTATGGAGGGGCTGGCCTCTTTCTTCCTCTCCGAAATGGGGACTTTCTTCGACGCCGTTCCGGGGGACGCGGCCTGGATGATCCTCGAGCCGGACACGGCCGTCGAAGCCGCCGCCCGGCTCTGGGCCGATATCGAGGAGGAAGCCTCCCACGCAGCCGAGCGCGGGCTGATCGGATACCCGCCGGAGCGGATGTGGCTGAGGCCCGGTGAGGTCGAGGAAGCCGTTTCCCTTTGGCCTTTCGTCGAGCTCGATCCGCTGGGGCTGGACGACCTTCCCAGTATTGAAGGTTCCGACCTGGAAGGTCCCGGCCGGGAAGAGGAGCCGGAAGTCGGTGCGCCAGCACTTACCGCCGAGCGCCTGACTCCTGTCCGGGGGCGGGTCGGAAACTTCATGGCCCAACTCCAGGACTGGCTCGCCGCGGGCGATCGGGTCGTCATTGTCGCCGCCGACAAAACCCAGGCGCTGCGCGTTCAGGCGCTTCTCAGGGAGCGCGATTTGGGCGTATCGATCCTGCCACCCGGGTCGAATCCCGCCGAGGCGGGCGATCTGCTGGTGATCGCCGAGGGGCGGCTGACTTCGAGCTTTCGCCTCCCGGGGGAGATGCGGATTTTTTTCCGTTCCGAGGACCTCCTCGCGAGCCCTGCGGAGCGGAGCCGGGAGCGGGGCGGGGGCGCGAAGCTCCGTGCCAGCGAGGGGCTTCGGGACTTGAAGTTGAATGATTTCATCGTCCACATCGATCACGGGGTGGGGCGGTTCCTCGGCGCCCGGGTCCTCGATCATATCGAGGGCCAGGACGAGTTCCTCCACATCGCCTATGCGAGCGGAGACAAACTCTATGTCCCGATGGACGATATCGACCGGGTCCATATTTTCAGGGGAACGGGCCAGACCCCCGCGCTCGACAAGCTGGGCGGGAACCGATGGGTGAAGACCAAGCGGGGGGTGAAGAAGGCGCTGCACTCCATCGCCCGGGATCTGGTGCGCCTCTACTCAGAGCGCAGCTCTGTCGAGGGGGTGTCGTTCGGCCCCGAGGGCGCCTGGGACGCCGAGGTGGCGGCGGGATTCGAATTCGAGGAGACCCGGGATCAGGAGCAGGCCATCCGCGATGTCCTGGCGGACATGGAAAAGCCCCAACCCATGGACCGGCTCGTCTGCGGCGACGTGGGTTACGGAAAAACCGAGGTGGCCCTTCGGGCGGCGGCCCGGGCCACCTCCTCGGGACGCCAGGTCGCCCTCGTGGTTCCGACCACTCTCCTGGCGCATCAGCACTGGCAGACGTTCAGCGAGCGGATGAAGTCTCTTCCCGTCCGGGTGGAGATGCTCTCCCGGTTTCTCTCCCGGAAGCAGCAGACCGAGGTGGCCGATGGCATGGCCTCGGGCGCGGTGGACATCGTTATCGGAACCCACCGCCTGCTCCAGAAAGACATTGTCTTCAAGGACCTGGGTCTTTTGATCGTGGACGAGGAGCACCGCTTCGGCGTCGCCCATAAGGAGAAGTTCAAGAAAATGCGCGTCAATGTGGATGTCCTCACGCTGACGGCGACCCCCATTCCCAGGACTCTTCAGCTCGCCCTGTCGGGCGCGCGCGATCTAAGCACCATCGAGACCCCGCCCCGCCACCGGCTCGCCCCGCGCACCTACATCTCGCGGCTCTCGAAAAAAGTGGTGGGCGACGCCATCTGCCGGGAGATGGACCGCGGCGGTCAGGTATTCTTCGTCCACAACCGAGTCCAGAGCCTTCCGGCGATGGAGCGCTTCCTCCAGACCGCGGTTCCCGAGGCGAGGCTCCTCGTCGCCCACGGGCAGATGAAGGCAGGGGCCCTCGAGGTCGTAATGGAGAAATTCATCTCGCGTGAGGCCGATGTCCTCCTGTGCACGGCGATTGTCGAGAGCGGGCTGGACATCCCCACCGTCAATACGATTCTCATCAGCCGCGCCGACACCTTCGGGATGGCCCAGCTATACCAGCTCAGGGGCCGCGTGGGGCGCGACCGCTTTCAGTCGCACGCTTTTCTGCTTGTTCCGGGGACCGAGATCCTCACGCGCGAGGCCCGCGAGCGGCTTCAGGCGCTCGAGGAGTTGAGCGAGCTTGGCGCGGGATTCAAGCTGGCCGCGCGCGATCTCGAGATACGCGGGGCGGGCCATCTGCTGGGTCACCGGCAGTCGGGCCGGATCGGCCAGGTCGGTTTCGAGATGTACTGCCGCCTGCTCGAGGAGGTCCTCCAGGAGGCGCGGGGCGACTCGGTCGAGTACGACGAGCCCGAGGTAATCGTCCCCGTGGCTGGTTCCGTTCCGCCGGACTGGGTGCCGGCTCAGGCGGAGCGTCTGGAGATCTATCGGCGGGCCGCTGCGGCGGCATCGCCCGAGGAGTTGAAGGAACTTGACCGGGAGCTCGCCGATCGGTTCGGGCCGCTGCCCGTTCGGGCGAGGAGGCTCCTCCAACTCGGTGAGCTTCGGCTTGCCTGCCGCCGGTGCGGGGTGAAGACCTTCCACATGAAGGGTAAACAGGTGTTTCTCGAGACCTTTCCGGGCGACTATGAGCTCTCGGCCGCATTTCTGGCCACCTCCGGAATCGTTTTCACCGGGACCCACAGTTTTGAGCTCTCCATAAAGGGGAGCTGGGACGAGGATTTCGATCATATAATGGAGTTGCTCGAAACCTTTGGGGCGTGCGCGGTGGCCGGCGATGAGGACGGGGCGGAGGAAGCCGCCCCCGCGGCCCCGCTGGCGGCTTCCCTCCCGGAAGGAAAGGGTCCTAAATGATCGCCGGCGGCAGGAGAAAGAGAAGACTCGCGGGGGCCATGATTATGGCGCCGGCCCTTTTTCTGGCCGGTTGCGATTCGAATACGGCCGGGGGCGATTCCCCCTCGGTTATCGCCGTCGTGAACGGGTCGCCGATCACACGCAAGGATATGTGCACCGCCATGATGGTCAAGGGGGGGAGCTGCGAGGTCTTCGGCGGAAACGAGGACCTCGGGCGGGCCATCGTCGAGGAGCTTGTCGAGCGCCGGCTCATCCTCCAGCGTTCCCGCAATATGGGGGGATTTGTCGAGGAGGACAGGGTTCGCGCCTTCGTACGGATGGTGACCGAGCAGTACGGTTCCCCCGAAGAATTGGACAAAATCCTCCGCGAGGAGGAAATTGACATAGCGGAATGGAAAAAAGCGCTCCGGGAGACGCTTGAAATCGAGCAGATGCTCGATAGGGAGGTGTACTCCCATATCAAAATCAGAGCCGAGGAAGTCACTCGGGTATATCGGGAGAATCCCAAGCGCTACCGCATCGGCAGGCGCTGGCGCGTTCGCCAGATCATGGTCGGCTCGGAGGAAGAGGCCAAACGCCTCCGGGGGCGGATCGTGGACGGGGTGCCCTTCTCCCGCCTGGCGCGTCAGGCTTCTCACGGCCCCGAGAGCCAAAAGGGCGGGGACATGGGGCTTTTCACCGAGGGTCAATTTCCGGAGAGGGTCGAAAAGGTGATTCGGGACCTCAAGGAGGGCGAAATCAGCGGAGTGGTCCAAACCTCCTCGGGGTTTCATCTGTTCCAGGTGACGGAGACCCGTTCGGGTGGGATGCAGCCTTTCCGCGCCGTCCGCGAAGAGATACGATCCGAGTTGCTGGCTAAAAAGAGCCGTGAGAACCTGAAGCGGTGGCTCGCCGGGCTCAAGGAAAAATCCGAGATCCGCTATTACTGGAGAAATTTAAATGATCGCGCGGCTGGCTAGCGGCATCGCCGCAATATCGCTACTCCTCTCGGCGGGTGCTCACCTTGCGGATGCCAAGCCGATCACCATCGAACGCATCGTCGCGAAAATCAACGAGGAGATAATCACTCTCAGCGAACTCCAGGATTTCGTCAAAGGCGAAAACAAGAAGATCAGAGGCGAGTTTACCGGAAAAGAGCTCGAAAGCCGGCTCCGTGAAATGGAGCTTGCCGCGCTCGACCTGCTGATCGAGAAAAAGTTGATATTGCAGCGGGCGAAGGACATCGACGTCTCCGTCAGGGAAAAGGAGCTTCAAACGGCCATCCAGGTGGTGCTGGACCGGAACCGTATTCAGGCGGATCAACTCGGCTCCTTTCTCGCGGCGGAGGGGAAATCCCTCGATTCCTTCCGCGAGAAAATGCGCCAGTCGATATTAATCAGAAAGGTCGAGGGGCGGGAGGTGAATTTTCGCCTTTCGGTGAGCGAACAGGAAATCGCCGACTTCTATCAGGCGAATATCGAGCAGTTCAGAAAAGGGGAGGCGAGGCGGATACGCCAGATTTTCTTCCCGGTGCCGCAGAAGGCCTCCAAGGACGAGGACGAGGAACAGCGCGCCAAGGCGAGTGCGGCCTTCAAGCGCGTGAAACGAAACGGAAAGGATTTTGCCTCGATCGCCAAGAAGATTTCCGAGGGTCCCGCTTCCGCCCGGGGGGGGGATCTGGGCTTCATCAAGAAAGGCGAGCTTTTCCCGGAGTTCGAGAAAATAATTTTCTCAATGCCAGTGGGCAAGACGGGGGAGGTGATACGGACGCGGGCGGGTTATCATATTTTGCTCGTTGAGAGTAAACGGCCGGGCAAGGTTACAACCCTCGATCTGATATCGGGGAAAATCCGGGGCCGGCTTTTCAGGGAGAAGCGCGCGAAACGCCGCCGCGAATGGATCTCCGAGCTCAAGCGCGCCGCCTTCCTCGAGATCGATTTCAACCCGCAGGCCAACCGCACCGAGAAGAAAGAGTCTTTCGCGTCATTGTTCCGCGACGTGCGCGAGCAAATCTCCTTTAAGCTCATCGCCGTCCAACTGCTCAAATCCTCGGACGTCATCGGGCGGGAAAAACTGTTCTGGACCTACGGCTCGAGCCGGAGGGACGAGCGGTGGAAATCCGAAAAGCTAAAGGTGGACGACAAGCTCTTTCTCGGAATCGACGATATCGAGGGGCTTCAGAGCATCCACCGCGAATTCGTCAATCCCGATCCGGCGACGAATTTATATATCTACGAGCACAATTACCTGTTGCCCAACTCCTACCTCGGGAAAGTCAGCTTCGCCGATCTCATCAAGGAATTCTCTCTCTCCCCAAAGAAAAAAAAGATCGGTTTGGTCACGGACGAGGACAGGGTTCGCCTCGAGTTCGAGGTGAGGGTGGAGAAAACCAGGAGCATCGTTGCCGACCCCAAGGAAATCAAGTAGCCGGGCGCCATCCCCTGTGCGGCTCGATCTGTTTCTCACCGTCAGCAGACTCGTCAAAAGAAGATCCGCGGCCAGAAGCCTCATCGACCGGGGCGGGGTGCGCCTGGCGGGGGCGCCCGTCAAGGCGGGTCGAAAGCTCGCCGAGGGGGACGAACTGGAAATCACCCTCGGGCGCCGGGAACTGAGGATACGGGTCCTCGGCTTCGCCGGGCGGGGGGCGTCGAAGGCGGCGGTGCGCGAACTTTTTGAAGTGCTCGAGGAGAGGGTGGCGGAAGATGACCCGCCCGCGGAGGACACCTCCGGGGAGGAAGCCTCTTCCGGAGAGATCGGCGGCCCCATCGATTTTCTGGCCGGGCGCTAGGGTTTCTTCTTGATCGCAGGGTGCGAGCCCCCCGCCGGGCGCAAGCCCCTTGATCGGCCGGGGCAAGCCTGCTAGATTCCCAATCAGTTGAGCAGCGACAAAGCGCCGCCCGCGAAGTGAAAAAGAAATACAGATTAAGGCTTCCAACCTTTAATGCCGTCCTGAGAGACGGCCAAGGAGGATGCCGGGATGAACCCCCGACATCGGGCGAAATGCCCGAAAATTAAACGCGCATGCTGGCCTCCAATCCGGATGGAATGGAGGCTTTTTTTCGCCTCTCCGGATGTGCTTGCTTATCCGAATGTGGAGGGCCGGGCCGGTGCGTGAGGAGATCGGGGCCGACCAGCTCCGCCGGACGCTCAAGCGTCTTTCCCACGAAATTATCGAGCAGATAGGCGATCCGGGCTCGCTCGCCCTCGTCGGCATCCGCACCCGCGGGGTGACGTTGGCCGAAAGGCTGGCCCGGACCATCGAGGAGCTGGCGCGGGTCCGCCCGCCCGTGGGCGCGCTCGACGTGACCCTCTACCGCGACGATCTCGACCGTGAGGGGGGAGCCCGCCGGCGGCTCCGGAAGACAGACATCCCCTTCTCCTGCGAGGGGAAAGACATCGTATTGGTGGACGACGTTTTGTTCACGGGCCGGACGGTCCGGGCGGCGCTGGCCGCCCTCGTGAATTTCGGCCGGCCGGGGCGTGTCCTGCTCGCCGTCGCCGTGGACCGGGGAGGACGCGAACTGCCCGTCCGGGCGGATTTCGTCGGCCGGAACATGGAAGTCCTGCCCGACGAAGAGGTCCAGGTCTTCTTCGAGGAAAGCGACGGGCGCGACGCCATCGTCGTGCAGGATTCGCCCGATTTCGCGAAACGCCATATTCGGAAAGATATCGACGAGCACCCCGCAGCCCCGGAGGATTCGCCATGAAGCCGGAACCGTTTCATCGAAAAGACCTGCTCTCCATCCGGGATCTATCTCCGGGAGAGATTCTCTTTTTGCTCGAGATGACCGACTCGTTCCGGGAGGTGAACGAGCGCGAGATCAAGAAAGTCCCCTCCCTTCGGGGCAAGACGGTGGTGAATCTCTTCTTCGAGCCCTCGACCCGGACGCGGACCAGCTTCGAGATCGCCGGAAAACGCCTCTCGGCCGACGTCATCAACATCTCCGCGGCCGTCAGCGCCGCGCAGAAGGGGGAGACCCTGCGCGACACCGCCCGGAACATCGAGGCGATGGCCACCGATGTCGTCGTCGTCCGCCACCCGGCTTCGGGGGCCCCGGCCTACCTGGCCCGGGAGCTTCGCTGCGGGGTCGTGAACGCCGGGGACGGCTGCCACGAGCACCCCACCCAGGCCCTTCTGGACCTCTACACCATCCGGGAGCACAAAAAGGAATTCGGGGGCCTTCGCGTCTCGATTGTCGGCGACATCGCCCGGAGCCGGGTCGCCCGATCGAACATCGTCGCCCTCGCCAAGCTCGGGGCCGAGGTCATGATCTGCGGCCCCCGGACGATGCTCCCCGCCGAGGCCGAGAGCCTCGGGGCGCGGGTGACGACCCGGGTCGAGGAGGCCATCGAGTGGTCCGATGTCCTCATGGCCCTGCGGATACAGCTCGAGCGCGGGGGGGGCGCCGCCTTCCCGAGCGCGAGGGAGTACGCCAACACCTACGGCATCAACCGAAAACGCCTCCAGGGGGCGAAGCCGGACCTGCTCATCATGCATCCGGGGCCCATCAACCGGGGGGTCGAGATGTCGCCCGACGTGGCAGACGGGCCGTTCTCGGTCATCCTCGAGCAGGTGGAGTACGGCGTCGCCTGCCGGATGGGGATTCTCTATCTTCTCGCGGGCCAGCGGAACGCCACCGGAGCGGCGGCTACCGCCGAGGGTGGTTCCGGCGCGGACGAGGCGCGAAAGCCGGGGGTGGAAAATGCCGTTGCTCATTAAGGGCGCGCGCCTCATCGACCCGGCCGAGGGGGTGGACGGCGCCTTCGACCTCCTGATCGAGGGAGGGCGGGTGGTCCGCGTGGACCGCGATATCCCCCCGAGAGGGGGCGACGAGGTGCTCGATGCCGGCGGGCTCGTCGCGGCGCCGGGCTTCATCGACATGCACGTTCACCTGCGCGAGCCGGGCGAGGAATATAAAGAGGACATCGAGAGCGGGACGCGCGCGGCGGCGGCGGGCGGCTTCACGGCGGTCGCCTGCATGGCGAACACCGACCCGGTGAACGATACGAGTTCGATCACTGAGCGCATTTTAAAGCGCGCCCGCGAGGCGGCGGCCTGCCGGGTCCATCCGATCGGGGCGGTCTCGGCCGGGCGCCGGGGGGAGCGGCTCACCGAGATGGCCGACCAGAGGGCGGCGGGCTGCGTCGCCTTCTCGGACGACGGGGCGCCGGTCAGGACGGCCCAGCTCATGCGCTCGGCCCTCGAGTACGCCGGCATGCTGGGGGTGCCCATCCTCGACCACGCCGAGGACATGAGCCTCTCGGGCGGGCGGGTGATGAACGAGGGGGCGGTCTCGACGGCGCTGGGCCTGGATGCGAATCCCGCCGCCAGCGAGGATATCTGCGTCTACAGGGACATCCGCCTCGCCGCCCTCACGGGCTCGCGACTCCACATATTGCACACCACGTCGGGGGGCGCGGTTGACCTGATTAGAGAGGCTAAAAACAAAGAGATAGGAGTTACATGTGAAGTAACGCCTCATCATTTCACCCTCACCGACGAGCAGATCCAGGGCTTCAACTCGGACGCCAAGATGGCCCCGCCCCTGCGCTCGGAGGCCGACCGCCAGGCCCTCATCGCGGGCCTCAAGGACGGCACAATCGAGGCCATCGCCTCGGACCACGCCCCTCACTACGAGGCCGAACTCCAGGTCGAGTTCGACGCCCTTCCCTTCGGGGTTGTCGGGATCGAGACGGCGGTCTCCCTCGCCCTCGACCGGCTGGTCCATACCGGGGCGTTGACGCTCGCCCAGATGATCTCGAAATTCACGGCGGGCCCGGCGAAAATTCTCGGACTGGCGGGCGGCTCGCTCCGGGTGGGCGCGCCGGGGGACGTGACCCTCCTCGACCCCGAGCGGGAGTACGAAGTCGCGCCCGGGGCGTTCGAGAGCCGGGGGCGGAACACCCCCTTCGGCGGGATGAAACTCAGGGGCCGCGCCGCCGCCGCCATTGTCGGCGGGAAGGTCGTCATGAACCGGATTTCAGGGGAGACGGTAATCGACGCCGGCGTCCCGGCCGAGGCCGGCGCCACAGAGGGCGCCGGGGCGGGGGAGATGAGTTGAGCTACAGGGATATCCGGCCCGCCGTACTGGTTTTGGAAGACGGGCGAATCTTCAGGGGCCGCGCCTTCGGCTCCTGCGGAGAGCGTACCGGCGGGGCTGGAGGAATGGCCGAGGGCGAACTCGTCTTCAACACCGCCATGACGGGCTATCAGGAGATCATCACCGACCCCTCCTACCGGGGCCAGATGGTGATTATGACCTACCCCCACATCGGCAACTACGGCGTCACCCCGGCCGACGAGGAGTCGCGGGGGGCCTGGGCCGAGGCGTTCATCGTCAAGGAGCTCTGCCGCGACTACTCGAACCACCGCGCCGGGGGGGACCTTGACAGCTATCTGAAGGAGCGGGGGGTGCCCGGCGTCGAGGGGGTCGACACCCGCGCGCTGACGCGCCATATCCGCGAGGCCGGGGCGCTCAAGGCGGTATTGTCCTCGGGCGGTGAAGATGAGGCCGCACTGGTCGCCCGGGCGAAGGCGAGCCCGGGGCTCGACGGGCGCGATCTCGTCCGGGATGTGACCTGCCGGGCCGCGTACACCTTCGGCGAGCGAAAGGGCCGGCCCCTCTGCGTGGCCTATGACCTGGGGGCGAAGCGCAATATTTTCGAGCAACTCGCGGAGCGCTTCGACCTCGAAGTCGTCCCCGCCTCGGAGAGCGCCGAGAGCGTTCTCGCCCGCGGTCCACGGGCCGTATTCCTCTCGAACGGCCCCGGCGACCCGGCGGCGCTCGGCTACATCGTCGAAAATGTCAAAAAACTCCTGGGCCGGGTCCCCGTCACCGGCATCTGCCTGGGCCATCAGATACTGGGGCAGGCGCTGGGCGGAAAGACATTCAAGCTGAAATTCGGCCACCACGGCGCGAACCACCCCGTCCAGGACGCCGAAACGCGGCGCGTCGCCATCACCTCCCAAAACCACTCCTTCGCCCTCGACCCGGCCTCGCTTCCCCCGGATGTCTCGGTGACGCATTCGTCCCTCAACGATCAGACCTGCGAGGGCCTGCGCTCCGAGGACCCCAAGGTATTTAGCGTTCAGTACCACCCCGAGGCCTGCCCGGGCCCGCACGACGCGCGGGAATTGTTTGATCGGTTTTACGGGTTTTGCGTGGGGGGGTGAGGGGTGGGGGATTATCAAGAAATTAAAAATGAAATTGAGAAAATGTTCAAAGAACCTTCTTTGGAGCAGGAAAAGTACGACGAGGAATTAGGTAAGGGAGTGCGACCATTGTTGTTCCTGTTGCGTAGGGATTTAAAGGACTTTCAATACGACGATGAAGATGCAACCCCGATGGAAGATGGAATGAATTCACCTCTTTTGACGTGTTTGGGGATCATGATTGGCTTTGAGCTTTTGACAAAGTTCTGGACAGGGCAAGTCGAAGTTAACCGAGATTGGCAAAAAAAATTCCTTGATAAATATACATGTTTGAATTCTGAAAAATCCGGATTTCTCGTTAGATTTCGTAATGCGGTAGCTCATAGTTATAGCCTTACAGATGTGACAAAAGACGGGAAAAAAATTCGGTTTGAGTTGGATGCTGATATCTATAAAGACAATGAGGCGGTTTCGCTAGATGATAGTGGTGATGAGAAGAAGGTTTACATAAATGCATGGGGTCTTAATAAATTATTTCTCGATTCGATTAAAAAGTACAAAAAAGAACTTGACGATGATTTGGGCCTTCAATGTAAATTTTATGTTGTTCAGCGGGAACTTCGAAATATTCAAATCAGAAAGAGCTCAAAAAGTACAGATTGAAGGCTTGTCATTCTGAACGGAGCGGAGCGGAGTGAAGAATCTTGGTGAGTGCAAAAAAAAACGCCCTCACCCTAACCCTCTCCCGGAGGGATAGGGAGCTTAGGACAAAGGCTTTGGGGTGAATGGGGTTGGGGTGTAATCAGGTTTTGAGGAATAGGTTGATTCCGGATTGGGGTTGTGCAGTCGAATGTGAAGTCTTTAGTTCCCCCTCCCTCCGGGAGGGGGGTAGGGGGAGGGAAGGTGTTGAGCCCGGTGGGCCCCCCCCCCCCCCCCCCCCCCCCGGGGGGGGGGGGGGCAAAAAAAAAAACCCCGCACCGGGCGCGCCCACAGC
>JAVEPB010000121.1 GCA_030922375.1 bacterium | reverse complement strand
ATTCGGCGCCTCTCGGGTGCGCGACACGCCGATCAGCGAGCTCGGCTTCGTCGGCGCGGGCGTCGGCGCGGCGATGGCCGGCTACCGCCCGGTGATCGAAATCATGTTCATGGATTTCGTCATGCTGGCGATGGACCCCCTGGTGAATCAGGCGGCGAAGCTGCGCTACATGTTGGGCGGTCAGATATGCATCCCGCTCGTCGTGCGCACCCCGGGCGGCGGGGGCGTGCAGTACGGGCCGACGCACTCTCAGGTGCTCGAGGCCTGGTTCATGCAGGTCCCCGGGCTCAAAGTGGCCTGCCCGAGCGACCCGGCGGACGCAAAGGGTCTGCTCAAGGCGGCCATCCGGGACGACAACCCGGTGTTCTTCTGCGAGCACAAGATGCTCTACAAGACGAAAGGCCCTGTTCCCGATGGCGATCACATCGTCCCCTTCGGGCAGGCGGCCGTGAAGCGCGAGGGCAGCGACATCACCCTCATCGGGATCGGCTATCAGGTGCAAAACTGCCTCCGCGCCGCGGACCGGCTGGCCGGCGAGGGCATCAGCGCCGAGGTGGTCGACCCGAGGACGGTCGCTCCGCTCGACACGGCGACGCTGGCCGAGTCCGTCCGCAAGACGAACCGCTGCGTCATCGTCGAGGAGGGGCACCTCAGGAGCGGGGTCGGCGCCGAGATCGCCGCCGCGATTCAGGAGGAGGCCTTCGACTATCTCGACGCGCCGATCGGGCGGGTGGCGGCCCTCAACGCGCCGATACCCTTCGAGGTGGAGCTTGAGGACTACGTCCTCCCGAACGAGGGCAACGTCGTCGAGGCGGCGAAGAAAGCGCTCGGCGTCATCGCCTGATCCGGTCAGGGACTCATCGAGGGCGGGGCCTGCGCCCCGCCCTTTTTGTTTTACAAATGAAATTATCGGGAGATAGCGCATGGGACTGATCGAGGTTAATCATACGAGCTTCACCGTGGCCGATGTCGACGCGGCGGCGAAATGGTACTGCGACAATCTGGGCTTCGAGATGATGAGCGACATGCACCGTCCGCAGGGCTACTGCGAGGCCGTGACGGGAATCCCCGGCGCCGCGCTCCACATCATCTACGTCAAGGGCGGCGGCTACGCCATCGAGCTGATCGAGTACACCCAGTCGAAGGGCACCAAGATCGATTCCGCGACGAACAACGTCGGCAGCGCCCACGTCGCCTACAACGTGGAAGATTTAAGGGAGATGCACGCCGACCTCTCGGCCAGGGGCGTCCGGCTGATCTCGGAGCCCATCCCCATCACCGAGGGGGCGAACAAGGGGGGTCTCGTCATCTACCTCGAGGACCTCGACGGCAACACCCTCGAGTTCATCGAACGGCCCAAGGGCTAGCCCAAAGACCAGAGACTCCTTCCCGATTTTGCGTACCTCTCCGCGCCGATGGCGGCCCCGGTGCGGATTTTTGACTGGAATCCCGGATCCTCATGTCTGCCGGGCGAAATTCGCCCCAGGAAAGCCGGATTTGGCCGGAAGAGGCGGCCCAGACGCGCGGCGGCCGATTTTACTCCGCCGCGGGCAGTCTCGGGCAAATTCCCATATGATAACGGAGGCTGGCCGGAACGGCGGATTACCGGAATGGTAGCCGATCGGGAGGTCGGCTTGACCGGCCGGGCGGCAGGCCACACTTTATCAGAGGGGTTTTTCCATGAAGACGCGCCAAAAATGGTTTGTGCTGGCCGCGTTGGCCGTTCTGGCGGCGGGCGGGACCCTGACGTTCAACCTCGTCCGGAACCCGCGCGAGGCGAAAACGATCGAGCCCGTTGAAAAGGGTCGTCTCGTCCGGGCCACCGATCTCCGGAAGCAGGAGAAAAAATTCCTCGTCACCGCCTACGGGACCGTCCGGCCCCGGACCGAGATCAAGGTCGTGGCCGAGGTTTCGGGAAGGGTGATCAGCCGCTCGGACGGCTTCAGGGACGGCGGCTTCATCAAGAAGGGAGACACCCTCTTCGAGATCGACCCGGTGGACTACAAACTCGCCGTCGCCCAGCGGCGCGCCGAGATTGCCCAGCTCAGGTCAGATATCGAGCGCCTGGTCCAGGAGGAGAGAAACCACCAGGCCGACCTTCGCATCGCCCTGCGCCATCTCGAGGTCGTCCAGGGCGAGCTCAAGCGAAACCAGCGGCTCAGGCGGCAAAAAGTCATCTCTCCCGGAAAACTCGACATTTCCCGCCAATCCGTGCTCCGGCAGGAGCGGGAGGTCCAGCGCATCCGGAACCTCTTGGCGCTGGTGGCGCCGAGCCTCTCCCAGAAAAAAGCCGCGCTCGATGTCACGCGCGCCCGTCTCCAGGAGGCGCGGCTGGATCTGATTCGGACGCGCATCGTCGCGCCCTTCTACGCGCGAGTTCGCAACACGAGTCTGGCGGCCGGCGACTATATCCGGGAGGGAAACGTGGTCGGGAAAATCTACGATTCCTCCGTACTGGAGGTGCCCGTTTCGGTGCCCGTTGACGAGGCCAGGTGGGCCTTCCGGAGGGTAGCGGGCCAGGCGTTCCCCCGGACACAGGACGAGGTCCAGCAGTATTTCTCGAGCGCGAAGATCTACTGGAGCCGGTTCGGTCAGAGGTTCGAGTGGGAGGGCCGTGTCACCCTGGTTGGGGCGGGTCTCGACGAATCGACCCGGGCGGTCACGATGATCATCGAGGTTCCCGATCCCTTCAGGAAATGGATTCCAGGCAAACATCCCCCTCTCACGGTGGGAATGTTCGTCAAGGTGGACATCCAGGGAGTCACGTTGTCCGACGTTTACGTCATTCCGCGATCCGCCCTCCGGCCGGGCGACAATGTTTACATCTACGCGGACGGCGCCCTCGCCATTCGGCCGGTCAAGATTATCCGCAAGGGCCACGATGAGGCAGTCTTCCGGAACGGGGTGAACGAAGGAGAGCGCCTCATCCTCTCCGCCATTCCGGCGGCGGTTCAGGGCATGAAGCTTCGGGCCGCCGACGCGGACCGGAACGCCGGATCGAAGAAGACGCATGTCCGCCGCCGTGGGGTCGTGTCGCCTTGAAGCGAATCATCGCCGCAACGACGACCCACCGGGTCTTCGCCAACCTTCTGATGGCGGTGCTCATCCTGCTCGGCGTGATTTCCCTTTATCAAATCAAAAGCGAGATCATTCCCTCCTTTTCCCTCGATATGGTGAGTGTCACCGTCGCCTGGAAGGGGGCCAGCCCCGAGGAGGTGGAGGAGGGCGTCTGCATCAAGGTCGAGGAGGCCATCACCGGAATCACGGGAATCAAGAAAATATCGTCCACCGCGAACGAGAACAACTGCTCTCTCGTCGCGGAGCTTGAATCGTGGGTGGATGATGCCCGGACGGTGATGGACGACATCAAGAACGCCGTGGACCGGATCGACACTTTTCCCGACGAGATCGAACGCCCGGTGATCTCGGAGGTGAAGCGGATCGATCAGGTCCTCAACCTGGCCCTCTACGGGGACGCACCGGAAACGGCGCTCAAGCGGATGGCCGAGGAGATAAAGGAGGAATTGATCGCCTTGCCGGGCGTCTCCCAGGTGGCGATCAACGGGGTGAGAAACTGGGAGATTGCCATCGAGGTCTCGGAGGCCACCCTGCGCCGGCACGGGCTGACCTTCGAGAGGCTCGCCGAGACGATCCGGAAAAACGTGCTGGAGCTGACCGGGGGCGATATCCGCTCCTCGGACCGGCGGATTCGCATCCGCACGGTGGGCAAGCGCTACACAGGCCCCGAATTCGAGAATCTCGAGATACTCACCCGGGCGGACGGTACGATCCTCCGGCTGCGGGATATCGCCCGGGTGGTGGACGGCTTCGAGGATACGGACAAGTCCGGCCGGTTCAACGGAAAGAACGCCGCCCTCATCATCATCAACAAAACCGAGGACGAGGATGCCCTTCAAATCGCCGATAAGGTGAATGCCTATGCCGCCCGGAAGCAGAAAACGCTTCCCGCGGGGATATCTCTCACGCCCTGGGCGAATACCTCCCGGCTGATTCTGGATCGCCTCAACTTGCTTTTGCGGAACGGGAGAATCGGCCTCGTCCTGGTCTTTTTGTCCCTCTGGCTTTTTTTGAACATCCGCCTTTCGTTCTGGGTGACGGTGGGCATTCCGGTTTCCCTGTTGGCCTCCCTGGGGTTCGTCACCTTCGTGGGCGGCTCGCTGAACATGATCACCATGTTCGCCTTTATCATGGTGCTCGGGATTATCGTGGACGACGCCATCGTCGTGGCCGAAAACATTTACGCCCGGATGCAGACGGGAGAGGATTTCTTCGAGGCGGCTATCGGGGGGGCCGCCGAGGTGGCCTGGCCGGTCGTCGGAACCGTGACCACCACCATCGTCGCGTTCATGCCCCTGTTTTGGGTCGAAGGCACCCTTGGAAAATTCATGGCCATAATGCCGGTGGTCATCATCGCCGCGCTTGTGGCCTCGTTGGTCGAGTCGCTGTTTATCCTCCCGACCCATCTGGCGCACTGGGTCAGGCCGCCCGGAGAGAAATCGGTTTCGGGCCGGATACGGGCCCGGATCGAAGGGTTCGTCACCTGGTGGATCAACCGGGTCTATCTGCCATTTCTTCGATTTTGCCTTGAGGCCCGCTATCTGGTCATCGCGGTGGCCTTGGTTCTTTTCTCCGTGACGATAGGGCTCACCGCGGGCGGGCACGTGCGCTTCCTTTTTTTCCCGGGTTTCGATTCCGATTTCATTCAGGCGAAGGTTCTTTTTCCCGAGGGGACTCCCATCGGACAAACCTCCAGGGCGACCAGGAGGATTGAAGAGGCCGTACGGTCGCTGGAGAAGGAGTTTCGGTCCAAATCGGGAGAGCCCATCATTCAAAACGACTTCGCCATTTTGGGAGAGCAGGTCTCAAGACCCAATAAAAGCGAGGCGGAGGGAAGCAACGCGGCCCAGGTCATCGTCGAGCTTCTTCCGGCGGAACGCAGGGGAATCCCCAGCTCCGAGATCGTATCCCGCTGGCGCGAAAAGGTCGGGGCCATCCCCGATGCGCTGAGCCTGACGTTTGGCGGCTCTCAGGTGCACCCCGGCGGCAAGCCAATAGAAATCCGTTTCACGGGGCCGGGCACGGCCGACCTCCGCCGGGCGGCCGAGGCCTTGAAGGGCGAGTTGAGAAAGTATCCCGGGGTGCAGGAGATCGAGGACGATTTCCGGCCCGGCAAGCTTGAGCTTCAGGCCGAACTCAAGCCCCAGGCGAGGGTCCTCGGCGTCTCGCTTCAGGACCTGGCGTTTCAGCTCCGCTCCCGTTTCTTCGGTCTCGAGGCGCTGCGGATTCAGCGGGGGCGCGACGATGTGAAGGTAAAGGTCCGCTACCCGCCCGAGGAGCGCCGGACGCTCGGCAACGTGGAGAGCGCCCGCATCCGCACGCCCTCGGGAGCGGAAATTCCTTTCTACGATGTCGCCGATGTCGGGATTTCGCGGGGGCTGGCCGAGATCAAGCGAATCGACCGGAGCCGCGTGATTACCGTCACGGCCGAGGTGGACGAGGCGATAGCGAACCCGGCCGAAATTATCGCCAGCCTCGGGAAGGAATTTTTTCCCGGCCTGATGCGGAGTCTCCCCGGCGTGCGCGTTCGCTTCGAGGGCCAGGCGACGGATCGCCAGGAATCCGTCGGAAGCCTGATGCGGGGGTTCGCGTTCGCTGGGGCGGTGATCTTCTTGATACTGGCGACGCTGTTCCGGAGCTATTTTCAGCCCATCGTCGTCATGAGCGCCATCCCGTTCGGGGTTGTCGGCGCGGTTTGGGGGCACATCGTCATGGGTTTCGACATCTCCATGATGAGCCTGATGGGAATCGTCGCCCTGTCGGGGGTGGTGGTGAACGATTCCCTGGTTTTTCTGGATTTCGCCAATCGCTTCATCGCCCGGGGAGTGAAGATCGAGAAAGCCCTGACGCGGGCGGGGGCCTCGCGGCTGAGACCGATTGTGCTGACCTCGCTGACCACCGTCGCCGGGCTCGGGCCCATGCTCTTGGAGCGGAGCTTTCAGGCGCAGTTTCTCATTCCCATGGCGGTCAGTCTGTGCTTCGGGCTCGTGTTCGCCACCGTCATTACGCTGGTCCTCGTTCCGGTGTTCTCACTGATCGGAAACGACATCGTGCGCTTGTGGCAGCGGCTTTGGTCGGGGAGGTGGCCCAGCCGCGAGGAGGCGGATGTCCACCACCCCCATAGTGGCCCCGAGGCGCATATCGCGGACCTCCCGGACTCGGCTTGACCGCCGGGCGTTTGGACCTTGTAATAGCCCTAAATACCGGGTATTCCCTTTATCTTGGCCTAAATTTTCGATGACAGGAGGATGTGCGTTTCATGCCGGCAATGGACGAGGTTCGCTACGGCGAGGCCGTAAAAGACAATATGGAGGCGATCGTGATGGTCGCCCCCGAAAAACTGGAGGTCAAACAGGTTCCCGTTCCCGAGCCGCTGGTGGGCGAGGTGCTGGTCAAGGTGGAATCGACCACGATCTGCGGAACCGATATCGAGATCATCAAGGGTACCCACGTTCCCCGCTGGCCGCCGCAATTTCCCGCCATTCTGGGCCACGAGTGGGCGGGGCGCATCGTGGCGATGGGCCCCCACACCGAGGGCTTCGGCCTCGAGATGGGGGATCATGTCGCGGGGACGAGCCACGCCGGGTGCGGCGCCTGCCGCATGTGCCACATCGGGCGCTATAACCTTTGCTACAACTATGGGAAAACCATCACCGGCCACCGGCAGTACGGCCATGTCTCCCAGGGCTCCTACGCCGAGTATGTGTCCAACAATATCCGCGCCCTTCACAAGATGCCCAAGGACATGTCCTTCGAGCTGGGCTCGGCGGTCGATCCCGCCGCCTGCGGGCTTTGGACGGCCAAGCGCGCCGGAATCAACGCGGGCGACACCGTGATCGTTCTGGGCTCTGGGCCCATCGGGGTTTTCGCCTTTGAGTCGGCGCGGGCGCTGGGCGCGGGCAGGATCATCGTCGTCGGCGGGGGCCGGCGGCTCGAGATTATCGCCGGGCAGGGCGCCGAGACGATCAGCTACCGCGAGGGAAACGTGGTGGAGCAGGTCCGGGAGATGACGGATGGCCAACTGGGCAACGTCGTCCTCGAGACGGCGGGACAAAAGGCGAGCTTTCAGTGGGCCATCGATTGCGCGGGCAAGGGCTCGCGGGTGGCGCTCACCGGAATCCCCGAGGAGATACCCGACATCGCGTGGAAGCGCGTGGTTCTCGAGGAGATGGATATCTTCGGTGTCCGGGCGAATCCGAATTGCGGGGATGAGGTGATCGGCTTGATTCGGGGCGGCCGCATGCGGGTTGAGCCCTACATCACCCACCGCTTCCCGCTCAATAACTATCAGGAGGCGCACGATATCTTCGTGGCGCGCCAGGACGGCGCCCTGTTGGTGAACCTCACGCCCGGCACCTAGGGCGGACGCGCCCTGTGTATGGTGCGGATTGGAAACGGTGATATGGCGGACGGGCAGGAAAAAAAATACGGCGCGAAAATGATCGCCGAGGCGGAGCTGGAGGCGGTGCCCAACCCCTCGCCCCAGCGGGACTATGTCGTCGATTTTTCGATATCCGAGTTCACCTGCCTGTGTCCGATCAGTAATTTTCCGGACTTCGCGACGATTCGTATTCGCTATGTGCCGGGCGAGCGCATCGTCGAACTCAAATCGTTAAAACTCTATATCAACCGCTTTCGCGACCAGGAGGTCTTTCACGAGCAGGCCGTCAACCGGATACTCGACGACCTGGTGGCCTGCTGCGGCCCCAAGTGGGCCTGGATCGAGGGCGATTTCAACGTAAGGGGCAACATCAAGACGAAAATACGGGCCACCCATGGCCAGCGGCCGGCGGGGGTTCCGGAATGACGAAGCATTATTGGCCATGATGGAGGAAAGAATGTCTGAGCTGAAAGTTGCCGGAAAGGATTTGTCCCGCATCGACGCTCCCGACAAGGCGGCGGGAACCGCACGGTTCGCGGCCGATGTGCCGCCGCCCGCGCGCGGGCTCATCGGGCTCGTTCTCAGGAGTCCCCACCCCCATGCAAAAGTGATCTCGGTGGATAGCCGGGCTGCCGAAAAAATTCCCGGCGTCCGCGTGGTCCTCACCCGCGAAAACGGCCCCAAGCGCCGATTCGGGGGAGGCATCAAGGACCAGAGCTGGTTCGCCGCCGACGGTTTTGTCCGCTTCGTGGGCGAGCCGGTCGCGGCCGTGGCGGCCGAGAGCTACGACGCCGCCCAGGCAGCCGTCGAGGCGATCCGGGTGAAATACGAGGTCCTCGAGCCGGTCGTGAGCGCGTACGACAGCCGCGACGGCAAGGCGCCGCTCGTTCACGAGGATTGGCGCGAGCTCACTCTCGGCCCCGGCGGGGAGGGAAACGTCATCGCCCGCTTCGAGACCAAAATGGGGGATGCGGATTCCGGATTCGCGGAGGCGGACCGGATTTTCGAGCACACCTTTGTCACCCCGCGCACCCACGCCGCCTATATCGAACCCCACGCCTGCACCGCCGAGGCGGGCGCCGACGGGAAGGTGACGGTCTGGACCTCCACCCAGGACGCCTGGTCGATTCGCGCCGGGATAGCCGATGCCCTGGGCTACCCCGACAACAAAATCTGCGTCATCCCCACCGAAATCGGCGGCGGGTTCGGCGCCAAGCTCCAGTCCCTGATCGAACACATCGCCGCCCTCCTTTCGCTGCGCTGCGGTGAGTCGGTCCGCATCGAGATGACGCGAGAGGAGGATCACAACGCCTCGAGCCCCCGCCATCCCCATTTCATCACCATCCGGACCGGGGTGAAAAACGGCGGCGATATCGTCGCCCGCGAGATCGACGTCACGATGGACCACGGGGCCTACGGGCGGGGCGCCCCGTTTCAGTGCCAGAGCAAGATGATAATGGGCTCGTGCAACTACCGGATCCCCAACGTCCGGGTCCGCGCCTGCACGGTCTATACGAACGCGCCCATATCGGGGCCGGTGCGCGCTCCGAGCGGCCCGCAGTACCACTTCGCGACCGAGGTCCAGATGGACATCATCGCGCGCGAGATGGGGTTCGGCCCCCTCGAGTTCAGGAGGCAAAACGGCCTCAGGCCGGGCGACCGGACACTGGCTCCCCCGGAGGAGAATCCTTCGATGCTGTCGGTTCTGAACCGCGTGGCCGAGGAGAGCGGCTGGGGAGGGGAGATTCCCTCCGGCGAGGCGCTCGAGGCCGATGGGTGGAAGCTCGGCCGGGGGATCGCCTGCGGCTATTGGCCCGGCCCCGGCGAGTCGGCGAGCTGTTCGCTTCGGCTCAACGACGACGGGTCGATTCAAATCGTGGCGGGCACGGTGAATCTGACCGGAATGAGCACGGCGCTTTGCCAGTTGACCGCCGAGGAGTTCGGCATCGAACTCGACGAGGTCCGCTACTCGACGGGCGACACCGACTCCGCTCCCCAGTCCACCGCGGCCTCGGGAAGCAAGGCGACCCGCTCGGTGGCCCAGGCCATCCTGTCGGCGGCCGAGGATTTCCGGGAAAAAATCTTCTCGGTGGCGAGCTCCAAGCTCGAGGCCGATCCGACCGACCTCGTGCTCGAGGAGGGCAAGGTCAGCGTCGCCTCGGCCCCCGAGCGGTTTCTCACCCTGGCCCAGGTGGCCGCCGCCGCGCCCGGCGTGCAGGGTTTCGTCGTCGGATCGGGCGAGACGGCCAAGCCGCCTCCATGCCCGATACATACGGCGCAGGTCGCCGAGGTGGCGGTGCACCCGGACCTGGGCGAGGTGCGGGTCCTCAGACTTTTGTGCGTGCAGGACGTGGGCTTCGCGATCAATCCGACCTCGGTGGTCGGCCAGATCGAGGGGGCCATGATTCAGGGGCTGGGCCTCGCCCTGATGGAGGAGCTTCCGAGCGCGGAGAACGGAAACATTCAGGGCGAATCGCTGCACGAGTATCTCGTGCCGACGAGCCTGGACATGCCCGAGATCGGTGTGGTCCTGATTGACAACCCGGCGGAGGGAACGCCCCTGGGCATGCGCGGCGTGGGCGAGCCGCCCATCGTGGCGACGGCGGCCGCAGTCGTGAACGCGATTAACGACGCGGTGGGGGCCCCGCTCTTTTCTATTCCCGTCGGGCCGCACCATGTGCGCGCCGCGATGGCGGAGAGCGGCGCCGCTACGGCCTCCGTTTAGTAAAGGATTGATACCCGCCTGAGCGGGAAAAAGGAGGAGTGAGAATGCCGATCGATAATAAATCGGGTCTGACCGAGGAGATGGGAATCACAGAAGAGAAGATGGCGCACCCTGAACCGCGGTTGCCCCTCAATGCCCCGGACAATCTTCCGGAGGGCATTCGCGAGGAGGTGGAGCCTCTCTACGACTGGTCCCGGAGGATCTGGGGGTCGGTGCCGCGGTTCCTGCAGATGCTCGCCCATGCGCCGGTGGCCGTCGAGGCATGGATGTTGCTCGATCAGAAGTTGCGGATCGATCGGCTTAAGACAGAGCCCGGCTACGTCAAGCTCATTCAGCTCGTCATCGTCAAGACGGCGCTCGTCGCCCAATCCGACTACTGAGCGGGGCACAACATCGGGCTCGGTCGAGCCCAGGGCATCACGGAGGCCCAGATGAACCTCCTGAGCGGGGATGCCTGGAAGGATAGCGAACTCTTCTCGGACGAGGAAAAGGCGGTCATCCGCTGGGCCGACGAAGTGACCAACCAACGGGCCAAGGAGAACGACGCCGCCTTTTGGGAGATGAGGAAGCACTTCAACGACCGCCAGATCGTGGAGTTGACCTTTCTCTGCGGCATGTGGAACCTCTCTGCGCGGATCACCGAGCCGCTCCACCTCATGGTCGAGCCCCCCGGAAAGCGCATCGCCTTCCAGGAGAAGGATATGTAGCCGGGAGGACAGGGCATTTTTTGTATATAACGGGCTGAGATATGCGGGGAGATGAGCCGATGAAGATAAAAGACTATAAGGAAGTCGAGCTGAAAACCGAGGAAACGGCGAAGGGCGCGGGTATCCGCTGGTTGCTCAGCGATCGGGACGGAATGACGGATATGTCCATGCGCGTTGTCGAGATCGAGCCCGGCGGCCAGACGCCTCATCACTCCCATCCCTGGGAGCATCAGGTTTTCATCCTCAAGGGAAGCGGCCGCGTCACCGCCGAGAGCGAGACCCGGGAGTTTTCGCCCGGAGCGGCGATATTCATCGGGCCCAACGAAAAACATACGTTTTATAACGACTCCGGGGAGACGATGGAGTTCGTCTGCATGATACCCGTCCGCGCCACAATCACCGTTGGCCTCTGATCTCAGAGCGGGGCCGGCCGGAGGATCGGAATCTAGGCGATTTTAGCTCGCAAGCGACTTCAGGATGGGCTCGTGCCTGAAGCTCTCCTGTATTTCCTCGACCTCGGTCCGCTTGTCGAAGAATACGTCGACGATCTTCGGGTCGAAATGCTTCCCTCGCCCCGCGCGGATCATCTCGTAGGCGGTTTCGTTCGTGAAGGCTTCCTTGTAGGGGCGCCGGCTCGTCAGGGCGTCGAAAACATCCGCGACGGCGCAAATCCGCCCCCAAACAGGGATTTCCCCCTCGGATAGGCCGTTGGGGTATCCGGCCCCGTCCCAGCGCTCGTGATGCGACATCGCGATGACCTCGCCCGCCTTGAGCAGGTCCGACTCCGAATCGCTCAGAATTCGCGCGCCGATGACGGTGTGTTGTTTCATGACCCGCCATTCGTCCTCGTCGAGCTTGCCCGGCTTGAGCAGCTTGCTGTCGGGGATTCCGAGCTTGCCGACGTCGTGCATGGGGGTGGCGTGAAAGAGGAGGTCGATTTCGTTCGAAGTCATGTCGAGCCCCCGGCCCAGGAGAGCGCAGTAGCTGCCCAGGCGCTTGATGTGCGCGGCGGTGTCCTTGTCCTTGAATTCGGCGGCGATAGCCAGGCGCTGGATGGTCTCGAGGCGGGCGTTGTGCGCGATTCGCTTGGCGATGGCGAGCTCCTCGAGCGCTTTTCTTAAGACCGCCGTCCGCTTCTCGAGCATGTCCTCAAGTTCGAGGCGGTTGCGGTTGATCATGTCCTGGGTCTCTTTCATTTTTAAAAGATAGGCCGAACGAACGGCAAGTTCGGAGAGATCGACGGGTTTCGTGAGGAAATCGCTGGCCCCGGCGTTGAAGGCACGAAGGCGATTCTCTTTGTCGGCGAGACCCGAGACCATGACGACGGGGAGGTCTTCTGTGCTCTCGTCCCCGCGAATCTGGCGGAGGACTTCAAGCCCGTCGATGCCGGGCATCGAGATATCCAGGAGAACGAGATCGAACCCGAGTTTTACCATGGCGAGGGCCTCGAAGCCGTCGCGCGCTTCCTCGGACTCGTGTCCCAGGGATTCGACCAGAGAGGTGAGCAACACCCGGGTATTGAGGTCATCGTCAACGATGAGTATGTGTTTTGACTCTTTCATTTGGTTTCTTTCTTTGGGTAAGGCGGAAAATCTCGTCGGCGCCCGGCCGGGTTCCCCCTGGATACCCGAAGGCTGGCCGCCATTCGCTGCCCGGGATTCTCCGGCGGTCGCGGAAATCCCCTGTATTGCTTTTATCGGTCCGGGTGAGGGAAAGCTGAGGGAAAATAATGATGAATTTGAGCGACAGCGGCCCATTCCGAGGGTGCGGCGCGGTGAAATATTTTTTTTTGTGAATTGAGCCTGGCAGCACTGCGGGTTGTTGGGATGCGAATGATAGTATACAGTGTGTAATATATAATACGTGTTATACGCATGAAAACAGATTCTTAAAAAAAACATGAAAAAGAAGTCTTGCAATTTTACATGGGATAGCGCAGGTTACATATCAATTGGAGACCGCCCCGGCCTTGCCTGCGGAGTCAGGCGGCCAGAGCTTTTCGTTGAGTTGTTTCGCCCAAAGAGGAAGGGAACCATGAGTCGCCCAGAGACTAAAGGAGCTATGAGTCAAGAACGAAACCGCGAGCACATCCCCGTAGATACATCCTATCTGGAGGAAGGGGATCTGCTGCCCGTATCCGTGGCGCTGTCCTCCGCCACCGACTTTCTGACGGACGTAGAGGTAGCGATGTGCGACGGCGAGGGCGGCTTTGCACCCTCCAAGGGAACGAGGTGGACCTGATAGCTCCGGACTGAAATTCAGCGAGGCCCCCGCCCGGCGGCGGGGGCCTCGTTCTTTTAGTGCGTCCTGATGCCGATGTCGGATGAGCCATGAAAAAACCCCCTATCCGGGGTGGATCGGGGGTTTTTGGTCATCATCACGTCAGCAAGCAAAACAAAGGGTCACGACGTTAGCCGTAACCCCTTTAAATTCAATGGTGGAGGTGAGGGGGCTCGAACCCCTGACCTCGTGGGTGCGATCCACGCGCTCTCCCAGCTGAGCTACACCCCCACACAGGAGCCCGAAATTAGGCCAACGCCCTGCCGGTGTCAAGCGACTGCGTAGGGCGAAATAAAGCAAGGGGGCCGGAATAAAAGCGAGGGCTGGCGAGCAAGCCTCCAAGGCCGCCCACCAGCCCTCATCCTGCCGCAGAGTCCGCCCGTGTGCCCCGCGACAGGAAATTCGTATTTGGCGAGGACCGGAAGCCAAACCTCCTAGGTCCGCCTTCCGGTCCTCATCCTGGCGCAGAGTCCGCCCGTGTGCCCCACGCCAGGAAACTCGTATTTTGGTGAGGGCCGGCAGCCAAACCTCCAAGGTCCGCCTACCGGCCCTCGTCCTGACGCAGAGTCCGCCCGTGTGCCCCACGCCAGGAAATTCGTATTTGGGGAGGGCCGGCAGCCAAACCTCCAAAGTCTGCCTACCGGCCCTCGACCCGCCACAGAGTCCGCCCGTTACCCCTGTGACGGGAAATTATTCAGTCGTCACGCGCCTCCACTACGAGCATCCGCTTGTCGAGCCGCAAGTCATGCACTTGAGGCATGTGCCGTTTCGCACGAGCGTAAAATGCCCGCAATCGCCGCAGGCCTCGCCCTCGTAGCCTTTGGCGCGGGCTTCTTCGTGGACGCCGATCGGCTGGTTCTGGACGCCCGCCCGGGCGCTTCCGCCGCTGGCCACCGTCGGTGAAACCGAATCCTCGGGTTCCTTGGCCTCGGCGCCATTTTCGGCTGTGTCGCCCAGGTGGAGATGATCGCTGCGCGGCACGTCCACATCCACCTCCAGGGTTTCGACCACTTCCTCGGTTTCGGCGTCGAACTCGGGGATTTCGTCCTCGGGCCGACCGATGGTGTCGCCCCTCAGGTCCTCGGGCTTGACCTGCGCCAGGTCGTTGCGCCCCAGGTAGCTGAGGGCCAGCTCGCGGAAGATGTAGTCGATTAGCGAGGTGCTCATCTTGATGTGGGAGTTGCCCTCGACAATGCCGCCCGGCTCGAAGCGCGTGAACACGAAAGCGTCAACGAACTCATCGAGCGGCACACCGTGCTGAAGTCCCAGCGATATCGCGATGGCGAAGCAGTTCATCAGGCTGCGGAAGGCGGCGCCCTCCTTGTGCATATCGATGAAGATTTCGCCCAGATTGCCGTCGGTGTATTCGCCGGTCCTGAGATAGACCTTGTGGCCGCCGACGATGGCCTTTTGGGTGTAACCGCCCCGCCGGGTGGGGAGCTTGCGGCGGTGGCCCTGATACAGGTAGCGGCGAACAATCTGCTGCGCCACATGGACGGGCCGGCTTTCGCCCGCCCCCTTGTCGTCGCTTTCTTCCTCGTCGAAAAGGCCGGTCTGAAGCTGCGCCGTTAACGGTTGGCTCAGCTTCGAGCCGTCCCGGTAGAGAGCGATGGCCTTGGTCACCCGGTTCCAGGACTCGTGGTAGAGACCCTGAATCTCCTCGATGGTCGCCTCGTTGGGCAGGTTGATCGTCTTGCTGATCGAGCCGGAGATGAACGGCTGGGCTCCGGCCATCATCCGCACATGGGCCATCGGGCTGATGTAGCGCTTGCCCTCGCGGCCGCACCGGTTCGCGCAGTCGAAAATCCCGAGATGCTCTTCCTTGAGATGGGGGGCGCCCTCGATTGTCATCATCCCGCATACATAATCGTTCGCCTCGCGGATTTCACCGGGCGTGAAGCCGATGGCTTCGAGGAGGTTGAGGCTCCAGTCGCCGAGCTGCTCGTCGGTGAGCCCCAGTTTTTCGCGGCAGAATTCCTCTCCGAGCGTATATTTGCTGAACGCGAACGGAAGCTCGAAGGCCCCCTCGAGCGCCGCTTCCACCGATTCGAGGGTTTTCTCCGTAAATCCCTTTTCGATGAGCGATTCGGGATTAATGTGGGGGGCGTTCGTGAGGCTTCCCCGGCCCCGGCAGTAGGCGACGATCTCCCTGATTTCCTCCTCGCCGTAGCCCAGCCTTCTCAGGGCGATCGGAACTGACTGGTTGATGATTTTGAAATAGCCGCCGCCCGCCAGCTTCTTGAATTTCACCAGAGCGAAGTCTGGCTCGATTCCGGTGGTGTCGCAGTCCATCACGAGGCCGATTGTGCCCGTGGGCGCGATAACGGTGGCCTGCGCGTTGCGGTAGCCGAATTGCTCGCCCAGGTTGAGGGCGCTGTCCCACGCCTTTCTCGCCGCCGACAGCAGGTAGGGAGGGCAGTGGTTGGGGTCGATGCCGGCCGGGGCCTTGGAGATGTCCTCGTATTCCGCCGGCGGCACGCCGTAGGCGGCGCGGCGGTGGTTCCGGATGACGCGGAGCATGTCCTCCCGGTTGATGTCATAGCGCGGGAAGGGACCCATCTCCGATGCGATCTCGGCGCTCGCCGCGTAGGAACAACCCGTCATGATCGCCGAGAGGGCTCCGCACCAAGCCTCGGCCTGGGGCGAGTCGTAAGGAATTCCGAGCACCATGAGAAGGGTGCCCAGGTTCGCATAGCCGAGGCCGAGGGTGCGGTACTGGTAGGATCTGAGAGCGATGTCCCGGCTCGGGAACTGTGCCATCAGAACGGAAATTTCGAGTACGGTCGTCCAGAGCCGGGCGGCGTGCCGGTAGTCGTCCACCCGGAAGCCGCCCGTATCGGTGTCGAGGAATCGCATGAGATTCATCGATGCCAGGTTGCAGGCCGTATTGTCGAGGAACATATACTCCGAGCAAGGGTTCGAGGCGTTGATTCGGCCGTCCGCCGGGCAGGTGTGCCAGTCGTTGATGGTGGTGTCGAATTGCAGGCCCGGATCCGCGCTGCACCAGGCCGCGTAGCCGATCTGGTCCCATAAATCCCTGGCCTCGAGCTCTTTCGCCACCGCGCCGTCCGTCCGCTGGATGAGATTCCAGGTTCCGCCCTCTTCGACGGCTTTCATGAACTCGTCCTTCAGGCGGACCGTGTTGTTCGAGTTCTGGCCCGCGACGGTGGCGTAACCCTCGCCCTCCCAGTTCGTGTCGAGTTCGTCGAAAATGATTTCTTTGTAGCCCTGCTTGGCGAGCTGAAGGGCGCGGTGAATGTAGTTGTCGGGCACCCCGGCGCCTCGGGCCTTGCGGACCGCGGCGCGGAGGACGGGATTTTCCTCGAGAAGGTAGAGTCCGCCGTTCAGTTCGGCCTGATCCTCGGGGTTGCAGGCGGCGATGATGGCGTTCATGTGCCGGTTGCACATCCGGCTGCCCGTAACCAGAGCGGCCACTTTCTGTTCTTCGCGGACCTTCCAGTTGATGAATTCCTCGATGTCCGGATGATCAGCGTCGAGGATGACCATTTTTGCCGCGCGGCGGGTGGTGCCGCCCGATTTGATGGCGCCGGCGGCGCGGTCGCCGATTTTGAGGAAGCTCATCAGGCCCGAGCTTCTTCCGCCGCCGGAGAGGGGTTCGTTCGCGCCCCGCAGGTTGGAAAAATTCGACCCCGTCCCCGAACCGAATTTGAAAATGCGCGCCTCGCTCACCCAGAGGTCCATGATCCCGCCCTCGTTCACGAGATCGTCGTTGACCGACTGGATGAAGCAGGCGTGAGGCTGGGGCCGCTCGTAGGCATTCTTGGATCGGGTCACTTCACCCGTAATCGGGTCGCAGTAGTGGTGGCCTTGGGCGGGGCCCTCGATTCCGTAGGCCCAGTTGAGGCCGGTGTTAAACCATTGGGGGGAGTTGGGCGCGGCTATCTGGCCGGCGAGCATGAAAGTGATCTCGTCGTAGAAGGCCCTGGCGTTTTCCCCGTCGCCGAAGTAGTCGTGTTTCCATCCCCAATAGGCCCAGCATCCCGCCATCCGGTGAAATACATGCCGGGCGTCCCGCTCCATGCCGAACCGTTCGTCCTCGGGGAGCGGGGAGAGGGCCTCCTCGTCGGCCTCGGAGCGCTGGAGCCACTCGGGCACGCCGTACTCGGCGACTTTTTTCAGTTTGGCGGGAACCCCCGCCTTCCGAAAGTATTTCTGGGCGATGATATCGACCGCGACCTGGGTCCAGTTCTCGGGAACCAGGATGTCCTTAGCCTCAAATACAACCGTGCCGTCCGGGTTGATGATTCGGGAAGTCCGGGGGACGAAATTGATATCCTCGTATGGGCCTGCCCCGGAGTAGGTGAATAGACGATCAAATTTCATTAAAAAAATTCCTTTGAATTTCGGGCTGAATTTCGGGCGAAATTCAAAAAACTCATTGTTGTTCGTATTGTATTCGCCTTCCCTTTCCTTTTCAATCGCCTGGGTCAAAAACGGCGATCAACAAAAACCGATAACAACCCCAAATTCAGGCACATCCGGTGGAACCAGGAAACGACCTACAAAAACCCTGAACCTAGGGGTCTCTGTAAGTACATATAGTATAATGGGATAAAGATAAAGCACCAGATATGGGGTTGTCAAGAATTTTTTATGAAAATCCACAACAATATGTGGGGTTGTTCACATTTTTTCCCCAGATATTGGGGGTGAAAAAAGGGGAAAAGCCTCAAAACACGCGTTGGAAGGGGATATTTACCATAAAATCGAAGCAATTAAGTGGCGTTTGGAGGGAAACCCGGGGGTCATTGCGGCGCGGTATTCATTGTGGCCGGAAGAACAGGGGCCCCGTCTTTTCCCGCCAGACGGACATAGGATCAGCGGCCGATCTTTTCCCGCCAGTAATCGAGGGTCTCCCGCAAGGTCTGCTCGAAGGGAATTTCCGGATGCCAGCCTGTCGTTTGAGTAAATTTGCTGTGAGATGCGGACCCGACATTGGATTCGCTGGGGCGGTTTTTTTGGGAATCCGTCTCGATCGTGATCGAAATTTTCGCGTAGGAGAGAAGTACCTCCAAAGCCTCGCGGATTGAATTCGTTCGGCCCGAGCAGACGAGATAAGCCTCTCCAGCGTGTCCGCTCTCGGCGGCCACCGCGTAGGCCCGGACAATATCCCTGACATCCGAGAAATCGCGCCGGGGCTCCAGGTTGCCGGTCCTTAAAACCGGGTCTTTCTTTTCGGTTTCGATTTCGGCTATTTGCTTGGATAAATCCGGAATGACAAATCCCGTAGCCTGGCGCGGTCCGGTATGGTTCATCGGCCGCACCCGGACGAGGTGAAGCCCGTTCGCCTCCGCGATTTTGGCGGAGGCGAGGTCCAGGGCCAGTTTGCTCACCGCATAGGGATTGTTGGGGGCATACGGCGATTCTTCCGTGATTTGGCCGGAGAGGTCGCCACCTCCGTAGATGTCCGCCGAACTGACGAGCAGGACCCGAATCTCGTTATTTGCGGCCATGCAGGCTTCAAGAAGATGGAGGCCCGTGTTGATGTTGGTTTCGAATGTTCGGGCGGGGTCCTCCCACGAGGCGGGGACCGAACTTTGCGCCGCCAGGTGGAATACGCGATCGGGCCGGGCCTCCGAGACGATGGCCCGGATTTTCCCTTTATCGAGAAGGTCTCCCCGGTGGAGGGTGACCCGGCCGGATATGCGGTTCAGGTTATCCAGCGATTCTTTCGGGAGAGCGATGCCCGAAACATCGCAACCAAGCTCGAGGAGGTGCTCGGCCAAATGGCTGCCGGCGAATCCGGCAATGCCCGTGATCAGGGCTTTCACAAACGCTCTCGCCAGTAGTCCAGTATGTCCCGCAAGGTTTGCTCGAAGGGAATCTCCTGCTTCCAGCCCGTGGCTTCCCGAAATTTCGACGAATCGCCCAGAAGAATTTCCACGTCCGAGGGGCGCATTCTCGCCGGGTCTTCCTCCGTGGCGATTTCGATATCGGAGAGGGCGATGAGCATGTCCAGCACCTTGCGAATCGTCAAGGTGGTTCCCGAGGCGATATTGTAGACTTCGCCCGCTTCGCCGTGGAGCAAGGATAGCCAATATGCTTTCACGATATCCCGCACATCGGTGAAGTCTCTCTTGGCCTCGAGATTGCCGACGTGAATGACAGGCTCGCGATTTCCTTTCTCGGCCTGGACAATCTGTTTGGCGAAGTCGCTGCAAACGAAAACATCGCCCCTGCGCGGACCGGTGTGGTTGAATGCGCGGGTTCGTACGACTTTTAAGCCGTAGCTCTGGTGAAACTGGTAGGCGAGCAGGTCGGTTCCAACCTTGCTCACGGCGTAGGGGGAGAGAGGCCTCAGCGGGTTGGTCTCCGTGATCGGAACCTCGTCGGGGTGCACCAGGCCGTATTCTTCGCTGCTTCCCGCCACCTGAATCCATGGGTCGATTCCCGCCTGGCGGATGCCCTCAAGAAGGTGGAGCGTTCCGATGATGTTGGTGTGCAGGCTTTCCTCCGGTGCCGTCCAGGATGTGGGGACAAAGCTTTGCGCCGCGAGATGGAAAATTTTCGTGGGCCGGGTATCGATCAACACCTGGCTGACGGAAATCTGGTCCCGCAAATCGCACTCGACGATATTCACGCTGTCAGTCAGGTGATCGATATGCTCGGTGCGGCTTCTCCACCGCCGCATGCCGAAAATTTCAACATCATCCAAGGTGAGCAGGTAGTCGACCAGGTGACTGCCCACGAACCCGGTGATTCCGGTGATAAGTACGCGCTCTGACACTTTTTGCTCCTTTCAGGGGACATGCAACCGAGGGGGAATCCTACAGAGGGCGGACTCCATTGGTCAACGATTGCAGAGGAATAGAAGCCAAGGGCAGACTGTTTCAGCCCCATGGGGTATTCTTGAATCGGTTAAAATTTCATCTGATTATTGTTGTTCGGGCCCGAGGCCCGGGGGGAGACATGGTGGATTCAACGTACGATTTTGCTGTGATTGGAGGGGGGCCGGCGGGATATGTCGCAGGTGTTCGCGCGGCCCAGCGGGGGGCGAAATGCATTGTCATCGAACGAGACGCGCTCGGAGGCACCTGCCTGAACTGGGGGTGCATTCCTTCCAAGAGCCTGATTCGCTCGGCCGATGTCTACCGGAGCATCAAGCGGGCCGGAGATTTCGGGATAGAGATTACCGGGGAGATCAGGGCCGATCTGGGTCAGATGATCGAGCGCAAGGACAAAATCGTGGCGGGCCTGGTGAAGGGCATCGAAGGCCTTTTCAAGGTTCACCGGGTCGAACGGTTCGCTGGCGAGGCGTCGATAGTTGAGAAAGGCCTCATTCGCGTCCGGGGAGCGGAAGGCGGCGAGGAGGAAATCCGGGCCGATAAAATTCTTGTTTCGACGGGTGCGCGGCCGGCTCAGATTCCGGCTTTTCCAATCGACGGGAAGAGAATCATTTCGAGCGATCAGGCGGTTCACCTAAAGGAGTTGCCCGAGCGGCTCCTCATCATCGGGGCGGGCGCGATCGGATGCGAGTTCGCCTGCTTTTACCGGGAGATGGGGGTGGAGGTTACGGTGGTCGAGTTGCTCGACCGGGCGCTTCCCCTGGGTGATGAGGATGTGTCCAAGCTGATAGAGCGGGAGCTCAAGAAACAGAAAATCAAGGTCCTCACCGGCAGGAAAATTCTCAAGGTCGAACCGAGCGGAAGCGAGATGGCCGCGCGAATCGAGGGTGGCGATCCCGTCGCGGCGGATCTGGTTCTCGTTTCCATCGGACGCACTTTCAATACCGACAACCTGGGTCTCGACAAAATCGGGGTTGCGCTCGGCCAGCGGGGCGATGTCCCGGTGAACGACAAGATGGAGACGAATGTGCCGGGAGTTTATGCCGCCGGGGATGTCATCGGGGGGCTCATGCTCGCTCACGTGGCGTCGGCGGAGGGTGTCGTCGCGGCGGAAAACGCGACGGGGGGAGATGTCGCCATGGACTACCGGGGCATCCCAGCGGGAATCTTCACCCATCCCGAGGTGGGCGTCGTCGGCCTCACCGAGCGGCAGGCCAGGGACGAAGGCCGCGACCTGCGTATCGGCCGCTTTCAGATGCGGGGGCTGGGGAAGGCCCATGCCGAGCGCGAGATATCGGGGGAAGTGAAGATAATCGCCGATGCGGAGGACGATTCGATCTTCGGGGTTCATGTGGTCGGCCTTCACGCGGCCGATTTGGTTCATGAGGCGGCGGTGGCGATTAGAAACAATATTTCTGCGGCCGATCTCGGCGGAACCATTCATTCACACCCGACGCTGTCGGAAGCTGTGATGGAGGCGGCGCACGATGTGCACGGCGCCGCCATACACAACCCGCCCAAAAAGTGAGGCGACCCGTTTGGCGGCTTGATACTTGCCGTCCGTTTTTACGGCTCTGGGGGTGCGCCCGTACCGGCGGGCGTCCGTCTGTGCTGGCATCCCCGTGCGGATTATTCTTGCGCGCATAAACCGGCCCGGGGATAGACATGCCGGTGGATTTTTAAAAAAAAATAGCTCTGGAAAAACAATCCAGGAGAAGTGGTCTGAAGGGACAATCGGGCGGCGGGCTATCTGGATAACGCCTCGGCCATATTTTCTTTCATCGCCCGGAACTCGGCTTCGTAGAAAAATTCCTTTTCGCCGAAGGCGGGGACGAGCCGATCGAGCCATATGGCTTTCTCGTCGAATTTCGCGAAAAACGGACGTTGCGCCCAGTCGGGATTCCGGCCCTGAATGAACCTTAATACGAAAACCTTCTCGCCCCGGATTTCTGAAACGCCCTGAATCTCCACTTTGCCCGGCTCCGCGCTCATGCTGGGGCCGCGGACCGTGCGCCCGAGCCCCGAAACCTTCTTTATCGCTCCGCTGTAAATCTCAAATGCTTTTATCAGCGGAATTTCAAAGTAGCGGCGCGCGCCGGTGTCCCTTTCAACGAACATGTAGTAGGGGACGATCCCGAGTTTTACCTGGGTTCGCCATGTTCGAGCCCAGGTGTCGGCGTTGTCGTTGATGTGCGCCAGGGCGGGCCCCTGGCTGCGGATAATCGCGCCGGTCCCTCGAACCCTCTGGATGGCCTCGCGGGCGATGTCGGTCTCCATCTCGCGCCAATGGTTATAGTGGGCCATCAGGGCCACATGTTTTCCGGCTTTCACGATCCGCTCCAGGAGGCGAAGCATATCGTCGGCATCGTCGTCCGTGACAAACCGGTGAGGCCAGAAGGTCATGGATTTTGTCCCGATTCGAACGGTTTGAATATGCTCGAGGGTGGGGTCGTTGGCCAAGGGGTACAGATAGTCCTCCAGGTTCCGGGTTTTCATGACCATCGGGTCGCCGCCGGTAAGAAGAAGATCGGTCACGTCCGGATGCGCCGCGAGATAGGCGTGGAGCGATTCGGCTTCGTGCGAAGCGAACCTGAGTCCCTTGTCTCCTATGAACTGCGCCCACCGGAAACAAAAGGTGCAGTAAGAGTGGCAGGTTTGTCCCCGGCTCGGGAAGAAAAGAACGGTTTCGCGGTATTTATGTTGCATCCCCTCCATTGCTTCGTCGCCGAGCATGGGAACGTTGAGTTCCTGCTGACCTGCCGGATGAGGATTCAACTGGGCCCTGATCTGGTTCGCCGCCGCATCGATTTCCGTCTTGGAGGCCCCGCCTCTGATCAGGTCCGCCATCCGGTCGAAGTTTTCGGGAGACAACATGCCGGGCTGGGGGAAAGTGAGCTGAAAGATGGGGTCTTCCGGAACATTGCCCCAGTCGATGAGACTGTCGATGACATATTGATTCACTCTAAAGGGGAGTACGCTCGAAACCACCTTCATCGAAAACCGCTGGTCTCTGGAGAGGAGTTCGAGCTGCGGGATTTTATCCAGCTGGCGCGCCGTGAACACCCGGAAAGGACTGGCCGGAAAATTGGTGTGAGAGGCGGAGTCACCCTCCCCCCGAAACCGGCCCGGATGTCTGGGGATCATCCCGGGTACCGGAAAAGGATTAGGGTATGAGGAGTTATCGCTGGTAAATGATGGTCTGCTCATGATTTTCCTTGGCCCGTCCGGCGGCAGCTTGGGAGCCGCCCGAACCGGCGTGAAAGGTTTAGTTATATTTGCCCGGAACCTCCAATCCCATGCCGATTTTCGAGAGGGCGGGAGAAAAGTCTCATGTATAAAGAGAGGTAAATCCCCGGGCGGTCGAATCAATAAAAATTTAAAATGATGTAAAAGAACATCTTTAATAATACACGATAACCGCCCGCTCGGCTAGCGGCATTGGTTGATTATGAAGTACAACTAAAACTTAGGGGGTGTTTTCTAAAGATAAACTTTAACTTTTTTCCCGGTCTTGAAATCAACAGGGGGGGGAGGAATCAACAGGTTAGAAAAATATTCGCTCGCCAAGCGGCCGGCGGACCGACCAAGGAAAGAAATTAATACGGCACGTCGATCAACCTTCCCTCCCCTGATGTCATATCCTCCTCAAGCAGCCGGAGCATCGCCTTAGAAACGGGGCCCGGTTTGCCGTCCCCAATCATTTTTCCGTCCCATTCCACCACCGGCGCGACCTGAATCGAGCTGCCGATCAGCATCATCTCCGCCGAGTCCTTCGCCTCCTCGACCGGAATATCGCCCACGACGATATCCTTGATGACGCCCAGGCTCACGAGCGCGGGAGCCAACTCCAGGAGGCGCACCACGGTGCATCCCGAGAGGATATTGTCGAAACGGGGGTGTTTCAGCACTCCGTCCCGGGTGACAAATGCCATGTTCATGTTCGAGCCCTCGCCGACATTGCCCTCCTTGTCGGTGAATACCCCGTTGTCGAGCCCTTTTTCCTTGGCTTCGAGCTGCATCAGGACATTTGGCAAATAGTTGGTGCTTTTCGTTATTGCGTAGAGCGAGGGCTTGATCGGGTAGGTCGTGGTCATCACCCGCATCCCCTCGGAGTAGTAGCGGTCGTCATATGCGAGGCCCGGAAAAATCATCACGAAGAATCCGGTTTCAGCTCCCCCCGCGGGAACAAGACCCAGGTTTCCGGTCCCCGAGGACATCCAGTAGCGGATCGATCCTTTCCGTTGGCCCGAGATCGCGGTGGTCTGAACGATGATATCGCGCATCTCGTCTCGGTCGCAGGGAGGGGTCAGCTTCGAGGCCGCCGCCGAGCGGTGAAAACGGTCTAGGTGGGCCTCGAGGTCGTAGATTTTCCCTTCCACGATCGCAGCGGTGTCGAAGATGCCGTGTCCGCGGTGAACCATATGGTCGTCGAAGGGAATCATCATCAATGCGGGATCGGTGACGATCCCGCCGATGTGGCTGGAGTAAAACGCAGAGAACTGGACCGGCTGCTTTTCGCGCAACTCTCGGAGGCGGGCGATAACTTCGTCTGGGCCGAGAACCTGAAGTGGCGACATGAGGGTCAACCTCCGTAATTATTTTTTTATCTGTTGTGGACTCCTCTCATCATGCACCGAGCCGCATGCCCCCGGCAAGAGAGTCGTCCTTGGCGCTCTTAACCGGTCAGGGTTTTCTCGCCACCGCGATGGATTTCAGGTAGGCAAAGATGCTCGAAATCTGGTGACCGTTCAGGCGCGGCCAGTGGATTTTCTCCCTTTTGGCGCGTTCGATCATCATCGGCGCGTGGCGGAGCATCCGGGTCGAAAATGCGTTCACGTTCCCGAGGCGGCTTACCGCTTCTCCGAGGTCGGGCCCATAGTGTCCGCCTCCAAAAGGTGGGCCGTGGCAGGTTTGGCAGCCGATTTCGTCGAAAAAAGATTTGCCTTGCGCCTTGTTCGCCCGGAAAACGACGCTGGCCCCCGGCCGACGGTTCAGGGAATTGAGGTAGGTGAAAATATCCCCGATTTCCTCGCCCTTGAAGCGGGGCCATTTCAGTTTCTTATCCTTGATGGTTTTAGACATGATCGGAACATGGTTCCACATGACGGCGGCGCCCAGGACGGGCGAGGCCCAGAGGGTGACGCGCCCGAGATCGGGCCCGGTCTGTGCACCTCCCTTACCCTTGACGGAGTGGCAGGTCGAGCAGCCATGCATATTGAAAAGGGTGTGGCCGGAACTGATCTTCTCGCCCAGGGGACGGATCGGCTCTTGGGAAATGGCGCTGCTGGGAATAGCTAATAATAAAGCGGTAAAAAAAGAGACCGTTGTTAAAAAGCGCATCGCCGCCTCCTAGTCGAAATAGAGAGGAACCAAAGGGAGAGTCGCTAAACTAAGTATGGGTTGTTCCGGTTTTAGCCGCAAGGACGGTACTTTTCCTGGAATTGAAGAGAATCCGGCAGCGGCGTCTATTCCTCCAGAGCCTCGGCCACGAGTTCGGCGATGTCGGCGGCCCGGATCGTTTTATCGGGGTCGAGTGTTTTGAGCGCGTCGTCGAACATCTGCATGCAAAACGGGCACGAAACAGCCGCGGTTTTGGCCCCGGAGGCTTTTACGTCCTCGAGGCGGATGTGGTTGATCCTTTTTTGAGGGTCGTCATCCATCCAGGCGTATCCGCCCCCCGAGCCGCAGCAAAGTGCCCGGTCCCGGCTCCTTGAAAGTTCGCGGAACTCCCCCGGACCCGCAATCTGGTGAAGAACTTCGCGGGGCTCATCGACGACGCCGTTGTGCCGGGCGAGGTAGCAGGGGTCGTGGTAGGTGATGGATTCGAGAGATCCATTGAGTTTCAGGCGGCCGCTTCTGATCAGATCGTGTATCAGCTCGGAGTGATGGATGACTTCGTAGTGTCCGCCGAAGTCGGGGTACTCGTTCTTGTAGGTGTTGAAGCAGTGTGGGCAGGTCGTGATAATTTTCTTGACGCTGTAGCCGTCGAGGGTCGCGATATTTTGCTTGGCGCACATCTGGAAGGTGAACTCGCCGCCCGCGCGGCGGGCCGGGTCGCCCGTGCAGACTTCCTCGGGGCCGAGGATGGCGAAATCCACTCCGGCGGCATCGAGGACCTTCACCATGGCGCGGCTGACCGCGATGTTGCGATCGATCATCGACCCGGTGCAACCGACCCAAAAAAGATACTCCGCCGTCTCTCCCTTGCCGAGAACCTTCACCTCGAGGTCTTCGTACCATTCCTCGCGGTTGTGCTGCGCGCCGGTCCAGGGATGCATCCGTTCGTCCATGTTCTTGAGGAACTGGCGCGCATCATCGCCCATTTTCGAATCCATCATCACGAGGTAGCGCCGCATGTCCACCATCTTGGGAATATGCTCGATGAACACGGGGCACTCCCGCTGGCAGGCGCCGCAGGTCCGGCAACCCCACAACTCCTCCTCGAGAACGGCCGGCCGCAGCTCTCCGTCCGCGTCTCCGCTCTCGCCGAAGAGAGGATCGGTCTCCGGCTGCGCATCCGCGCCGTTGGCGCGCGCTTTGAGGATGGCGGGCCCGTTTTCGGTCAGGTGATCCTTCAGGTTGCGGATAAGCTTGCGCGGGCTCAGCGCCACCCCGCTCGCATGGGCGGGGCACACCTCCTCGCAGCGCCCGCAGTTCGTGCAGGCGTCAAGATCGAGCAGGCCCTTCCAGGAATACTGGTCTATTTTATCGGTCCCGAGCGTCTCGATGGCGTCGGGGTCGGTTTCCATCGTCGCCTCGATGTCGATGAAGGAGAGTTTCCCGCTCGGTCCGAGGTTCCGGAAGAAAATATTCAGCAGGCCATACCAGATATGGTTGACCTTGCCGAATCCCAGATAGCCGAGGAATGTGAAGGCCGTCGCCGCGTGGAACCACCACTGAAAGCGGTGAAAGCTCCCGAGGTGCTCCGGGCTCCAATCCTTCATGATGAGCGCGAACGCATAGCCCACCGGCGACCACGGGGCCTGGGGAAGATTTCCGGGAAGCTCGGTCGCGGCGATGCGGGCGCCCTCGATGACGAATCCCTGAACGAAGACCAGGAGCATGAGCCCCAGCGCGATCCAGTCGTCCAGAACCGTGTTGATGCGATCCGGGCGAAGGAAGGCGCGCCGCCAGATAGCCATACCGATTCCGACAATCGCCACCAGCCCGAAAAGGTCGCTCAAGAGGGAATACCACAGATAAACCGGCCCCTTGAGAAATTGGGTTCCGGACCATTCCTGGGCCGCGAGGAGGGAGGTGGCGATCAACTCGGCGAGGAATCCGTAAAAAATAAAGAGGTGCATCAGGCCGCCGTAGGGGTCACGCATCAGGCGGCGGTAGGTGAATACCTCGGCGAGAAGGCCTCCGATGCGCCGGGGGATTTGATCCAGTCTGTATTCGCCCCCGCCCAGCCGCCAGAGCCTGAATCGCGACCAAATTCCGAATACCATGAAGAAAAGGGGAATAATGGCGAGAAGGTAAAGGGGATAAATATGGGTCGCGAACTCGGATTTTTCCTTCGTATGACAAACCTGGCACTGGGACGCGGAAGCGAACTTGGGCATATTGTGCGGGTTGTGGCAGGCCGTGCACTCGAAGGTCTTCTGAGGCTTGGCCAGCAGCTCGCCTTCCCGGGGGAATCCGTCTGCGGTAGTGGCGAAAAACGAAATGGCGAACATAAGAAGGAGCAACCCGCAAGCGATGTTCCATGATTTTCTCATCGTCGGAGTCATTTTCTTCCGTTCGCGGATGGCGCCAAGAGACAGGGTTGTCGTTTTTCTCAACACGGGCACTCGAAAACTAACAGCTAGGCGGGCAATTTCGCAACGCCCCCAGGGATCGGCGGGTTCCTGAGGCGGCGAAGCCTCCGGGCGGTGTGGTTCCGCGAGCGCTATCGCATTTGAGGGAATTTTCGTTGGCGCCGGAAGTGTTCAGGGCTGCCGGAATAGTTGCTTTGCGAAGATAATTGCGCTTATTCTCTTGGAGTGAATCATCTTTGCTGCCCCGAAACGATTTGATTGGTTAAGGAATTACGCGAGTGTCCGCGTCCGAATCGTCATCTCCGCCGGAAGAAAATCTAAAGCGCCGCGGCGCGATGGTCGGCATGGGGATGATTGCCGCTCTGGCGGTGAGCTATGGAACCGCCGCCATCTACGGGCTCCGGTATATTTTCGGCAGGCAAAAGGCGCCGCGGAAAATTCCGGTGCTCGTTGCGGCGTTCGCCGACGTGCCCGAGGGGGGAAGCCTCCTGAAGGAGGACCTCTCCGGCCAGAAGTTCCTCCTCGTCCGCTCGGGCGAAAATATTCGGGCGTTTTCGACGGCATGCACACACCTGGGTTGTCAGGTTCACTGGAAACCCGGGGAGAAGACGTTTTTCTGCCCCTGCCACGACGGCGTTTTCGACGCGGACGGGAATCCCGTTTCCGGGCCGCCTCCGTCGCCGCTGGCCCAAAAACCAGTCAAGATTCGTGGTTCCAGCATCTTTGTCTCCATGGACGAGGTTTGAGCCGTGCCGGAAAGAATCGCCAGTTGGATTAACGAGCGAATTCCCTTTGACTGGGGTCTCCTCGGGCACGCCCTCGACGAGCCCGTCCCGCGCCACATGCACAAATGGTGGTTCTGCCTGGGCGGGACGCCCCTCTATCTTTTCGGGATTCAGCTTTTGAGCGGAATCGCGCTCGCTTTCTACTATGTCCCCGACCCCGAGAAGGCGTTCGAGTCGGTGCGCTACATCACCCAGGAGGCTCCCTTTGGCTGGTGGGTGCGCGGAGTGCACCGCTGGGCGGGCGAGTTGATGGTGATTTCGGTAATTCTCCACATGATCCGCGTCTTTTTCACCTGCGCCTACCGCAGGCCGCGCGAGCTCAACTGGCTCATCGGAATGGGGCTCCTCGTCACCGTCCTCACGTTCGGGTTCTCGGGCTACTCGCTCGTCTACAACCAGCTCTCCTACTGGGCGACCGTGGTGGGCACGAACATCACCGCGGCCATACCAATCGTCGGGGAATTCGCCGCCGGTTTCCTTCGCGGGGGGCCCGTCATCACGGCGAACACCCTCACCCGGATGTATGTTCTTCACACGGCCTTGCTGCCGGTCGGGGCGATTGCCCTGATCGCGCTTCATCTCTTCATTATTCGCCTGCACGGCGTCAGCGAACCGGAGGAGGGCTCCGGAGCGGAAGGTTCCGGAGAGGATTCGGGGCGCTTCTTTCCGTTCTATCCCGACCACGTTCTTACGGAAGTGGCTATCGGCGCGTTCCTGATTTTTCTCATCAGCCAATTGGCGATTATTTTTCCGGTGGGACTCGGGGAGCCGGCCAACCCCGGCGTTACGCCCGAGCACATCAAGCCCGAGTGGTATTTCTATCCGGTGTTCCGGTATCTCAAGCTGTTTTCGTTCCAGACCGGGATTATCAGTATGCTCGTTATCGTTTTGACCATGTTCGCGTGGCCGTGGATCGACGCTGCGATCGAGCGCCGCTTTCCGGGCCGGGATGTGAGCGTCTACGTCGGCATCGGGGCGGCCCTGACGATGTCGCTGCTCACTTTGGTGGAGGGACTCTCGGGGCAGGTGGCCTTTATCAGCCTCTTCGTCGGCATCGCCGTCGCCGTGACGTTGACATTATTTATCCTGAAAGGGCTTTTGAAACATTAAGCGGGGGAGAATTCGCGTGAATCTTCGGGTCAAGCAGCAAATCGTGATATTGATCAGCTTGTTTTTCCTGGGCTCGTTGGTCACGGTGGGGTATATCGAGAGCGAGCGCCTTCTTCCCAAGAAAAAGACGAAGGCGGTTGTCACCAAAAAGAACCTCAGTTGCGTCAAGTGCCATTCCGAAAAATCGCCGGGAATCGTCGTCCAGTGGAAAGAAAGCCGCCACGCCGCACTCGGCGTCGGGTGCATGGACTGCCACCAGGCCAAGGAGGGCGAGCCCGACGCCTGGGACCACGAAGAATCGATCGTCGCCATCGTGCCCTCGCCCAAGGACTGCGCCCGCTGCCACGAGCAGCAGGCAAAAGAATTCACCGCGAGCGCTCACGCCGACGCGGCCAAGAATATCGGCCGCCTCGATCATTTCCGGGGGGCGGCCGCCGAAGGCGCGGCCCCGGCCGGCGGCGGCTGTCAGAAATGCCACGGCAGCGCCATCAAGGTCCTCAAGGGCGGCCAACTCGACCCCGCTACATGGCCCAACACCGGCAGCGGCGCGATCAACCCCGACGGCAGCAAGGGCTCCTGCTCGGTTTGCCATTCGCGCCACCAGTTCGCTCCCGCCCAGGCCCGCCAGTCGGATACCTGCGGAAAGTGCCACCAGGGGGCGGAGCACCCCCAGATCGAGGCTTACGGCGAGTCCAAGCACGGCATCTTGTTCCGCTCCCGGGCAGCCGAGATGAACCTCGACAGCGCAGAGTGGATAGCCGGGAAGGACTACACCGCGGCGCCGACCTGCGCGACCTGTCATATGAGCCAGACCAAGGGCCAGCCCGTTACCCACGATGTCGGCCAGCGGATCGGCCGGGCTCTTGGGCCGATTATTTCTGAAAAGAGAGAAGGATGGGAGAAAAAGCGCAAGAACATGCAAAGTGCCTGCGGCGCCTGCCACGGCCCCGAGTTCGTGAAAGCCGCTTTCGTTCAGTACGACGCCATCCTGGATCGCTACAACGAGAAATTCGCCGCCCCGGCGGAGAAAATAATGGCCGCGCTGGGGAAAGGGGGGAAGCTCACGAAAGCTCCCTTTGACGAGAAGATCGAATGGACCTTCTTCGAGCTTTGGCACGGGAAGGGCCGGCGCCCCGAGGAGTTGTCCCGGCGTTTCGTGTCGAATTTCATCCCCCAGGCCGAGACGCTGTCGCCGGGGATCTCCGCGCCTTTTTTGAAGGAAAAGTAACGCAGCCCGTTGCCGGGGAGGAATGCACGCGATGGAGAAGAAAGCGCGGATTTTAGTGGCCAAACCCGGTCTCGACGGGCACGACCGGGGGGCCAAGGTTGTCGCCCGCGCCCTCCGGGACGCCGGAATGGAAGTCATCTACACCGGGATCCGCCAGACCCCCGAGCAGATCGCCGCCACCGTTTTACAAGAGGACGTGGACGGCGTCGGCCTCTCCATCCTGTCGGGGGCGCACAATTTTCTTTTTCCGAAAATCCGGGAGCTTCTCGACGCACAGGGAATGTCGGACGTGGTTCTGTTCGGGGGGGGGATCATTCCCGGTGAGGATGTCGCCACCCTCAAGAAAAGCGGTGTCTCCGAGATTTTCACGCCCGGCACTCCACTGGACGATATCGTCGCCTATGTGCGTAAAGCCGTCGAAGAAAAATGGGCTCGCGAGAAGGCCTGAGTTGAAGCCCCCGCTCCCCGTCGCCGTTGCCCGGGCGGCGCTCGTTCTCCTTTTTTTGATTTCCGGTTGCGCGGTTAAGGGAAGTCTCCCGGCTCCGGAGGAGCCGAAAAAGGATTCGGCGGCCGCTTCTCCGAAAAATAAACCGGAGCGGCGGAGCAAGGAAGCCATCCGGTTCTACAATATCGCGCAGGAAAAACTGAGGCGCGGAAAGTTGCCCGCCGCCGATGAGTTTCTCCGAATGGCGGTTTCGGCGGACCCCGAACTCTTTCTCGCCCATGCGTCCCTGGGCCGTGTCCTGGAGAAATCGGGAAAGAAGGCCGAGGCGGCAAAAGCCTACCGCCGCGCACTAGAGCTCAGACCCGGGCATGTGAAAAGCCGGGTCGCCCTGGGGCGATTGGCTTACGACGCCGGGAAACTCGAGGCCGCGATTTTCCATCTCGAAAAAGCGGTTGAACTCGACCCCGAATCGTTCATCGCGCAATACCGGCTGGGCCTGATTCGCCGCCAGCGGCGGCAGGTCGCTTTGGCGGTCCACCATTTCAAGGAGGCCCTGCGCATCTCTCCCGATCACGCGGCGGCGCGGTATTGGCTATGGCTGAGCGTGTCGGAGCGGGGCGGTGCCGATGAGTGGGAAGTCGAGTTGGGGCGGGCGGTGGTCGAGGAGGGAAGCGACACCCCCATTCGCTATTATCGGGGCCGGGCGGCGAAGTTATTTCAGAGAGGAAAGGTGGAGCGAGCGCTCCAGACCCTCCGGAAGGCGGTGGACGTGAACCCGGACTGGCGCGACAAGCGCTGGAGAGGGGTTTTGAACGATATGGCCCGCTACCGCCGCGCCCTGAAAAAATAGCGGGTTATTTCGCCCTGTTGCCTCTCCCGGCAAATTGACCTCGTTCGGGGTGGCTCCCTATACTTCCCCCCGGATTGAATCTCTTGAACTTTGGCCCGTTTTTGAGGATGGAGTTTTTATGAGGCGTGGAGCGTTGTGCGCGGTTCTTCTGGCGGGTGTGGCCGCGGTTGTAAGCTGCACCCGCACTCCTCTCGATCGGGCGGTCAGGCGGGAGCTTCTGCCCAGCGAGGCCAACGTGGTGGTGGCCGATCATTGCCGGAGTTGCCACATTCACGTCAGTTTCCGGGGCGATCCGCATATGCAGAAGGTGAAGAAATCATTCCCCGAAGGCAGCGAATTCCGGGAGGCGAAAGAATGTCTGGTTTGCCACGACCTGCGTCTGAAGACGATATTTAGAAAAGAGCGGCGCGCGACGACGCGCCCCCACGGGCAGCTCGTCAAAATGTCGGAGATCCCCGTCCCCAAGAAGGGGCCGCCTCTCCAAAGTGTCGAAGCCAAGGAAAAGAAAAAAAAGAAGTGGTACTTTTTCTATCTCTTTTGAGCAGGGTCCAGCAGGTCGCGCAGGCCGTCCCCCAGAATGTTCAGAGACATCACCGTCAGCGCCAGCGCGATGCCCGGGAATAACGTCAGGTGAGGGGCGATCAGGAGAAAGTCCCGCCCCTCGGCCAGCATGGCGCCCCAACTCGGGTCCGGCGGCTGGACTCCGAGACCCAGGAACGAGAGCCCCGCCTCGGCGACGATGGCCCCCGCCATTCCGAAGCTCGCCTCGACGATCACCGGCGATATGATGTTTAAGAGAATATGGCGTACGACCACACGGAGCGGCCGGGCGCCCGCCGCGCGCGCCGCGACGACATACTCGCGCTCGCGGAGAGAGAGCACCTGCGCCCGCACAAGGCGCGCGTAGCCCACCCACCCGAACGCCGAGAGGGAGAGCACCACGTTGCCCACCCGGGGTTCGAGCACCGACATCAGGGCGATGGCGAGAAGGATTCCGGGAAACGCCATGAACACGTCCGTCACCCGCATCAGGAACTCGTCCCACGCCCCGCCGGCGTAGCCGGCCACCGCTCCGACAGACACGCCGATCAGCACCGAGATGAAAACCGCCGCAAAACCGACCATGAGCGAGATTCGCCCGCCGTAGAAGACGCGGCTGGCGATGTCGCGGCCCAGCTTGTCTTGTCCGAACGGATGGTCCCAGGTCGCCGGGGCCAGCCCTTCAGCGAGGTCTATCGAGAAGGGGTCATAGGGGGCTAACAGGGGCGCGGCCGCGGAGAAGACGATGATGATCGCGAGCACCAGCGCCCCGGCGCGGATAGAGGCGTTTCCGCGCACCTCAGTCGAGCCTCACGCGGGGGTCGAGCCAGGCGTAGGCGATATCGGCGAGCAAATTACCCGCCACGTAAACCATCGCGATGAAGAGCACGCAACCCTGGACGAGGGGATAGTCCCGTGCGGCGATGGCCTGAATCGTCAGGCGGCCGACGCCCGGCCAGGCAAAGACGGTCTCGGTGATGATGGCTCCGGAGAGCAGGGCGCCGAGCTGTAGGCTCAGGATGGTGATCAGAGGGAGGCAGGCGTTCCGGAGGGCGTGGAGCCAGAGGACGCGCCGGTCGCTCAGCCCCTTGGCCCGGGCGGTGGCGAGATAGTCCTGGGGCAGGACGTCCAGAATGCTCGAGCGTGTCATCCGCATCAAAATGGCGGATAGGGCCGTCCCGAGGGTGAAGGCCGGCAGGACGAGGCTCAGCGCGCTCGAGCGGCCCGATACCGGGAGCCATCCCAGGTCGATTGAGAAAAAGATAATGAGCAGGGGGCCGAGCCAGAACACCGGGATGCTCGCGCCGAGAACGGCGAGGGCTCCGGCGGCGAGGTCCACCCCCGTGCCCGCCCGCCGGGCGGCGAGGATTCCGAGCGGAAGGGCGATGGCGATGGCGATGGCGAGCGCGGCGAAGGTCAACTCGGCCGAGGCCGAGATCCGCTCGGCGATTAGCCGGGCGACGGGCCGCTTTTTATGGAGCGATGTGCCCAGGTCCCCCCGGACGAGGCCGGCGAGGTAGTCTGCGTACTGGACCCCGAGCGGGCGGTCGAGGCCCAGGGCTTTTCTGAGGACCTCCCGCTGGGCGGGCCGGGCCGTCTCCCCGAGCATGAGATCGACCGGGTCGCCGGGGATGATATTCGTCACGGCGAAAACGAGGGTGGCCACCCCCCAGAGAACGGGCGCCAGGAGGACGAGCCTTCTTAACAGGTAGCGGCGCACGTCAGCGTCCCCTCCTCGCCGGCGGGTCGAGGCGTACCCCCACAAGGGAGATGAGGTCCTCGTTGGGGTAGACGCGGTAGCCGCTCACGCGGCGGTCGATGGCGGCCACGTTCACGCTGTGCCAGAGATTCACGTAGGGAAGCTCGCGGCCGATGATTCGCTGAACCTCGATATAAAGCTCGGCCCTTTTTCCGGAGTCGGTAGTCGCGCGAGCGGCCTCGACCAAGTCGTCCACCCGCGCATTTTTGTAGCGCCCCCGATTGAGCCCCCGGGGCGGCGCGAAGCGGCTGTGGAATATGTAGCGGTAGATGTCGGGGTCCGAGATTCCCACCCAGGTCAGGCTGTAGAGCTGGAAGTTTCCGCTGCGGATGTCTCCGAAGAAAGTGCCCCACTCGTAGGACCGGACGCGGAGGTGAATTCCCACCCGGCGGAACTGGTCGCCGATGACGGTGGCGATTCTCCGCCGAAGCTCGCTCTGGGAGGTCTTGTAAACGAGAGAAAATCGGGGGCGGGGCCCCGGCCCATCGGGGTCGGCGAGGCCGGCCTCGTCCAGAAGCTTTCGGGCGAGAGCGGGGTCGTAGGGGTAGCTCGGCAGCCCCTCCGGGTGCGCCCAGTGCTCCCGGGGGAGCAGGCTGTCCGCCTCCGAGGCAAGCCCCTTGAGTATATGGCGGATGATGGGCCTTCGATCGATGGTGTGCGCGATGGCCCGGCGCACTTTTATCCGCCCCAGGATGGGGTCGGTCATGTTGAAACCCAGATAGGTGAAGTTGGTTCCCGCCCGGCGGAGAATTTTGAGGCGCGGATTGGCGCTGAGCCGGGGAAGGATGTCGGGCGAAAAAGCGTTTTGGAGCATGGTGAGGCCGCCGCTTTCGAGTTCGAGGACACGGACTGTCTCCTCGGGGAGTATTCGGAAGATCAGACGGTCGAATTTAGGCGCCCCGCCGAAATAGTTGGGGTAGGCGGTGAGCTCGATTCGCTCGTCCGGATCGAAGCGTTTGAAGCGAAACGGCCCGGAGCCGATCGGGCGCTCGCCGAATTTTTTCCCGGCCCGCCTGGCGCTCTCGGGCACGATTCCCACCATGAGGGAGTCCGCGAACGCGGCGGAGTGTTCCTTGAGATAAAAAACCACGGCGTCCGGCGAAGGGGTCTCCACCCGGTCCAGCTCGCGAAGCCCGGCCGCCCGCGGTGAAGCGAGGGCGGGGTCGCGTATCGAGTCGAAGGTGTATTTTACGTCTGCCGAGGTGAGGAGGGTCCCGTCGTGGAAGCGGACGCCGGGGCGGAGCCGGAAGCGGTGGATGAGCGGGGAGGGCCGTTCCCAAGACTCGGCCAGTTCGAGGCGCTGGCGGTTGTTCTCGTCGCGGGCGATGAGGCGGTTGAAAAGAAACCGCTGGACCTGCTCAGATACGGCGTCCTGCGAGAGGCGGGGGTCGAATTGGGTGGGGTTGCTGTCGAGGCCGACGATGATGTTTCGGCCCGGTGGAATCGGGTCGCTTCCGCACCCAGACAAGAAAAGGGCGAGCGCGCCCGCCGCCAGGAGCGCCGGCAATGGAGCGCTCCGAGCCTCTCGGGCGCGTCCCGGCCCTCGAGTGGACGTCGCCCGGAGGGCCGTGGATTCGGGAGGATATATCTCGTTCAATTTCAAGCCAGAACCGGCGACGGGCGGGGTTGATTCGGGGAACTTGTCACACACCGCGGCTTCCGTCAAATAATGAGGCGTTCCCGCAGGTTTACAGTCAACAGACCAAGGACTACCATCTTAATCGTCAAGCCGCTGAAAATTGATTTGGGAGACACTTCACTCATGAAAGTTAGGCACTTTTTCACCGGAACGGGCCACCGGGCCGCTTGGGCCGCCGTTTTTTTCCTGCTGGTATTCCTGGCCGGCGTCCTCGCTCCCGCGCGCGCCCATGCCCAGGCCGTCCGGGTGGGCGAGAAGGCCCCCCAGTTCGAGATTCAGGGTTTCAATTCCGAGAAGTTGCTGGGCGAGAAGAATATTCTCCTTGTCTTCTACCGGGGGCTATTCTGAAGCTACTGCCAGAGGCAGCTGGTCCAGCTCCAGGAGTATTCGGGAAAATTCACGGAACTCAACACCGAGATCGTGGCCATCAGCACGGACGATGAGGGGAAGGTCCTCCGGACATCGAGGGAGCTGGGCGTTCGCTTCAAGCTTATTTCCGACGTTGACCGCCGGATCATCAAGCTCTTCGGCGTGCGCCACCCCAAGCAGGGGATAGCGCGCCCCGCGACCTTTATTATCGACAAACGGGGTCTCATCCGGTATCGATATGTCGGAAAGGATTTTTCCGACCGGCCGCCGATTACCGGACTGCTCCAGGCTCTGAAATGGCTCTAGCGGAGGCGGCCGGGGCTTCGGCTCCCAACACGGGGCGGGCCGCCCATCATCGCCCGTAATTTTCAGGATATCGCATGAAAATACTCCGCTCTCGCAGGGGCCGGGCGCTTTGCGCCGCCGGGGCGCTCGCCCTGTCGTTTTTCTCATCCGAGGCCGAGCCCGCCCGGCCGAAGCGAAGCGAAAAGCGCCCGATCACCACGGTGAAATTTTTTAAAACCACAATCAGCCGGGCCATTCGCCAGGAGTGTAAAATCACCGGCAAGATCGGTGTATTCATCCGCTCGATATCGGCGCACGAGACCCTCTTCGATCACCGGGGGGGTGAGAAGCGAATCCCCGCCTCGAACATGAAACTGCTCACTACGGCCGCGGCCTTGGCCTATCTGGGGCCCGACTACACCTATCCGACCGATGTATACGTCAACGGCCCCCTGAAAAAAGGCGTGCTTGCGGGAAATCTCTTCATCAAGGGATACGGCGATCCGACCCTCGTTCAGGAGCGGGTCCGCGAGCTCGCCTATTCGCTCTATCTTAAAGGGGTGCGCCGAATATCGGGCAACCTGGTCGCCGACGATACTTTTTTCGATGGCCAGAAGTACGGAAAAAAGTGGAATGTCAGGGGATCGGCCAAGGCTTATCTGGCGCCCTATTCGGCGCTTTCCGTCAATTTCAGCATCGTCAAT
>JAVEPB010000120.1 GCA_030922375.1 bacterium | reverse complement strand
TTCCGCGGGGGTGTCGGCATGATGCGGGAGATCACCTTCCTTACGGATGTCACGGTGACTTCGATCACCGATAGGGTGAAATTCAAGCCGTGGGGGATCGGAAAAGGCGAGGAAGGGTCGGGAAGCGATTTCCTCATTGATTCCCTCGATTCTCCCCGCCGGATGAAGAGCAAGGATCTCCAGCGTCTGAAGGCAGGCGACACGCTGTGCATGCACACGACGGGCGGTGGAGGGTACGGCGACTCGAAAGAGCGCGATTCGGAGTTGGTTCGCCTGGATGTGGCGGATGAGAAAATATCGCCCGGGCGCGCGCTGGAAAAATATGATTGGGATGGAAACCCGCCCGACGACGACAGTTAAATTTAAGGGCGGAATCGATTTCATCGTTGTAAATTGAATGATGTTTCCCCGGAATATTCCCAGGAGGAGGAAGATTCATGGACCTCAAAGACGGACAATATGGCTCCATTTGCCGAATCGGTCTGGTCGTCCCTTCTCTGAATGTCGTCATCGAACCCGAATTCAACAAAATGGCTCCCGAGGGCGTATCCGTCCATGCGACCCGGATGTTGCTCCAAGGGAAGATGACCCGTGAGAGCTATGCCCGCATGGCGCAGGACGCCGCCGCGACCGCTTCGCTTCTGGGTACGGCCCGGGTGGATGCCGTCGCCTATGCCTGCACTTCGGGCTCGTTCGTGGAAGACGGGGACCGGATTGCGGAGACGCTTGAGCGTGAGGGAGGCGTGCCCGCCGTCACGACGGCCCAGGCCGCGGTGGAGGCGCTCCACGCGCTCGGCCTGAAGCGTATCGCCGTGGGAACCCCTTATGTGGATTTCGTCAATGAAGCTGAAAGAGAGTTTTTCGAGAACATCGGCTTCGAAGTGACCGGCCTCTATGGATTGGGATTGGGAGATACCCCCGAATCCCGGGTCTCCATCGGCCGGCAGAAATGGCAAAAAGTAGTGGAGATTGCCCGGCGGGTCGATTCTCCCGACGCCGATGGGGTGTTCATCTCCTGCACGAATCTGGCCTCGATCGGCGTGTTGGAGCAACTTGAACAAGAGCTGGGTAAACCTGTTTTCAGTTCTAACGTGGCGACCTTTTGGTCGGTTTTGAGCCGGGGCGGGTACTCGGGGTCCGTTCCCGGTTACGGGTCCCTCCTTCGGGATTTTCCGTCCTTGCCGAAGGTCTCCGCGGCGAAGGATTAGCCGAATTGTTCCGGCGCGGTCATTCGCTGTTTGATGGTCAGGCGCGCGGCGGGCCCGAGGTGGGTGCTCCTGAGGATTTCGCCCCGTAAAGAAAGAGGGAGATGAATATCCCGGAGACCATGAGGAAGAGGATAACGGAAAAGGGGATGACGTAGCTTCCCGTGAAATCGAAAACAAATCCCGCCAGCGGCGGGCCCACAATTCCTCCCCCCGCATAACATATCGTCAACAGGCCCATAACGGTTCCGAACGATCGGTCCCCGAAGCTGTCGGCCGCCATGGATGAATGCGAGGTGCTCACCCCTCCCGCTCCGAGGCCGTATAGGACGCTGAACAGAAAGCCCGGCAGGGGCGGATGGCCGAGATACCCGATCGAGAGCAAAACAACGATGCACAGGACGCCGAGACCGCATGAAAAGGCCTGGGCCCTGGGTCTTCCCACCTTGTCGCTGATCCATCCGATGAAGACGCTCCCCACCACGTGCAGCAGTCCGGCCAGGCCGATGACCATCGCCCCGGCGGCGGTGCTGTAGCCCACGTCCACGAGATAGAGCTGGAGTTGACTCAGAATGGTGTTCGTCTGGAAGCCGATGATGAATCCAAGGAGCGCGAGCGCCCAGAAGCTTCTGTCGTTTTTGATCCGCGAAAACACCTGTCCGATGCTAATGCCCTCTTCCGTCCCGGCCTTCCGGGGTGCGCTCGCTTCCGCCTCCGGCCGGGGAAGGCCGTCCATGCTTTGTCCCATGTTTTCGGGGCGATCGCGCAAAAAGATGAAATTCACCGGCGCCAAGATTCCGAGCACGAAAAATCCGTAGACGAGATAAGCGATGCGCCAGCCGAAGTGTGCGATCAACCGTTCGATCACGGGCGAGAGAAAAAGGCTGCCGATGCCGATTCCCGAGAGGACGATGCCTGTCGCGATTCCCCGCTTTCGCCTGAACCATCTGGGCAGGATCGCGCTATGGGTGGCGAATCCGCTCAGCGCCGTGCCGAGACCGATGAACATCCCGAGCAACAGGTATACGTGCCAGAGGGAGGATATGAAAAAGCCGCCGGCCAGGCCG
>JAVEPB010000119.1 GCA_030922375.1 bacterium | reverse complement strand
ACGGCGATGGAGGGGCTACCGTCCCTGTCAATCGCGTTGATGAACACTTGGGGCTTTCCGTTTTTGTCGAAAAGAGAAAAATGAGGCTCGCCTTTTAACATTCCGGCGCTGAGCCGGCCTTTTCCCCCCGGATCGGAGACGAACATTCCCACATCTTTTTTCCTGACGAAGATGGCCAAGCGGGGTTTGCCTCCGTCCAGCATCCCAAGTAATACCTCCCCGTCCTTGCCCACTAACCATGTCGAACGGGGTTTTCCCGAGGCGTCTTTGACGATGAACCGTTCCGCAACAATTTCCTCCGCAACGATGACCTTGGGGGCGGGCCTCGTAGCCCCGAGAACGATGGCCTCGGCGAGCAGGCAGGCCGCGCCCATCCAGAGGCGCTTGTGAAGGTGGAGGTCATCCTTCTGGCGGCGGATGTCATTCTCGAGCGATTCCAACCGGGTCTCGATGTCCATGGTTTCCCCCTGAAATGGATGGCGGTGGATGACGCGAATCAGTTTATGTTTTATTTTCGTCCGCGTCCAGGGGATTTTCGGGGGGATGAGAGAGAGGAAGATGCAGGGGGAGATTTTGAGGGGAAAGATGTGGCGGGTTATGCCGCCAGCGCGAAAGAATCGGCGGCGGTCTCCCGGAGCGAGGCGAACAATTCCTTCACGCCGCCTCCCTTGCCCCCCAGGAAATTCTCGAGCGCCGGCCCGCTCATCGAGGTGAAGCTTGTGAGCATCCCCTCCATCCCCTTCAGCCCCGCGCCCGCCTGCTTCATGGCCGGCAGGAGGGATTGTATTTGCTTCGTCTGATCGCGGTAGCTGGAGGAGAGATTGTTGAATTGCGGCACGAGGGAGGCGGCCGGTTTTTCGAGGTCCTCGATGCTTTCCGACATCACCTTAATCGGAGGACCGAAGGCGGGGGAGGGTTCCTGGATTGGCTTCGGGTTTTTCCTGATTTTGTCAATTTCGAGCCATATACCGGCCTCAAACTCAGCCTGAGCGAGGTCACCGTACCCTTCCGTCATCTTTTTAATAAAATCATCATTCTCGATTTCGGCGATCTGTTTTTTAGATTCCTCCCGTACAGCCTGTAACCTCGACACACCCTTTGATTTGGCAATTTTCAAAAGATATTCTTCGGCCTTTTCAAAATATAACTTAGCCGTCGGGTTGTCCCTCCCGAACATCTCCTCTAATCTTTTACCCTCTTTCTGGTAATGTTTTCTCATGCCCTGGAGGTCATTAATTTGTTCTTTGAGGGAAGCTGCAAGCTTATTTTGGATGCCAGCAATACTGTCTAATCCACTCACCTTGAGGTCGATACCGATACCGATGTTATTTTCTGGCATGTCCTGCTCTCCTTCACTTTCAAGTTAAAGGTCGATGCTTGAAGCGAAAAGGGAATGTCAAACCGGATTCACTTAAACCGGCCACAAGTGGAACTTGTCCGCCGCACAACGGACATGCAAAAATGTAATTCAACAATCCAGTAATGCCAGCACCGCAATTGCGTGGAATTTCGTGCAAGTAGTTTTAAATTTCGATTTCCGGAATGATTCTTAAAGGTGGGGAATAAATTGGGGAATTTAGTAGAACCGTTTCCTTGATTTGAGATACTCTTCGAGGTTTGGTCTGTCGGGATACTTGTCCACTAATTTTCGTATCTCAGGCAAATTCTTGCGATACAACCAGTGTTCCGCGTAGACATCCGCCCTTCTAAGGTCCTGATATGCTTGATCTAACTCTCGGATGAAAGGGTCCTCCGCGAATTCTTTTCCCGCCAGTTCGATTTTTTCCCAGTGCGATATTTCCTCCGGTTGAGGATCTTCGGCCAAGAATGGAAAAAAAACATTCCAGAGGCTTACAGCGAAAATTAACCCGATGGTCAACCAATCCCATTTGGAGGTTTCTCGGGTGGTTTTGGGCATCTCGGCTCCCCCGAAACAGCGTAGCGCATCAAACGAATTTTAATTTATGGCATTTGTTCGGGTGTGTCCAGGGGTAGCAAAGAGAGGTACGGAGGGGAGGTGTGGCAACGAAAGAGGCTTGAGAGGTTTTTCGAATTTTCTCAAGCTGTTTCGTCACATCTGAATTCACTTTCAGATCGATGATGACTTTGTTGCGCTGCTCGACCATTTGATTTCTCCCTTTGAGCCTCTGTCCGCGATAGGCGCGGCGAAGGCGTCATTGATCCCCGGTTAAGGCAAACCGCCTCCAGAAGGCGGCGAAATCAATGTAATCAAAGGAAGGGAAAAACCAGCTACAGGAAATGCTCGCAGATTCGCGCAGTTTCGCGCCTGGTACATGAGGCGGGATATTTATTTGATTTTATTTAATTTCTGCGGCGCAACCCAGTAGATCTCGTCTTTTTCGTCCAGGAACATGAGCGTCGGTTCGCCATCCACCGTGAGGCCGTATATGCTGCGATGCTTTCCTTCGGCGTCTCTTAGAACAAAGGATGGTCCCTGGGGTGTCGTTAGACCGAAAGAAGCTCGCTGGTTTCCCGACGGATCGAGAACCTGAAAAGAATGCGTGCCTTCTCTGTTTGCCGCGTTTACGCTGACCTGAGATTTTCCGTTTTTGTCATAAAGCGCTATCAGGGGAAAAGGTTCCTTTTGCGATTCGGCTTTAATAAGCCCGGCAGCGAACCGCCTCTTCCCTGCGGAGTCAGAAATAATCATTCCCGTATATCCTTTGTTGACGCCGATGGCCAAACGGGGTTTGCCTCCCTCCGTCATCCCAAGCACCACCTCCCCGTCCTTGCTCGCTCCCCATGCCGAGCGGGGTTTTCCCAAAGGGTCTATCACCACGAACTTTTCCGCGACAATGGTCTTGGCGACGATTTCCTTGGGTACGGGCTTCGTTGCCCCGAGAACGATGGCCCCGGCGAGCAGGCAGGCCGCGCCCATCCAGAGGCGGCGGTGGAGGCAATTGCTTCTTTCGAGCGATTCGAGCCGGGTCTCGATGTCCATGGTTTCCCCCTGAAATGGATGGCGGTGGATGACGCGAATCAGTTTATGTTTTATTTTCGTGTGTGTCCAGGGAGAAGGAGGAGAGGTGAGGTGTGGCGGGGAAAGGGTGGTGGCTCAGGGTTTTTCTATCTCGACGGCGGCCCATTCCTCGATGGCTTTCCGGCCGGTGACGCGCAGGCCCGCCGCCTCGGCGATCCCGGCCAGGGTGTCTGCCTGCTCGTAGCCGATCCCGCTCAGTACCCCCCGGCCCCCGGGGGCGAGCGCCTCGGTTATCTCCGGTGCGAGCTCCCGGAGCGGGGTGAGGAAAATATTCGCCGCAAGCAGGTCCACACAGCCCCACCACTCGCCGGCCCTCTCGGGCTCGAGGGTTCCGGCCATTATCCGCATGCGGCCCGCGAGGCCGTTCGCCTCGGCGAGTTTCCGGGCGGTGTCGGCGGCCACCGGGTCGAGATCGAGTGCGAGGGCCTCGTCCGCTCCGAGTTTTAGCGCCGCCGCGCTCAGGATGCCCGAGCCGCAGCCCAGGTCGAGGAACCGCCGGGCGGGGCGCTCCCCCAAAAAACGCTCGATCGAGTTGAGGCAGAGTGTGGTCGAGGGGTGGCGGCCCGTACCGAAGGCGAGGGAGGGCTCGAGGATGATCGTCTCGCGGCCCCCGGGGGCGTCTCCCTCGTCCCAGGGCGGGCGCACCCAGAGGCGGTCTCCGTAGGCGCTGGCGGTGAATTTCTCCCTCGCCAGGGCGACCCAGTTCACCTCTTCGATGTTGCGGACGGCGATGGCGCCGGGCGCGACCCCGAACCCGGCGAGCGCCGCCTCGGCGGCCCGGAGTTTTTGGGTGGCCCCGTCCCCCAGGCGGAAGTGGGTGACCAGGAGGGTTGCCCCGGGCCGCGAATCCCGCGTCTCGACCGCCGAGGCCCCCGACTCGATGAGTCGGGCGGAGGCCTCCTCGGCGATGGTTTCGGAGACCTGGGCGAGAAGCTCCATCCATCCGGGCATCTAGTTCCCCCCTGCTCGTGGCCCGCGGCCGCAGTTCATCATCCTGGCCGTCGCCCTCTACCGCCGCCGCCGTTGTGGCCGGCGGCTAGCCCTTCAACGGCAGGATGACCTCGGCCGAGCCCTTGCTGGCGACCTCGCCGAGCTGGTTCGTACCCGTGAATTCGAGTGAGACGGAGCCGCCCTCGCCCTTTTCGGCGACTTTGCCGGTGTAGCGGAT
>JAVEPB010000118.1 GCA_030922375.1 bacterium | reverse complement strand
GTTCGCGGGCATCCTGGGCGGACGGATTTACTATGTCGCCTTCAACTGGGATTTTTACGGTGCCCATCCTTTGGAAATCCCCCAGATTTGGCACGGCGGCCTCGCCATCCACGGCGGTCTCATCGGAGGGGTGCTGGCGGGTTTCCTGTATCTGAGGCGGCATGCGGCGCCGACCTTCGCTTTCGCGGACACGGTCGCGCCGTCGATCATTCTGGGCCAGGCGTTCGGCCGCTTCGGAAATTTCATGAACGGCGACGCCCACGGGGTTCCCACCGACTCGCCCTTTGGCCTGGTATTTCCCGCATCGAGCATCGCCGGCCGCGAGTTCCCGGGCACGCCGATTCATCCCGTCATGCTGTACGAGCTGGCGCTGAATCTCATCTGGTTTTTCATCCTTCGCCGCCTCCGGCTCCGCCCCCACCGCGAGGGATTCGTTTTTTGCATGTACTTCGTTCTCTACTCCATCGGCCGGGCCGCCGTCAGCGGATTCCGGGCGGACAGTCTGTGGTTCGGTCCTGTCCGCGCCGCCTATCTCGCGAGCGCGGCCCTGATTCTCGTGTTCGGGTTCGTCATCGTCCGCTACCGTCTTTGGGAAGGGGAGGAGGCTCCCAAACCCGCCGCGTGAACGCTGTTATATGGTGAGCGTTAGGCTCGCCGAATCATCCATTATTTTTTTCATCGAGAGGGGAACGCACCAATGAAATGGAAAATCGTCGATCTGACCCAGGATATTTACAGCGGGATGCCCGTCTATCCCGGCCATCAACGGACCGTCGTCTATCCCGCCAAGACGCACGAGGAGACCGCCTACGCATACCGGAACTCGCCCTCGGGGCATACCTCGACCACCAACATCCTTCTCATGAGCGACCACGGCCCGACCCACGTGGACGCATTCGTACACATGGACAGCGCGCCCGGGGCCGAGACCATCGACGAGCTCGGCTTCGAGTGGTTCTTCACCGAGGCGATCTGCCTCGACCTCAGCAAGTTTTGCGGAACCGACGACTGGATGAGTGCCGGCGATCTTGAAGACGCCTGTCAGGCCGCCGGCCTCGAGGTGCCCGATAAGGGGAGCGTGCTCATCTGGACGGGCCACTATGAGAAATACTACGGCGGCGATTTCAACGATTACCTCTACAAGTACCCCGGCCTCAGCGAAGAAGCGATGAACTGGCTGGCCGACCGGGGATGCGTCAACGTCGGAATCGACTCGCCCAGCGTCGATTCCTCGCTCGCCATGAAGGACCGCGGCTACTGGGCGCACAAGGTCTGCCGCGAACGCAAGGTGCTCAACGTCGAGAACATGGCGAATTTAAAAGAGGTTGCCGGCACGAAGTTCCTCTTCTCCTGCCTGCCCCTCAAGATGCGCGGCGGTACCGGCTCGCCCGTCCGAGCCGTCGCGATTTATTTCGAGTAGTTTTGGCCTATTTGAGAAAAATTGAGAAATCGGTCTCCGGAGGACGCTCCTTCGGGGGCCGATTTTTTTGGCTCCACCTAGAACGACGCTTCGAGCTTTCGGCGCAACCAGCCGCTCAGAAGATCGACGGCGTTCACGAGGATGAAGGTGGCGATGGTCAGGGTGGCGAGTCGGGATTCGAGGAACAGGGATATCGAGATGTGCATCTGCTGGCCGAGCCCGCCCGCGCCGACGAAGCCGAGAATCGCCGCCGCGCGGATGTTCACCTCCCAGCGGTAGAGGGTGTAGGCGATGAGTTGGGAAGAGGCCTGGGGAAGCGCCCCGTAAGCGAATGCCGTGAACCTCGGCGTGCCGCCCGCCCGCAGCGCCTCGACCGGGCCGCGCTGGACGTTTTCGACCGTCTCGGCGTAGAGCTTGCCCATGACGCCGGCGTTGTGGATACCCAGCGCCAGGACCCCGGCGAATGCGCCCAGCCCCACCGCGAAGACGAAAAAGATCGCCCAGACGATCTCGGGAATTGTCCTGAACATGTTCAGAGCCGCGCGCGAGGCGGTGTGAAGGACCCGCCGGGCGGCCCGGTGCCGGGGCGATGCGGACTCCCACTCCCCGCCAGCCCCGATCATATCCTCGGAGGAGGCGAAATAGAGGAGCGCCAGCGCCCCCGCAGCGGCGATGGCCGTCCCCCCAATGGAGATTGCCAGCGTCTCGGCGGCGGCCCGAAAAGCGATGGCGAGAAAGCCCGTCTCCACCGCCGGCGGCCAGAAATTCCCCAAATACTCCCCGGCTTGGCCAAGCGCTTCACTGGTGAAGATTCCCCAAATCTCTCCCTCGGCCGCCGAAAAGCTCCAGGCCAGAAGCGCCCCCAGGCCGCCGAGCCAGACCCACCTCTCCCGCGTTGCCGGGCGGCCGGGAATCCCCGCGTTCGGCTCGGCGCCGCTCATGCGAATTTCCTCCGGAGATGAGCGCTGATCGCGTCCGCGAGAGCGACCAACAGGAAAAGCTCAAGGATCAGTGTGGCCGTTCGATGGTGCTCGAACATCCGCATCGAGATTTCAATCTGCTGGCCGAGCCCGCCCGCGCCGACGAAGCCAAGGATCGCCGCCGCCCGCATGGCGCACTCCCAACGGTAGAGGGCGTAGGAAAGAAGGGTGCGGAAGGCTCCGGGAAGAACCCCGTACAGGATTGCCCGGGGGCGCGTCGATCCGGCGGCGACGAGCGTGGCCGCCGGGCTGATATCGGTCCCTTCCATGATCTCGGCGAACACCTTCCCGAGAATGCCCGCATAGGCGACGCCGATGCCGAGGATCCCGGCGGCGGGACCGAGCCCGGCGAGGCGAACGAACAAGAGCGCCCAGATGAGCTCGGGAATCGAGCGCATCGCATTCAGCAGCAGGCGGGATATCCAGTAAGGCGCGGCGCGGAGGGTTCCTCGCAGGCCGCCGGCGGGCGGTTCGCCCTCGAAAAGCGCGCCGCCCAGATGGAACGTGCCCGCGGCCATCAGAGCGAGCGGAACCCCGAGAATCAGGGCCAGGGCCATACCCGCCGTGGCGAGCTGGATGGTTTCAAGAGCGGGTTTGAGCGTTGTGGCCAAAAAACCGGTGCTCAGGTCCGGCGGGAGGAAACCCATTCCAAAACTGGCGATGGCCCCGAGCGATTCCGGATAAAACAGGAGGGCGGGATTGAATCCCGTGTAGTGAAAGCTGGAAATTATCGCCGCGCCGGTGGCGGCGAGAATCGTAAAGCGGCCAGCTGGCAGGGGAGGGCGCGGCGGCGGCGCGGCGGTGGCGCTCACCCGGCGGGGATTCCCTTCATCGTCTCTTTGATCCAGGCGCGGGTTTCCCCCTCGGACATGTCCGCGTCACCCTCGTAGAGGCGCATCAGAAGGTTCGCCGTGATCTCGCCGGGGGGCAAGTCGAAGGAAACCCGGCCTGCGTGAAGGCCGACGATGCGCGGGAAATGCCGGAGGGCGATCGGGACATCGTGGAGATTCACGACGATGGTTTTTCCCTCCGACTCGTTCAGCTCCCTGAGGAGGGTGATGAGGGCGTCGGCGCGCGAGGGATCGACACTGGCGATCGGCTCGTCGGCTAGCAGGTGGCGGGGGTTCTGGATCAGGGCGCGGGCGATGGCCACGCGCTGCTGCTCTCCTCCGCTGAGCCGGTCGGTGCGCTCCCAGAGCTTATCGAGGACACCGACCTTCCGGGCGGCCTCGGCGGCGTTGCCGACCTCGCGGGGCGATACGAGCGAGAGGAGCGAACGCAGAATGGACCATGAGGAAAGCCGCCCGGCCAGGATGTTGTGAACCGTCCGAAGAGAAGGGATCAAATTGTGCTGCTGATAGACGGTCCCGGTGTGGGCCCGAAGGCGGCGAAGCGTCTGCCCTCCGTTTTCGGACGGATTGACGCCGCTTACCCGCACCTCGCCCTTGTCGGGGCGGAGCGTCAAATTCAACAGGCGGAGCAGCGTCGTCTTTCCGGCCCCGCTCGGGCCGATGACGGCGATGGACTCTCCCTGGCGGACGGTAAGGCTCACACCTCGGACGGCTTCGTTCCACTCCCCCGTGGCAAGCCGAAACCGCTTGTGGACATCCACAAGCTCGAAAGCGGTATCCAATTGATGTCTCCGGTTCAGAGGAAATCGCGATTTAGTGGGTGGCGATTTTCTTCAGCAGGCCCGCATCCCTCGCCGCCGCCTCGATTCCCTTGAAGTCGGCCGAGAAGGCGAGGACGTAGGCCTCCGCGCGCTGGAGGTCGAGAATTTCCTTGTGCACGGGATTTCGGCTGTCCAGTTTGAGAAAAGCGGCCGCCAGGCGGGTCAGTGTTTCCCGGGGAAGGCCGGTTCGGGCCGTCCAGTTGTAATCCACATAAGCGGGCGTGGTGTAGAATGCGCGGATTTTCTTGGGGTCCAATTTTCCCGATTCGACGAGCTTGTCCCAGACCGCTTCGTTCATGGCGCCGGCCTCGACTTTTCCGGCTTCCACCCATTTGGCCGTTGCGTCGTGCGAGCCAGAGAAACTGAATTTCGAAAAATCCCTTTCGGGAACCACTCCCGCGAGCTTGAGGAAAAAGCGCGGCATGAGGTGGCCCGAGGTGCTGCTCACGCTGCCGAAGGTGAAGGTCTTGCCCTTGAGATCCTTCAGGGTTTTGATCCCGCTGCCGGTTGCGGTGATGAATTTGCTCCTGAATTTCAGATCGCGCCTGCGCATGACAAGCGGCACCGCTTTGCCCTTGGTGCGGATTCGGGCCTGGACATGGGTAAAGCCTCCGTACCAGACGAGATCGACTTTTCCCGCCGCGAGGGCCTCGACGGTGGCTGCGTAATTGACCAGCGGGATGAATTTGACGCGGGTGCCCAGCTCTTTTTCCAGATAACGGGCAAGCGGCTTGAATTTGCGTATCAACTCCGTCGGCGCCTCGTCGGGGATCGCCGAGATCCGGAGGGTAGCGACCGCCTTAGCGGTCGCTGCCGCCGCTTCTGCATTTGGCGGAAGGAAAGCAATGCCCGCCGCGGCAAGCACCGCGAGAGCCCAAATTTTCACCATTGATGTCTCCACGAAGGAATCGGGATGGCTGAAAACGCCGCCGAAAATTCGATTGTTCATGCCCGTTCAGCTATAGGCAAATCCTATGACAGCTATAGCAAAATATCAATATTTTAAAAGGATTGAATCGAGGAGTCGTCTTCCGAATCCCCTTGAAGAGGGGGAGATTCGGAGGATTTTATCCCCTGGCGGCCTTGCGCCAATCCGGGGGGGCGGGATAACATCGCCTCAAATTTTATGTCTTTATTATCCGGCGCGGCGGCTCGTCAGGGCTACCTGCGCGGCCTGATTTTCTGAAAGGAGTTTCCCCATGGATTTTCGCCTCACTGACGAGCAGATAGCGCTCCAAAAATTGGCGCACGATTTCGCCGAGCGGGAGATTCGGCCCATCGCCCACGAGCAGGAGAAAATCGCCGATCCGGCCCTGCGCTTTCCCTGGGAGGTAGTGGAGAAGGGGAGCCGCCTGGGACTCCGGACTCTCGCCCTTCCCGAGGAGATGGGCGGCGGCGGCGCGGATGTCCTGACCCTGTGCCTGGTCGGTGAGGAACTCGCCTGGGGCGATCTGGGGATTGCCGTCACCTTCGATCAGACCTGGAAGATTTCGCATTTCTTCCATCGCCTGGCGAATGACGATCACCGCGCCCGGTATTTGCCAGCGTTTCTCGAGGACCATCGCTTTCACTTCGCCGTCGGCTCGACGGAGCCCAACTCCGGATCGGACAATATCATTCCCTACAGCAGCCCCGACGCCGGGATGCGGACCACCGCCGTCCGCGACGGCGATGAGTGGGTGGTCAACGGCATGAAGCATTTCATCAGCAACGGCGGTGTCGCCAAACTGTATTTCATGTCGCTCCGCACCGACACGACGAAAGGCGTCAACGAGGGAGTGACGCTGTTCATAGCCACGCCCGACATGGAAGGTTTTACCTACGGACGCGTTCACGACAAGATGGGCCAGCGGCTTTCTCAGAATGCCGAGTTGATTTTCGAGAATTGCCGCATCCCGGATGCCAACCGGGTGTCCGAGGTGAACGAGGCGATGGAGGCGCGCAAGCTATTCGTGCGCGGCTCGAACATCGAGGCGGCGGCCACCGTCTTGGGGACGGCGCGGGCCGCCTACGAGGAGGCGCTGGAGTATGCGCGGAACCGGGTACAGGGCGGGAAGCCGATCATCGACCATCAGGCGGTCGGATTTTTGCTCGCCGATTGCTTCGCGGACTACGAAGCCTCGCGCAGCCTTCTTCACTACGCGGCCTGGACGGCGAATCAGGACGATCTCTACGATCCGAAGATGGGTTTCATGACCAAGTGTTTTGTTTCGGAGGCGTCCTTCCGGATCGCCACGCGGGCGCTCGAGGTATGGGGAGGTATGGGCTACATGACGGAGGCCCCGATGGAAAAATACCTGCGCGACGCGACAAGCTTCCTTCACTCGGACGGAACGAACCAGGCCATGCGGATTCGGACCATGCCTTTTCTTTAGAGGAGATTCTTTGAGCGATGCCTAAGTTGAAGATCAGGGCCATCGAGGCGGTACAGATGCCCCTGCCGCTCGATAAGCCGATTGGAAGCGCGCTCGGCACCTATACGCATGTCGATTTCGCCGTGGTGAACGTCCACACCGAGGACGGGCCGAGCGGAACCGGATTTTCGATGGGCCTCGGCGGAGCCGCCACCTCCGCCGTCGTCCCTTACATCCAAAATGAGCTGGCTCCGCTGGCCGTAGGGCAGGACGCCCTGGCGCCCGAAGCGCTCTGGCAGCGCCTATGGGGGCCGAACAAGGCGCGCATGCGCGGCGGGTTGGGGGTGTGGGCCCTTTCGGCGGTGGATATCGCCTGCTGGGATATCGTGGGCAAGGCGGCGGGCCTGCCGCTGCACCGCCTTCTAGGCGGCTTCAGGGACGATGTTCCCGTCTACGCGAGCGGGGGATGGCACACCCTGAGCGATGCCGAACTGGTCGCCGAGGCGCAGGATTTCGCCTCCCGCGGATTCGGCGCCTACAAATTCAAGATCGGAACCGATCGGGACGAGGAGCGGACGGCGCTCCTTCGGCAAGAGCTGGGCGAGGATTTTACACTGTTCGCCGATGCGAATCAGAAATTCAACGTGCGCGAGGCGATCGAGGTCTCCTGCATGCTGGCCGAGTATGGCGTCGCCTGGTTCGAGGAACCCGTCCTCGCCGACTCGCTCGACGATCTGGCCGAGGTTGCCGAGAAGAGCATGGTCCCGGTCGGGGCGGGAGAGAATCATTATATGCGCTGGGGTTTTAGGGAGATGTGCGAGCGCCGGGCGGTGGACTATCTTCAGCCCGATGTCTGCCGGTGCGGCGGCATCACCGAGTTCATGAAGGTGGCCCACCTGGCGGATGCCTTCAATATTTCACTGAGCAGCCATCTCGCTCACGAGGTATCGATCAGTCTCGTCGGCGCCACCCCGCGTGGGTTTATGGTGGAGTTCATGGGGCTGATTCCGGCGGGCTCTCTCACCCGAGAGTTCGTGGCCAAGGACGGCATGATGCGGGTGTGCGACGTGCCGGGACACGGTGTCGAGTTCACCCCGGAGGCGATCAAGAAATTCTCTTCTTCGTAATAACAGATAAGCAGCCGGCCTTCGCCAGGGGAGGCATCCTCTCCGGGCGGCGCGCGCCGAAAAACCTGAGGAGACAAAATGACAAGGCTTTTGACTTACGACTACAGGGGGGTTCCCCGCGTCGGCATCTATGTCGGCGAGAAGATCGGACATATCGCCCGCCTCTCGGGGCTGATCGGCGACGGCAGCTTGAATCCGGCCTCGATGGTCGCGCTTATCGAAAACTGGGGGGAGCTGGGCCCGAAGGTCCACGCACTCGCCGCCGAGGCCGAGAAGAAGACGGCTGATTTAAGTGAGGTTCTGGTGGACGCCGACGAGGTGAAGTTCATGGCGTCGGTGCCCAGCCCGGGGAAAAATGTCCTCTGCATGGGCCTCAACTATAAGGACCATGTGGCCGAGGGGCTCCAGGCCAAGGACGTCCAAACGACAAAGGTCGAGCTCGACCAGCCGATTTTCTTCACGAAAGCGCCTTCCACCCTCATTGGCCACGGGGCCGGAATTCCAAGGCACAATTGCTCTGAGAAGTACGACTACGAAGCCGAAATCGCCGTCATCATCGGCAGGCGCGGGATCAATATTCCCAGGGATAAAGTCTACGATCACATCTTCGGCTATTGCTGCGCCAACGACATCTCCGCCCGGGACATTCAGCGGAGACATAAACAGATTTTCAAGGGAAAAACCCTCGACGATTCCTGCCCGCTCGGCCCTTATATCGTTCCCCGTGAAGATTACGGGGATCCGATGAACATGACAGTGAAAAGCTGGGTGAACGGCGATCTCAGGCAGGACTCCTCCACCGCGAACATGATCCACGACATTCCGGCGATGATTTCCTCGCTCTCCGAAGGCTTTACGCTCGAGCCGGGCGACATCTTCCTGACCGGGACGCCGTCGGGCGTGGGCTACGCGCGGGAGGTGCCCTCGTTCCTCCAGCCGGGGGATGTGGTCGAGGTCGAAGTCGAGGGTCTCGGGCGTCTCGTTAATCCGGTTGTCGAGGGTTAGGGCTGGAGGATGACCGGCCGGTCATCTGAGAGGGGAGTCAACCGATGACGGATGATGAAAAATTCTACCCCCCGGCGATAAAGCGCGGCGACGCTCAATACGGCGAGGGGTATTCGGAAGCGCTTTTCGAGCGTCTCAATAATCTTGATCCTGGATTTTCGATGATATTCCAGCGAAGCGTCCACGGAGGGCTCTACGACCGTGACGTTATCGATCACAAAACCCGCGAGCTGTGTGCCATCGCCGCTCTTTGCGTGACGGGAATGTTCAACCAGCTCCGGGCGCACTTTTCGGCTGCGGCCAGCTATGGCGCCACCGACAGGGAGATTTTAGAGGTCATCGTTCAGATGTTTACCTATGTCGGAGCCCCCGCCGTGCTCGAAAGCATCAAGGTTTATGAGGAATGGATCGCCCAGGGCCGGACGATGTCGGGCTTCGGATCGGACGAATAGCCGATCATGGTGGGCGCCGCCGCCCGGCCGGGGAGACTCGAAGGCCGCGCCGCACTGATCACCGGCGCCGGCGGGTCGATCGGGCGGGGGATTGCCCGGTGTCTCGCCGAGGAAGGCGCCTCCCTCGCGCTGGCGGATATATTTCCCGAAGATGCGAAAACCTGCCGGGAGGAGTTGGAGGCCGCCGGCGCGAAGGCGGTCGCCCTTCCACTCGATGTCACAGATGCCGACGATTGCGAGGCCGCCGTCGCACGGAGCCGGGAGGAGTTGGGCGGCCTTGATATTTTGGTGAACAACGCGGGCGTGATCGGCGGGCAGGATTTCAAGCTGGGCCTCCCGCTCTCGGATATCTCGAGCGAGGATTGGGACGCCGCCTACGAGGTGAACGTCAAAGGCGTTTTCCATTTGTGCCGGGCGGCGCTGCCCGGCATGCAAGAGGCGAAATGGGGGCGGATCGTTAACATCTCCTCCCGCGCGGGCCGGCAGGGCACCGAGGCCATTCCGCACTATAGTGCGTCCAAGGCGGCGGTCATCAATTTCACCCAGGCCCTCGCCCGGGAAGCCGCCCGCGACGGCATCACCGCCAATGCCGTTTGTCCGGGCCTGATTTGGAGCCCCATGTGGCGGAAACTGGCCCCGCTCTACGGCGAAAAAATCCCCCATCTCAAGGGAATGACACCCCGCGAAGTCTTTGACTATTTCGTCGGTTTGACCCCCTTGGGGCGGGAGCAGACCCCCGAGGACATCGGAAGGGTGGCCGCTTTCCTGGCGAGCGAGGATGCGTGTACCATTACCGGACAGGCGATTCTCGTCGATTCGGGGGCTGTGATGGGGTGAATTTCTCCGGAACAGATGACAAAACAGTCTTTTAGGCCTAAGTTATTGACAAGATTCGAGCTCCGGTGTTAGCGTATTGGCTATTGGGCATTTTGGGGAGGAATTTCCAAGGGGGCATTCTTCCCGGAAATCAGTGCACTCATTTATTTGTAGGCGGCTGGGTGGTGTAATTCCGTTTCGGGGGAACTTGGTTTGGCCGGTAAGAAATATACCGTCATCATCATACCGGATAAAACAAGCGGTACCCGCCGCTTCGGCGTCGCTCGCCGGACGATATGGGTCTCCACCTTTTGCGTACTCCTTCTCTTTGGAATCAGCGTTTTTCTCGTTAAAGACCGCGTTACCCTCGAAAATAAAATTTCCCGCCTCGAGCCGCTTCATGAGCGCTCGGTGGCCCAGCGAAAGTTTCTCGAGCGCTTCGGCGCCCGGCTCAACGAACTCGATGGAAGGCTGTCCACCCTGCGGAAATTCGAGGACCAGCTTCGTATCATGGCCTCGGTGAAGCCGCGGGGTCTGCGGAACGACCTGGGCCTCGGCGGAGTGAACAAGGACGATCAGGATGTGAGTTTCGGCGGCCTCTCTCCCTCCGGCCGCCGCTTCGTCACACGGTTGAACCGCCAGTTCCTCGACCTCGAACAAAGATCTTCTTCTCAAAAGAGCGCCTTTAAAGCGCTGGTCAATATTTTCAAGGAAAAGAAAGTGGTTCTCGCGCATACGCCCTCGATACTGCCCGCGAGAGGGTGGCTCACATCCGGTTTCGGCCACCGTCGTTCACCGTTCACCAGCCGGAGGCAATTTCACTCCGGAATCGATATCGTTTCCCGGGAGGGAACACCTATCATGGCTCCCGCCGACGGCTTGGTGATCAAGGCCAAGCGGGAAGGCGGATACGGAAACATCCTTGAAATCAGGCATATGCAGGGCATCGTCACCCGCTATGCCCATAACAAGAAAAACCTGGTCCGGGCGGGAATGCGCGTCAAGCGCGGCAACATCATCGCCCAAGTGGGGAGCACCGGCCGATCAACGGGCCCCCACCTTCACTATGAAGTCCGCCTGAACGGAGTCGCGGTGAACCCGATGCTCTATATCGTTGACACTCCGGTAGCGCGAAGGTAATAAATTCTCCGCCGACATCTTTTTTTCGCTATCATCTCTCGCGGTAGGTTAACGGTTTTCGGGGCGGGGGCGGTCACCGCCCCTCTTTAAGGGTTCCTTTATCGGAGTACGCTATGGCCGGGTCGATCCTCGAAAAAGGCCTGTCGAAACTCAGCGCTGTATTCGGAACCGCCAACGAACGCCAGATCAAGAAAATTCTTCCCATCCTTGACAAGGTAGGCACCCTCGAACCGCGCTACAAGGAAATGACGGACGAAGAAATGCGGGCCGAGACCCAACGCTTCCGCGACCGGTTGGCGGCGGGCGAAACGCTCGATGATATTCTTCCCGAGGCGTTTGCCTTGGTGCGGGAGGCGGGCCGGCGTTTTCTCAACATGCGTCATTTCGATGTCCAGATTATCGGTGGCGTGGTCCTGCATCAGGGGAAAATCGCCGAAATGAAAACCGGCGAGGGGAAAACGCTTGTAGCGACCCTGCCGGCCTACCTTAACGCCCTTGCTGGCGAGGGCGTCCACATTGTCACCGTGAACGACTACCTGGCCCAGCGGGATGCCGCCTGGATGGGACAAATATATAAGGGACTCGGCCTCACGGTCGGCGCCATTCAGCACGATATGGACGACGAAGAACGCCGGGCCGTCTACGGGGCGGACATCATCTTCGGCACCAATAACGAGTTTGGCTTCGATTACCTCCGTGACAACATGAAATTCGAGGAAGGGAGCTTCGTTCAGCGCAAACTCAAATTCGGCATCGTCGACGAGGTGGACAGCATTCTCATCGACGAGGCGCGGACGCCGCTTATCATCAGCGGCCCCGCCGAGGAGGCGACGAGGCTTTACGGCCAAATCAACGGGCTTGTCAGGCCCCTGCTGATCGAGGGCGAGGAGGAGGAAGTACCCCCTTCTCCGGACGATTACGTCGAGGGCGGAAAAGACAATATCAGCAAGAAAAATTACGAATTTCTGATCGTCGATGAAAAGAGCAAGACGGTGAACCTGAAGGAAAAAGGGATCGTCGAGTGCGAACGGCTCCTGCGCCGGGCGGGTGAACTGGAGAATGACGTGAGTCTTTTCGACATGAGCAGCATCACGCTCCTGCATCATGTCGAGCAGGCGCTGAAGGCTTATGTTCTTTTCGAGAAAGACGTCGATTACGTGGTGAAAGACGACGAGGTGATTATCGTCGATGAGTTCACGGGCCGTCTGATGTCCGGACGCCGGTACAGCGACGGACTCCATCAGGCGCTTGAGGCGAAAGAGCGCGTCAAGGTCCAGGAGGAAAACGTCACCCTCGCCACCATTACGTTCCAGAACTATTTCCGCCTCTACGAAAAGCTGGCTGGAATGACGGGAACGGCCGATACCGAGGCCTCGGAATTCCAGGAAATCTACAAGCTCCCGGTGGTTGTCATTCCGACGAACCAGGAGCTTATCCGCCACGAGTATCCGGATCAGGTTTATAAGACGGAGCGGGAAAAGATCAACGCCGTGATCGACGAGATTTTGGAGTGCCAGGAAGAGGGGCGTCCGGTTCTCGTCGGGACCACCAATATCGAGAAGAGCGAAAAGCTGGCCTCTATCCTCCGGCGCAGGAAAATTCCGCACAACGTCCTCAACGCCAAGAACCACATGGGGGAGGCCGGGATCATCGCCCAGGCGGGCAGCAAAGGCACCGTGACCATTTCCACCAACATGGCCGGGCGCGGCACCGATATTCTGCTCGGCGGGAACCCGGAGTTTCTCGCCTCGGCCAAGACGAATGCCAAAGAGGGCCCGGAATACGAAGAGGCGCTCGAGAAGTTCAGAGCGCTATGCGAGGAGGAACACAAGGAAGTCGTCGGGATGGGCGGCCTTCACGTGATCGCCACCGAGCGCCATGAGAGCCGCCGCATCGACAATCAGCTTCGCGGCCGCTCGGGCCGGCAGGGCGATCCGGGAAGCTCGCGCTTTTATCTCTCGCTCGAGGACGATTTGCTGCGCATATTCGGTTCCGACCGCATCAGCGGAATTATGGACAAGCTCGGGATGGAAGAGGGCGTTCCCATCGAGGCTAAGATGGTCACGCGTGCCATCGAAAACGCCCAAAAGCGCGTCGAGGCTCACCATTTCGAAATGCGGAAGCAGATTCTCAAGTACGACGACGTGATGAACAAGCACCGCGAGATCATCTACGATCTTCGAAGGTCGATTCTCGATGGAAGCGACCTCTCCGAGCAAATCGCGGGAATCGCCTCCGATATTCTCGATGGACTCTTCGATGTCTACTTGCCCGAATTGGAGCATTTCGAGGATTGGGACCTCGAAGGATTCCTCGCCGCGATCCATCGTCAATACGGGCTGTCGGGGAGACTTGACGGTCGAAAGGTCATTTATTCGGCTCCTTCGTGCGAAATCGACATCGAGGACGAGACCCGCGATCTGGTCGCCGACAAGATGCACCGCCTCATCGAGGAGGCGTATCGCGTCAGGTACCGGGATTTTGACGATGAAATGGTCCGGGAACTCGAGCGGGTCGTCTATCTCCAGATCATCGACGCCCAGTGGAAGGACCACCTGACGAACATGGATCACGTCAAGGAGGGTGTCGGACTCAGCGGCTATGCCCAGGTAGATCCGCTCAACGAATATAAAAGAGAGGCTTTCGAGATGTTCGAGGCCCTGAACGAAAGGATCGACTCGGAAACCCTTCTCTACCTCTACAAGCTTGACGTCAGGGACGAGGGAATCCAGCTTGAGGACTACGAGCGCGAGCAGGAATTTTACATGACGCACAGCGAAGTAGACGCTTTCGGCGGAAGCGAAGCGGAAGCGGCGGTGAAGACCGCCGCCCCTGTCCGCCGAGAGACCCCGAAGGTTGGGCGGAATCAACCATGTCCATGTGGAAGCGGGAAAAAATACAAGCATTGCTGCGGGCGGTGATACTTGGACGCCCCCCGGGTATCCTCCCGCTGCTTCTCCTGGTGTTGGGTTGCGCTGGCTGGGTCTCGGCGGCTACCGTTCAATCCGGCCTGAGGATGGCGGCGGTCGCCGGAGGCGGGCGGGTCGTCATCGCGGGTCTGGTCACCGACCCCCTGGGGATGCCCGTTCCGCAGCTTCCGGTGCTGGTTTCGGTCTCCGGCCGTCCCCTTCAGGCGGACCCTCGCCTTGGACTGAAAGGCCGTAAATTACTTGTCTCGGGCGTCACGGCCTCCGATGGAACATTCCGCGTGGTCATTCCGGTCCAACCCGGCAAGCTGAAGTATTATTTGAGTTTTTTCGACCAGGGACGTTTCGACGATGTTCGCTTCGCCCGGCCGAGCCGCATCGACATCACCCGGAGAGTCGAGGCCGAAAAATTCATCCTTTACGATCATCAACTTGCGTTTCACGGAGCATGGCCAAACGTCCAGGAAACCCTCAAGGCCTACCCGAAAAAATCTCCCCGGGCCCGCGTGATTCGCCGCTACGGAATCGCCGAGGAAATCAGAAAGGACCAGGACGGAAAGAAAGCCGAGATCTGGTGGTATTATTCCAAGGGAAAAAGGTTCGATTTTCGGGACGGAAAAATCGTGTCCGAAAAAAGTTTTTCGCCCGTTTTCAAATAACTCTCCCGCCTTAATCGCCGTTCGGGGCCGCGTCCTCGATCACCGTGACGAAATCCGGGATCACACGAAAGCGAATTCTCTCGCCGATGCTGATTCGCCAGTTCGAATGGGAGTGAATTCTCAACTTCTGGCCCTTTCCGATTTCCCCGGAGATCTCGACCTCGAGAATCGCGTAATGGCCTCCGTACCGGATTTCCCTGACCTCGGCCTGAAAGGGCCCGTCCGGCTCGAGCGTGAAGCTCTCCGGCCGGATCGAGATGAATGCGTCGGTTCCAAATTCGAGCCCGCGCATGGACAGGCACGGAACCGGACCGATCGAGGTCATGATTTCGTCGTAGCCCGAATCCAGGACGATACCGGGCAGGATATTGGTTTGCCCGAGAAAGCGGGCGATGTATTCGGTGGCGGGGAACTGATAGACCTCCCTGGGGGATCCGACCTGCTCGATTCTTCCCCGGTTCATGACCAGGATACGGTCGGACATGAACATCGCCTCTTGCGGATCGTGGGTCACCATGAGGGCGGCCACCTCCGTTTTCTTCAACAACGAGAGCGTCTCCTCGCGGACCTGTGCACGCATGCTGACATCCAGGCCCGAGAACGGCTCGTCGAGCAGAAGAACTTTCGGCCTGGGCGCCATGGCCCGGAGAAGGGCGGCGCGTTGTTGCTGCCCGCCTGAAAGCATGTGGGGGTAAGCGTCCGCCAGGGCGGCGATCCCCATATCGCCCATGGCCTCGCGGACGGCGCGGATCCGGTCCGGCGCGGGGTCGGGGATTCCGAATATAATGTTCTCGAAAATCGTGAGGTGAGGAAACAGGGCGTAGTCCTGGAACATGAGGCCGGCGCCGCGTGCCTCGGGCGGCACGAAAATCCCCGCCTCGGAGTCAGCGGCGATGGCGCCGCCAATTTCTATTCTTCCGCTCAGGAGGGGCTCGAGACCGGCCGCTAGCCGGAGCAGGGTGGTTTTTCCGCACCCCGAGGGGCCGAGAAGGCAGACAAACTCGCCACTTGTAATTTCGGCCGATACCCCGCGAATGACCCGGTTCTCGCCGTAGGCGTGGTGGATGTTCTTCATTACGAGGCTGCTCACGGGCTTACCCTTTCGCTCCGGAGTGGCCGGGCCGGGTATCGCGGATTGTCGCGCTGAGGATAATGACCGGAAGGATCCCCGCCGCGACGATGGCCAGCGCGCCCAGAGCGCTTTCCTCCAAAAGCTCGTCCGAGGCGAACTGGTGTACTTGGGTGGCCAGGGTCCCATAGTTGAACGGCCGCAGGATGATCGTCATCGGCAACTCTTTCATGCAATCCACGAAAACCAGGATGGCGGCGGCGAGGACGCTCCCCCGTATCAGGGGGAGATGGACCCGGCGGAGGGTTCGGCCCGGGCTCATCCCCAGGGTGCGCGAGGCGCCGTCCATGTTGGGGGTGATCTTCGCGAGGCTGGACTCGGCGGTTCCGTAGGAAAGGGCGAGGAAGCGGACCAGATAACCGTAGGTGACGGCGACGATGGTTCCGCTCAGGAGAAGTCCGGCCGGGATGCCGAAGAGGTGTCGCATCAGCCCGTCGATCGCCGCATCGGCCCTGGCCAGCGGAATCATGACGCCGACGGCGAGGACGGCGCCCGGCACGGCGTAGCCGATGCTCGCGAGGCGGGAGGCGGCCACCAGGAGGGGGCTTCCGCTCATCCTGACGCCGTAGGCCATGAACAGCCCGAGCAGGGCGGCCAGGGCGGCGCTGATCGAGGAAAGTATCAGGCTGTTTCCGGCGTAGGTCAGGAAATTCGCCGACAGGCTCTCCTCGTAGAATCTCGCCGCATAGTTCAAAAGAACCCCGGCGGGAACCAAGAATCCGAACGCTACCGGAAAGAGGCAGACCGCAAAAGCGATGGCCGCCCTAGAGCCCTTTAACCGGTAATTCGGGAGCGGCCGGTATTTCGATGAAGTGGTGTAGAAGCGCTGGCTCCGGCGGGACCATTTTTCGGCCCCGATGAGCGCCAGGACGAATGCGAGCGACACTGTGGCCAGTTGCGCCGCCCCGGCGGTGTTGTTCATGTTGAGCCAGACGTCGTAGATGCCCGCCGTCAGCGTTTCGACTGAAAAAAAGTCCACGGTTCCGAAGTCGTTGAGCGATTCCATCAAAACCAGGCTCACCCCGATGACGATCGAGGGGCGGGCAAGTGGGAGCGCCACCGAGAAAAAACTGCGCCAGGGGCCCAGTCCGAGCGTGCGGCTCGCCTCAAGGACACAGGCCGACTGCTGAAGAAAGGCGATCCGCGCGAGAAGGTAGACATAGGGGTAGAGGACCAGCGTCATCATGGCGGCGGCCCCGCCGAGTGAGCGAATCTCGGGGAACCAGTAGTCGCGCCCGGAAGACCAGCCGAAGACCTGTCTGAGGAGTTCCTGGACGGGGCCCGCGTATTCGAGGATGTCGGTATAGACATAGGCGACGACATAGGCGGGCATCGCCAGGGGGAGGAGCAGAGCCCATTCGAAGACCTGCCTTCCCGGAAAGCGGCAAAGGGTGACGAGCCAGGCGCTGGCGACGCCGATCACAGCCGTTCCGGCGCCCACGCCCGCCATCAAACCGAGCGTGGTGCGAATATAGCGGGGAAGAACGGTGGAGGCGAGATGATTCCAGATGTCCCCACTTGAGGAGGCGGCCAGAATCAGGACCGTGAGGATAGGTGCGGCGATGACGGCGGCGAAGAAAACCGTGCCGACGGTCCAGACGTCCGCACGAATCCACTTCATCGGGCGGGCCGGCAGGGAGGAGCTATCTGTCGCAGCGCTCATTTTCCGTTCCGAAACGAGAGCCCGCCCCGGCCCGGCGCCGCCCGGGCGGAGCCTGACCCGGACGGGGCTTTTTCGAGTTTTTAATTTTTGGAGGACTTTGTGAAATTGTTGAAATCCACCAAGTCCACTAGTTTCGAGGCCGCCCGCCGATGCTTCGCTACGGCTGCCAGGCTAATCGTGTCGGCCTTGAAATCACCCCACGACTTCACCAGGGGACTTACCGGAACGCCGGGCTTGACCGGATATTCGAAGTTCTGGTCCGCGTAGAATTTCTGGGCGAAATCTCCACTCAGAAATTCGATCAGTTTGACGGCATTGGCCCGGTTCCTCGCGCCGCGAATTATCGCGGCTCCGCTAATGTTGACGTGGGCCCCCCTTCCCGCCTGGTTCGGAAAAACGAGGTGGATCGAGGCGGCCCATTTTCGCTGGGCGCGTTTTTTTCGATTTGTCTGCATTTTTCCCATGTAGTAGGTGTTTCCGATGCCGATGTCGCATTGGCCCGAGTAAATGGCCTTGGCCTGGGCGCGGTCATTGCCGCCCGGCTTGCGGGCCAAGTTGGCCTTCACGCCCTCGAGCCATGTTCGGGAGGCGGCCTCCCCCTTGTGGGCGATGATCGATGCAATCAGGGAGATGTTGTAGACGTGCTTTCCGGAGCGGATGCAGATCCGCCCGCGGAGGCCGGGTTTCGTCAAATCCTCGTAGGAGGCCGCTTCGCCTTGTTTCACGCGGTTCTTGCTGACGAAGAGAATGCGGGCGCGCATCGTCAGCCCGAACCAAAGGCCATCGGGGTGGCGGTACTGGACGGGGATGTTTTTCGCGAGAATTTCCGATTTGACCGGGAGGAGAACTCCTGCCTCGCTCATGTCGTTCAGGCGCCCGACGTCCGACGTTAACACGGCGTCGGCCGCTCCCGGGGTCGCCTTGATTTTTTCGAGCACTCCCTTTTTCGCGAAAACCGTGTTGACCCGGATTCCCGTTCTCTTGGTGAACTCATCGAGCATGGGCTTGATCAAAAACGGTTGGCGGTAGGAGTAGAGGTTGACCTCATCAGCCCTGGCCTCCCCGGCGCCGGGCATCGGGACGAGGGGGAGCAGGGCAATCAGGCCGAGACAGGCGATGAATTTTCTCATTTCCATGGTTTCCTTTATGAGCCGATCTCGATGCGTGGTGGCTTCACGCTGACATCACAGTGAAAAGAGCAGGTGGGACAAGTGACCTCGCTCTCGCAGGAGCGCCTGAAATCGTGGAAGGCCTCCAAGGCCCCCTGGTGGTCCTTGTCCTCGAAGAAGCGAAGAAGGTCGAGAAATCGGCCCATGGCGTTGCCGCTTACATAGTGCTCCATCAGACAGGCATCGACGAAGGCTTGCTCCTCCTCGACGCCAAGAACCTCGGTGAGAAATTGAAGGAGTATCGAGAATTTCCCCGAAACGCTCTTGGCGCGCTCCTTTCCCTTCTCGGTGAGCAGCACGCTCTCATAGACCCGGTGATCGACGAGCCCGGAGGTACGAAGCGTTTTAAGGGCGGTGGACACGGCCGGTTTCGCGACCCCCAGCTTTTCGGCGATATCGGTGACGCGTGCGTATCCCTTCTCTTCTTGAAGATCGTAAATCGACCGAAGGTAATGCTCCAGGCTGGGTGAGAGTTCACCGGGGGGTTTCTGATGAGGGCTGGGCATGATTCTCTCTCCTGTGCGGCGAGAATTTCGATCAAATATTGTTAATTTAATTTAACATTGTTCGCCTGTCAACAGCAAAAGGAAAATCAAGACCCGCCGTCTCTATCCGAAGGCTTTTTCTTTTTTTTATAATCCCTTTTCCGTGATTTATTCATAAGTTCCTTTAACTTAATGAGCCCTCCGCCCGAGCCCTCCTTGACCCGCTTCGCGGGTGATTTCCAGCCCTTGAGCTTTCTGATTGGAGCCCTGGAGAGGGGGCCGGAGGGCACGCCCCTGCTTTCGACCAGGTGGGCGACCGCGGTGCCCAGGTAGGTTCGGCTTTCGAAACGCACCGGAATCCGGTGGCGATCGGCTGTCACGTAAATCCAGGTTGTCCCGAAGCTTGTAAGGTAATTGTTGCCCACGAATTCCGGCCGGAGGACCAGGGTGCGGACAGGTCCCCACAGGGTATCGCTCGTTTCGGTTCCGATGACGTTGATGCGCACCGGGTGAAGTTTTTTGTTGTTGAAAATTTCCAGGGTCATGCGCTTGCCGGGCTGGAGGTCGAACGCCCTTGTTTTGTAGAGCGCGCCGAGGAAATCCTGCACCGGCCCCGGAATTTCATAGAACCTGGGCGGCCTTTTCGGGCGGCCGTAGGTGGCGCGTCTCCCCTCGAATACGTTCCACCGCTCGCCCCGGTAGTGACCCTCGCGCTGCCTGACTTCAATCCGGCGGCTGAACAGCCCTGCCGCGTCCGTGTAGCTCGTGACCCTGTCGTCCACCCGAATGAGGTGTCTGAGGAGGCCCGCGGATTTCAGGCGGCTGTGAAAACGAAAGACGTTGTTCCCCTCCCACCTCAGGGGGCCTTCGACGCTGAGGCGGAGGGTGGCGACTGCGAGACTCAGCCAGTGAATCTGGTATTTGAGACTCTCGCCCGTTTGAAAGGGGTGGGATCCCTCCCAGGGGCGGGAGGGGCTGCGCCCCTGGCGAGAGGGGTTACGACCCTGATTGGAGGGTTTTCGTTCCTGACTAGAGATGGGGGCGGATTCAGAGGCGGGGAGAAAAAACAGCGCCGCTGCCAGCGGGAGGGCGCATAGCCGGGCCGCGCGTCTCATTTTTCCAAAAACGGTTGTATGGCTCCCCGGACGCCCGCCCATTCGCCCAGAACCCCCGGTTTCACCGACGTGGACGTCCGGGCCTCCTTGAAAGCCTGACTCTCCCAGGCCCGCCTCGCCGGCTCGAATAAAAGGTCGCCTGCCCCTCCGAGCCCCCCGACCAGCACAATGCGGTCGGGGTTCAAGAGGTTCATCAGATTGGCGATGCCGGTGCCAAGCATGGCCCCCGCATTTTCCCAGAGCGCCCGGGCCTGACGGTCGCCGGCGGAGGCGAGTTCCGCCAGGGAGAGGGGAGTCCGGGGGGATAGCTCCGCGATGGCGGATTTGGGGTCCCGCTTGGCGATTTGATCGGCATCCCGCATGAGCGCCCAACCCGAGACACAGGCTTCGAGACACCCTCGCGCCCCGCAGTGGCAGAGGGGGCCATCGGCCCGAATGCACATATGACCGACCTCGGCGCCCACCCCCGCCGCACCGGTCCAGAGATTTCCGTCGATGACGAATCCGCCGCCGATTCCGGTTCCAAGGGTGAGGAGGAACATACTCGAGGAGCCGGTGCCCGCGCCCGCGAAATACTCGCCCAGCGCGGCCGCGTTGGCGTCATTCATCATCCGGACGAAGATTTTGTCGCCGAAGGCTTCCCTCACGCGGCTCCTGAGGGCGAAACCGCTCAAGGCGGGAATGTTGGGGGAGTTGAGAATCCGGCCCGAACCGGGATCGAGAAGACCGGCGACGCCGACGCCGATTCCGCGCAGGCGAGAGCCGCCGATGAGGGTGCTGGCGGTTGAGCATAGTGCGCTGAAAATTTCCTCGGCATCACCGCCGGCTCCCGAAGCGGCGTTTTCCATGGCTTCCCGGGTGCCGTTCGCCGAGAAGCGGGCGGCCTTGAGTTGGGTGCCGCCCAGATCGATTCCGAGAAAAATGCCCTCCTGCTCTTCATCGCCCACGATCAGATCACCTCGGTCTGAATGACCCGGCCCTTATTTTCCTTGGCGCCGAAGGGATATCCGGCGCACAGGATCGCGGACCCGCCTTCCTCGCCCAGTTTTTCCTCGATGATGCGCTCCCTGATGACCGCAAGGATCTTCTCGAGGGGCAGGCGCCGGGGAATCTTCCATGGGAAAACGCCCCAGGAAAGGGAGAGCCGCCGGACGGTCTGGTCCGAGATGCTCAGGGCGATGACGGGTTGATCGGGCCGGTGGCGCACGATTCGCCGGGGGGTGTCGCCCGAGTCCGTCGGGGTGATGATTACCGAGGCCCGCAGTTCGCGCGCGAGTTCGACGGTCGAGTGCGCGATGGCGTGGGCGAGACTCGTTCCGTCTGAGTTTTCCTGCCTCCTTCTTCTCACGGCGCTCGCCGAGATGGCCGCGCTTTTCTCGGTGGCCTCGGCGATGCGGCCCATCATCCGGATGACCTCGGTGGGATTTTTGCCCACCGAGGTCTCCTCGCTGAGCATGACGGCGTCCGAACCATCGAGGATGGCGTTTGCCACATCGCCCGCCTCGGCCCGGGTGGGCCGCGAGGCATCCACCATGGAGAGAAGCATCTCGGTGGCCGTGATGACGGGCTTCCCCAGATGATTGGCGCAGGAGATGATTTTTTTCTGGGCCAGGGGAACCTCCTCGAGCGGAATTTCGATGCCCAGATCTCCGCGGGCCACCATCACTCCGTCGGTCGCCTCGATAATTTCCACGAGGTTTTTTACGGCCTCGGTCTTCTCCATTTTCGCGATGATCGGAATGTCCGCATGGTGGGAGCGGATTACGCGGCGGCAGAGTTCGATGTCGGCCGCCGTTCGAACAAAGGAGAGGCCTATGAAATCCACCTTTTGCTTCACGCAAAAGGCGATGTCCTTCAAGTCCTTTTCCGTCAAGGCGGGGATGTCGAGGGTGGTGTCCGGCATGTTGAGGCCGGCGCCGTCCTTGAGCGGTCCGCCGACGATTACCCGGCAGGAGACTTCCTCCTCACCGGTCTCGATGACCTCAAGCTGGAGTTTCCCGTCCCAGATCATGACCCTGTCCCCCCGGCCGAGTTGGGGGATGAGTTCCGGGCGGTTGACGGAGAGGCGCTCCGCGGTTCCGACGCGGGGGCGGCTCGTGAGATCGACGCGTCTCCCGTCCCGGAGGATTTCTCCGGAGCGCACTTTTCCGAGGCGGAATTTGGGGCCTCCCATGTCCGCGAGAATGGCTACGGCGCGGTTCTCCTCCGAGGCAAGGCGCCTGATCTTTTTGATGATGGCCCGGTGTTCGGCCAGAGTGCCGTGAGAGAAATTGAGGCGGGCCACGTTCATTCCGGAGCGAATCATGGACCTGAGAGTGAAGGCGTGGCGGCTCGCGGGTCCTAGGGTGCAGACGATTTTTGTCCGGCGCATATCGGCTCTAACGCTCCTCCTGGAAAAGGGTCATGCAAAAGGGTTCCGCTATTCCGTTGAGGCCTGGCAAGTTTAGTATAGCGGGCTTTTAGGGGTGAGGGAATTTTTGATTCGAGGCGGTGCGGGAAAAAAAGGGGGAGTTCGGCGACTTAGCGGCGAAGCGGTTATTCCGGGGATCCTATCGTGGGAATCAACATTGCGGGAATCAGCGACTTGACCAGCCGGTTGGCGGGCGGGGTGAGACGTACGTGGGCGCGTTTTCGGAACTCGATTTTCGAGAAAAAGCTTTCGGCCTGGGAGCGGGTGTCGTCCGTGTCGATGAGAAGGGAAATTCCGCCCACCATCGGCGGCTCCTCGCCGAACACCTTTCGGTAGTCCTCCCGGACGTTGCGCTCCTCGGTGATCCACTGGTTCAGCCGGCCCTTTCCGCTGCGGACGACAATATAGTGAACCATCGGGTTGCGGCGGTTTCGGAGGACCGTTCCCACGGGGGCGCTCGTCTCCCAGACGTAGGCCAACAGCTGGCTGTTAATCATGCTGGGGAAGCGGGGAAATACGACGTAGACGCCTGCGGCCTGATCGTCCTTGTTATTGATTCGGGCGTCGGCGTTCTTGGGCAGTTGGGTGACTTTCCAGCGCCATTTCAGATGGGGAAATTTTTGGAGGTCGAGTTCGACGTCTTTGTAGATGCTGATCGAGGCGACTTTACTCCGGAGGCGAAGGATGTTTTTCCCGTTTTCCGTGAGAACCTTGATGTCGGGTTCGCCCTGCCAGATGCGGAGCTTCCAACCCTGGGGAAGGCCGTTCGCCTGCGTGGTGTTTTTTGATTTTGCGTAATTGCTGACGACAACCGAATTGTCGGCGGCAACCGATTTTTCGGCGCCTTGGGATGTGGCAGGAGTCAAGAATCCGATAAACGCGACGGCGAGAACGCCGCACAGAGAACGGACCCACATTCCAGGCAGGCCTGCCATAGTCACCTCAACGACGGGCGGAAAAAGTAAAGCAAATTAAAGTCAAAATAAGCGCCGCACGCAAGCGATTCAAAACTAGCGTGCAAGTATCACCACAAGATCCATCACGTTGGTTCCGGTCGGACCTGCAGAGATCAGCTCTCCATAGTCACCGAAATACCTATGCGAATCATTGTCCCTCAAAAAGGATCCGAGGTCAATACCTTGTTTTTGAACTAATTGGAGAGATTTTTCGTCCACTATCGCGCCCGCCGCCGGGGTGGGTCCGTCTTTCCCGTCGGTCCCCGCAGCAAGGAGACATATATTATTTTCATATTCGAGATTGTCGATAAATGAAAGAGCGAGCTCCTGGCAGCGCCCTCCGAGGCCCTTTCCCTCAACAGTAACAGTGGTTTCTCCCCCGATAAGAAGGCAGGCCGGGGGCGGGGCGGGGGTTCCCTCGGCCCGGATGCCGTCGGCGACGCCGGCCAGGAAATTGCCTACTTCACGGGCTTCGCCCTGCATCCTCCGCGTAAGAACTACGGGCCGGTAGCCCAGGGCGCGGGCCGCCTCCCTCGCCGCCTGTAGCGCGGTCCCGTTGTTGGCCGTGATCTGGTTATGAACGCGGGCGAAAACCGGATCCCCGGGCCTCGGGGTGTCGGGAATTTCTCCGGTGATTCCTCGCTCGAGGTGGCGACGGACCCGCGGCGGTGCGCTCCCCCAAACGCCGTAGCGCTTCAACTCCCCCGCCGCGTCGGTGAAGGTCGTCGGGTCGCCGCAGGTGGGCCCGGAGGCGATGACGTCGAACGGATCTCCCACCACGTCCGATATGGCGAGGGTGAGAAGGCGGGCCGGGGCCGCGCGCGCGGCGAGTTGTCCGCCCTTGAAGCGGGACAGATGCTTGCGGACGCAGTTGAGCGAATCGATGGGCGCGCCCGCTTTCAGGAGGGCGTCGGTGGTGGCGCGCTTGTCGCGGAGGGTGACGCCCTCGGCCGGAGCCGGAAGGAGGGCCGATCCTCCTCCCGAAATCAGGCAGATCACCAAATCCTCCGCGCCGGCGCCGTCCACCCACTCGCCGATTTTTCGGGCGGCCCGGACTCCCGCCTCGTCCGGGATCGGGTGGCTCGCCTCGAGGACCTCGACGCGCCGGCAGGCGGCGGCGTAGCCGGTCTGGGTGACCACGGCTCCGCCGTCGATCCGGCGACCAAGAATCCGCTCGGCCGCCCGGGCCATGTGCGAGCTGGCCTTGCCCGCGCCCACGACGATGAGCCGCCCCCCCCGCCGGAGCGGGAAGCGCCTCTTGCCGCACCTGATGCGCTCTCCTCGGGCCGTTTTTTCCATCGCGATAAATTTCGGGACCACCACCCCAGCGCGAACGGAGTCCAGGGCCGCTTTGTAAATGGCCTTCGCGTCTCTCCGGAGAGAGGCGCGGGCCGGTTTCCTCGCCTGTCGTCGGCGGCTGGGCATGGCGATCTGGCTCCGGTTGGGCGGCGCGTCCTGGCGTCCGGCGATTCCTTGACGCTGGAGGGCCGCTTCATTAGCCTCGCGTACGGGCAGGGTTCTTTTGAGTCACACACTAACCGATCCCGGCGGCGGGGAGATAGCCGCCGGGGGGTGCACGTTTCAACCTGGAGGTTTTCGTTGTCCTGCATCGGAGTAATCGCCAACCCCCAGTCCGGAAAAGATATCCGCCGTCTCGTGGCGCTTGCCAGCTCGTTCAGCAACCACGAAAAGCTGCTTATCGTTCGCCGCGTCCTCGCTGGGCTCGAGGCGGCGGGCGCGGACGAGGTGTTGATGCTCGACGATGCGGGCGCACTGGGGCGGGCCGCGGCCGAGGCCTATCGCACGGGCTCGGGCAAGAGTGGAGGCAGGGGCGGTGGCGGGGGAAGAAGAAAAAAACCGAGGGTTCGCCTCCTTGATGTCGGAGCGCGGGGGGAGGCGGAGGATACGAGGCGCGGCGCGGCGAGGATGCGCGAGGAGGGCGCGGCCTGCATCGTTGTCCTCGGCGGAGACGGCACGAGCCGGGCCGCGGCGAAGGGTTGCGGCCGCTGCCCGCTCATCCCGCTCTCCACGGGGACGAACAACGCCTTTTCGCAGAACTGGGAGGGGACGGTGGCGGGTCTCGCCGCCGGTCTGTACGCCCGTCGGCCGCGCCGCTACTCGCGCCAGGTGACATCCTCCAAGCGGCTAAAGGTGCATATTTCGAGGGGGGTGGATCTCGCCCTCGTGGATCTGGCTGTGGTCAACGAGGCTTTCGCGGGCTCGCGGGCGGTCTGGGACATCGAGCGAATCGAGTCGCTGGCGCTCACGCGGTGCCTGCCCGGCGGTCTTGGTCTCTCGGCGGTGGGGGCCAGCCTCGACCCCATCGGAGCAGAGGAGCCCGATGGCCTCTGGATCGATTTCACCCCTCGGGCCGGACGAAAAAGGCCCGGGCGAAAAACGAAAGTCCTGGCGCCCGTTGGGCCGGGTTTGGTCCAGACGGCGGATATCACCGGTTTCAAGCGGATTTCGCCGGGCGAGATGATAGAGATTTCGGCCCGGCCGCATCAGGTTCTCGCCTTCGACGGAGAGCGGGAGTACGTCCTCTCGGAGGGGGAGCGCGTTGGCGTCGAACTGGATCGAAAGGGGCCGAGGGTGCTCGATGTTCCGGCTCTTCTGGAGCGGGCCGCCACCGGCGGGCATTTGTCCGCTCTGGCGGCGGGCGGGTTGAAAGCTTCGGGAAAAGGTAGTAAAAGCTAATGCCCAAGTAATTGAAATGTAAATAATTACAAATGACCACCCGGACCCAAGGGTGCGAAAAAGGCCTTGACAGGGGGGAGCGCGGCAAATATTTTATAGGGCGCTCAATGAGAGGTTTTTATAGGTTTTGGAACCTGTGTCCGTCTAACGAAAACCAACGGCGTTTAATGCCGCTATTTTCCGAGTGGCCTTTGTCACGCGGCTCTTGGAATCCGGTAATTTTTTTTGGGAATTTTTAGGGCGGCCAAATTTTCGGGCGCCGCCAAGGGAGGAGCAGTTCGTTGATTGAGGTCGATGGTCTGACCAAGTTTTATGGAAACCTGCCCGGAATCCTGGATGTATCCTTCAAGGTCGAGGAGGGTGAAATTCTGGGCTTTCTCGGCCCGAACGGGGCCGGGAAATCAACCACCATGCGGATTCTGACCGGCTACATGCCCCCGACCTCGGGAACCGTCCGGCTGGACGGAATCGATGTCATCGAGAAACCGCTCGAAGTTCAAAAGCGCCTCGGGTATCTGCCCGAAAACAACCCGCTCTATCCCGAGATGACGGTATCGGCCTATCTTGATTTCGTCGCGTCGGTGAAAGGGTTGCGCGGCGCCGGCAAGGCCGCGGCAATCGATCGCGTGGTTGGTGGGTGCGGCCTCGAGGATGTGGCCATGCGAATCATCGGCCATCTCTCCAAGGGATATCGCCAGCGGGTGGGCCTGGCCCAGGCGCTGGTCAACGATCCCCACATCCTCATCATGGACGAGCCCACCTCGGGACTCGATCCTGCGCAGATTATCGAGATTCGCGATTTGATTCGCGGCCTCAAGGGCAACCACACGATCATTCTGAGCACGCATATCCTCCCCGAGGTCAACGTCATATGCGACCGCGTGGTCGTCATTCACCAGGGCCGCGTGGCGGCGGAGGGCGCCCTCGACACCCTGGCGATGGATACCCAGGACGGGGAAACCATCCGGGTCTCGGCGCTTGGGCCGGCGGAGGCGATTCGGAGTGGCCTCGCCTCGGTCTCCGGGGTCCGGGGCGTGAGTTTGAGGGAGGATGTAGCGGGCGAGGAGGCACACTTCGAGGTTAGCGCCGGGAAGGGACGGGATGTTCGCCCGGACCTCGTGGCGGCGGTGACGGCGGCGGGCGGCCGTCTCACCGAGCTTTATCGGGAGCGAATGACTCTCGAGGATACGTTCGTCAAAATTATCGGCGGCGAATCGAGAAGCGAGGAGGAGGCGGCCCATGTCTAATATCTGGCTCATTTGCCGCCGGGAGTTGGCTTCGTTCTTCTTTTCTCCGATCGCCTATGTCGTTCTAGGGGCCTGGACGCTCCTCCTGGGCGTCTTCTATTCCGGTTCGTTTCTCAACTATGCCGTCATTTCGCTCCAGATCATGAGAAATCCGCAGGCGGCGAGCCGCCTCAACCTCACGGCGACCTCGGCCATATTGGGACCGGTCTTCTCGAGCACCACCGTCGTTCTTTTGTTCGTCATCCCCCTGTTGACCATGCGCCTGTTCAGCGAGGAGAAAAAGCAGGGAACGATGGAGCTTCTGCTGACCTATCCCCTTCGCGACATAGATATCTTGATGGGCAAGTATCTTTCCGCCCTTTTGATATATGGCGTCATGTTGGTTTTGACCTTTGTTTATCCGGCGATCTTGGGCGCCTTCGTTTCGGTCGATTGGGGAGTCGTCGGGGCCAGCTATCTCGGCCTGCTCCTCCTGGGAAGCGCTTTTCTGGCCGTGGGAGTGTTGGCCAGCTCGCTCTCGTCGAATCAGATTGTCGCGGCCATGATCTCCTTCATGATCCTGCTGACGAGTTTTGTCCTCGACTTCCTTTCGGTCTCGGCGGGTCCGATAGTGAGCGGGGTGCTTCGCCACCTCTCGCTCGGCCTGCATCTCAGATCGTTTATCCAGGGGGTCGTCGATACGCGGGACCTGGTTTTTCTCGTGAACGTGAATTTCCTGTGCCTGTTCCTGACAATGCGCTCGCTTGAATATTACCGGTGGAGGGGATAGGCGAAATGAACAGTCCAAACTTGAACCTCTACAGCATCATCGCCGGAATCGCCCTGATGTCGGTTGGCCTCCTCGGGTGGGCCCTCCAGGACCCCATCGACGGCGTGTCGCTGTGGGGTTACGCCGCTCTGGGTCTGGGGATGCTCATCCTGATTTTTGGCCTTTGGGAGTCGCGCCACGGCCTCAAGGGAGGGATGCGCCGCTCGACGCGGACGGGATTCCAGGTGGGGGCCATGATCGTCGTTGTGACGGGGATTTTGATCGTCGTCGAATTGGTTTCGATAAAGCACAACAAGCGGTGGGATCTGACGCCGGGGAGTTATTTCACGCTCTCCCGGAAAACCCTCCAAATTCTCGACAAGCTGGATGCGGAGAAAAAGCGGATCGAGATTATTTCTTTCACGCCCAAAATCCAGAACGAGCCGATTAAGAAAGTGCTCGAGCAATACTCCCGCCGGACAAAAATGGTGAAATTCCGGTTCGTCGATCTGGATTCGGCCCCGAAAACGGCCAAGAAATACGAAGTGGACGCATACGGAACAATCGTGGTCGTCCATCGCCTCGAAAAAGACGAAAAAATATCCGGAAAAGCCGCGGGAGACGCAAAGACGGGCGGGAAGGAGACGAAAAATTTCCGCTCCGAGAAGTTTTTCGACCTTTCGGAGAACTCCATCGCGAACGCCATCCTGAAGACGATCCAGACGGACCAGAAGCGGGTTTATTTCCTGACCGGCCACGGCGAGCGACTGCACGTCGGCAGGGGGAGGCAGCTGATGGCCGCCCTCGCGACGAACATGCGCGACGACAACTACAAGGTGGACGAGCTTTTTCTTTTGAGGAAAAAAGGGGTACCCAAGGATACGAAACTGCTCATCATCGCCGCTCCCAGAAAAGACATCGAAGAGGCCGAAGCGGGTTTTATTGAAAAATACCTGAAAGACGGCGGACGGCTTCTGGCGCTTCTCGAGCCTGAAACGCCCCAGGGCCGGCTGACCGATTTGCTCAAGAAATTCGGCGTCGATGCCCCCGAATCGTTCGTCATCGACCCCCAGGCGGTCCAGTTCGCGCTGGTTGGCGGAAACGAACTCACCCCCTTCGTCACTCAATACGGCGTCCACGACATCACCAAACAGATGCGCGGGATGGCGAGCATGTTCCCGACGGCCCGGCGCATATCGGCGAAGTCCGATTCCAAAAAGGGCGTTTCCACCGAAATCCTCGCCCGGACGGGGAAGGGGAGTTATACGGTGGGGCGCATCGAGGTTAAGGACCAGCAAGTTTCCTACGATCCGGCCACGAAAAAAGACGGGCCCGTCTCCCTGGGCGCGGCGGTGACGGTCGATCTCGATAAATTCCTTCCGAAGAGCGCCGGCAAAGCGGCCCCGGGAGCGGATAATGCCAAGAACGGAGGCAAGAAAGAGGCGCGCATCGTGGTGTTCGGCGACGCCGATTTCGCGAGCGACGCCTATATCGGAGCGCAGGGCAACGGAAATCTCATCCTCAATTCGGTGAACTGGCTGAGCGGCGAGAAGGCTCTCGTCACCATCCGCGCCAAGCGCCGGGTGGGAGAGCCCCTTCTCCTGGCCGGGGGACAGGCCGAATTCGTCCGCATGTTCACGGTTTGGGTCATGCCATTGCTGGTGATTCTCTTTGGAGCCGCCGTTTACGTTCGGAGAAGGCAGCTGCAGTGAACCCGAAAAAAAATCTCATCCTCCTGCTTGTCCTGCTCGTCGCCGGGTTGGGTTATTACCTCTACGATGTGAAATGGGCCGGCGAGAAAAAGGCCGAGGAGGATCGAAAAGCCAAAATCCTCAAGGGGATCGACTCGAAGCGTCTGATGAGAATTTCCCTTCAGCGCAAGGAGGCTCCCTTTCAACTCATCCGGTCCGAAAAAAACTGGCGCTTCGTGAAACCGGTCGATGCCCTGATGGACGAGGACCAACAGGAGATCGTCATCAAGGCGGCCGCGGATCTCAAGCCCCACCGCCGGCTCGGCAAGATGCCCGACATCTCGGAATTCGGCCTCGACAAGCCCCGGATGACCATCACCTTCGGCCTCAAGGACGAAAACGATGTCATCGTCCAGATTGGGGACCGGACGCCCACCCGCGAATTTCGGTACGCCTCGCTCAAGAGCAACAAAACCTCCATCTTTACCCTGAAGATCGACGACATCAACAAAATCAACAAAAAGGTATTTGATCTTCGCGATCGCGCCATCGTTTCGATGGAGCCCGATGAGATTCACCGCTTCGTCGTCGAGCCGAAAGGGGAGAACCCCTTCACGGTGGTTCGCAAGGGCAAGGAGGATTGGGAGATGACGGCTCCCGTCAAGGACAAGGCGGATTCGACCGAGGCGGACAGCGTGCTCTCGGCCCTTAAATACAAAAAAGTGCTCCGGTTCGTGAAAGAGGACCCCAAGGATCTCACCCCCTACGGGCTCGACATTCCCGTCTATGCGATTCGCCTTTTTAGGGACAAGAAAGATAAGAAGGACAAAAAAGGAGATGGGATTCTTCTCGGCCTTCCGACCGAAGCGTCGCTTCCGGGCCGCCAGGGGAAAATGGTCAGGCAGGTGGTCCACTACGCGCGGAGAATCTCGGGCGGGCCGGTGATGCTCATCGGCAACGATGTCGTCAAGGATTTTCCGAGGGAGCCTTTCAAGCTGAGGAATAAAAACATCATCGATTTCGATGTGGACCATATCACCCGCCTCAAGCTGGAGCGGGCGTCCGGGTCCATCGACATCAAGCGGCTGGCCAAGAAAAAATGGGACATGCGCGTCACGCGGCCGGGCGGGAAGGCGGTCCGGGTCCCCTCCCGGCACAAACACATCGACGATGTATTGTGGGACATCAAGTGGGCCAACGCGGTGGAATTCGTGGATGAGCCGGAGGATTTGGCGAAGTACGGCCTCGCCCCGAAGGGGGTTAACCGGGTGAGCGTCTGGATCAAGAAGAAAAAAGAGGGCCCCGAGGTGAAAAAATCCCTCACCCTAGGGCCTCTGACCGGCGGCAAGAAGACCTACGGCCAATTCGAAGGGACGAAACGTCTGTTCGCGTTCGACAAAAAGGATTTTGACAAGATACTGAGAACCTCTTTCCATCTGAGCGACCGCCGCCTCGCGAAAATCGAGAAAGAAGAGGATATCGCCCGGGTGGCGGTGAAATTCCCCTCGAGTGCTGAAATGGTGTTTCACCGAAGCGGGGAGGATTGGACGATCAAACACCCTTCCGGAAGGAAGGCGAACGGCGGCGCGATCGAAAGCCTTCTCACCATGCTGAAGGACCTCGAACACGAGGGAGAGGCGAAGGAGGGACCCCGCGATTTCGAGAAATTCCGGGCCCGGGTGTCTCTCGAGGATAAAAGCGGAAAGAAATTCGGGCCGATCACCTTCGCTCGCGGCGAAACGAAGGATTGGGTTTTTGTGAAGGAAGGGAAGGGCGAGAAGGTGCTCAGGGTGAAAAAAAACCAGATCGGCCCCAATCTGCCCGAGTCAGCGGAGTCGCTGCTCGAGGAAAAGAAGAAGATCGAAAGCTAGGCGCCTGTCTCCAGCACCTGTCTTCCGAAAAATCCCCAACTCTCTCCCGCCATACTGTTCGCTCCGGCCGCGCCGAATCGCTCCCAACGAGCCGATTACCCGGCAGCCGGAAACCCGCTTGCCTGCGTGATGCGCTCCATCTGCTCTTTGTGCAGGGCGTCGTGAATTCCCATGTAGTACATCCGGTCGTATATATTTAAATCTCCGTAGCGGGTGGCCGGCGGGTTCAGGCGCTCGAGATCGCGCTCGCGATAAGGGGCGAGGGCCCTGTTCGTCTCCTCACGGGCGGGCATGAGCAGCGGAATCATCTCGGAGAGAGGGCGGCCCTCCACGGGGAGTAAATGTTCGGGTGCGGGAACGGGGCCCTGCTCGCGTCGCCTGAGCTGGTCCGAGGACAGCTTTTGGGGTTTATCGGGTGCATTGTCCCAGGCCCCCGTTTTTTGCGCAGTTTCGAGGGTGTCGACGAGCATTTTTCTGGCGAAAACGTCGGTGAGCAGAATGTGTTCCACCCCCTGGGCGATTGACCATTCCCCGTCGGTGGGCTCCCATCCGGCCTGGGCGTCGGTCTGGTTTTCCAGAAATCCAATTAATTCCCGGCGGTCGTTCATCGCCGAATCAATTGCCGCGTCGAATTTTTCTTCGGGGGTCATGGTCTGTCCCGTCCTGTTTAATGATAAATGAAATGGGTTTCGGAGAATTGATGGAAAATATCATAAATTTAGCGCCTCGTCCGCCAATCGTCGCCCCGAACAATCAACGCTCCGACATAACAGGACGGCAATAACAAGCAATCCTCCGAAATGCCGCCAGATGCCTCCGGGTTGGTGACGGGAAGGTGGCCGGGGTGTAGTCTGTTACCTGTGGTGATATGCCGTTTTTCCGATATCAACGAAGCGAAGGTGCCCACAATGCCAGAAAAAGGTGATCAGATTCCCGGTCCAGACGCCGAATCGGACCGGATCGATCTTCCAGCCGGCGAAACCGCCAACCTGGGCAAAATCCGTGGACGACCACGCCTTCGAAAGGTGATCCTCGTTTTCGTTTTAGCGGGGGCGGCGTTCGGAGGATTTAAGGGAATATCCGTCTGGCGCGAGGAATTTCGCAATTTCGAATCCACGGACAACGCTTATGTGAAGGCGACCGTCGTCCCCGTCAGCCCCCAGGTCGCGGGTGTCGTGAGCGAAATGCAGGTGTCCGACAACCAGGCGGTGCACGCCGGGGACCTGCTCGTCCGCCTTGATGCCAGGCGCTTCCGGGTGGCCGTGGAAAAGGCCCGCGCGGCCGTCGGAGTGGCGCGGGCACGCTACGAAGCGAGCAAGGTCTCCGTCATTCACTCGCAGGGGCGCGTCACCGGGCTCCTCGATGAGGCCCGCGCCCGGATGGCGACCCTCAAAAAGACCCTGCGCTCCGCCCGGGCCCTGCTCGTCCAGAGGCGCAAGGAAACCCAGGCCACCGCGGCCACCCTGGCGCGAACGCGAGATGATTTAAGGCGAAAGCGAAGCCTCCACCGCCAGCGGGTGATCTCCGACGAGGATCTGACTCAGGTCGAGGCCTACTTCAAGGTCGCCAACGCCAACCACGAAGCCATCACGGCGGCGCTCAAGGTTGAGGAGGAGAAGGTCGCCGCCCTGAAGCAGCAATTGAAAGAGCACCAGGCCTCCATCGGTCTGGCGAAAAACGAGGGGCAATCCGAGCGGATGCAGGAGTTGACTTCCCAGTCGCTCAAGGCCGAACTGGCGGAGGCGGAGGCCGACCTGAAGGCCGCCCGCGTGTTTCTCTCCTACACGGAAATCAGGGCTCCGGTTTCGGGATACGTATCGAAGACCCTGGATCCGGGAACCTATGTCGAACAGGGCCGCCCCCTGCTTGTCGTCGTACAACTGCACAAGGCCTATATCAGGGCGAACTTCAAGGAAGTCCAGCTCGAGGATATCCACGTGGGGCAGCCCGTCACGATTACCGTCGACGCATATCCGAATTATCCTTTCAGGGGCCATGTGGGCAGCGTCTACTCCGGGACGGGGGACGCATTTTCCCTGCTTCCCGCCGAGAACGCCACGGGCAACTGGGTGAAAATCACGCGCCGGATTCCCGTCAAGATTCTGCTGGATGAATCTCCTCCTCCCCGGTATCCCCTGTTGGTCGGGATGTCCGCCAAGGTGCGAGTCGATGTACGCGATCGAAGCGGCTCACGCCTGCTGGCCTATCCGAGCCGCACCCAGAAAAACGCGACAATCATTCGTTGAGTCGGAATACGGAGTCCTCCGCGCCCATCCGCGGCGGGGAAGGCACCGCCGCCGGGCAGGGCCTCCCCGTCGGCAGGCGGAGGATGGTGACGTTCGCCGTGATGTTCGCGGCGTTCATCTCGCTCCTGGACACGACCATCGTAAACGTCGCCCTTAAACATATGCGGGGGACCTTCGGGGTCGATCTTTCCACGATCACCTGGGTGGCCAGCAGCTACACCATCGCCCAGGTCATCATGATCATCATGTCCGCCTGGTGGAGCACGCTCCTGGGCAGGAAACGGTTCCTCCTCATATCCGTCATTTTATTCACCCTCGGCTCCATACTGGCCGGCACGGCGACCACCTTCAACGAAATGATCATTTACCGCATCCTCCAGGGAGCGGGAGGAGGTAGCCTGGTCCCGCTTTCCCAGGCGATTTTGAGGGAGTCCTATCCGCCGAGGCTTCACGGAGCCGCGATGGCGAGATTCGGCATGGGGGTCGTTATGGCGCCGGCCCTCGGGCCGGTGGTGGGGGGGTATCTCACCGAGGAATTCGGGTGGCCCTGGATTTTCTACATCAATGTTCCTTTCGCCATCGTGGGATTTATTTTGATAAACGCCTATGTGGAAGACCCGCCGTACCTGAAGCGGGGGATAGAGAGGGTCGATTGGGCGGGAATCGCTCTTCTCACGGTAGCGATTACGGGCGTTCAAATTGTGCTGGAGCGGGGCCAGGAGGAGAATTGGTTCGATTCGAACTGGATCAGCGCCGTTACCGCCGTCACGGTGATTTCCCTCGTCGCGCTGGTGTTCTGGGAGCTTCGAACGGACGAGCCCGTCGTGAATATTCGGGTGCTTCGGAACATTCCCCTGGCCGTCGGATCGGGAATTATGCTCATTTTCGGCATCGCCCAGTTCGGGACGACATTTATTCTGCCCCAGTTCCTCCAGGACCTTCTTGAGTACACGCCCTATCACGCGGGCATGATCATGGCGCCCAGGGGGCTCATGCTGTTCACCACCCTGGTCGTGGTGGGACGCCTGTTCAGGTATGTCGATTCGCGCTTTTTCATACCGGTGGGGGCCGGCTTTATCATTTTCGGAATGGTGGTTTTCGCCGGCCTCTCTCTCGAGGCGGGTTTTTGGAACATGCTTCCCGGTCTGATTCTCCTCGGAATGGGGGCGCCCTGCATATTCATCACCCTTTCCACGATTTCCCTCGGCAGCGTCAAGCCGGAAGACACGACCGCGGCGGCGGGAATATTCAACCTCGCCCGGCGAATGGGGGGAAACATCGGATTCGCTTTGCTCACGACGATTCTAGAGCGCCGCGTTGCCTTTCACCGAATCAACCTGATAGCGCACATCACGGAAACGAACGAGGCCTTTCTCCGGTTCAAGGCCGGAATCGCTGAGTCCCTCCTTCAGCAACAGGTCCCCTCGAGCCTCGCCATTGCGAAATCCCTCGCCCTGGCCGATCGGATGGTGGAAAGGCAGTCGATCATGCTTGCCTATAACGATCTCTACATGTTCCTTGGGGTGATGTTTCTGGCGATCGTTCCACTGGTTTTGTTCTTTAAATTCCCCAATCGGAAGGCGTGATCCGGCCGCCGGATTCTTCCGAAGTGAATGGCGGACGTGGCAAATTCCCGATTTGGTTTAAATTTTGGCGTCGAATGGGAATTCGCCGTGCACAGGGTGTTTGCCGATTTCAGGGGAGGGGAATAGACGGATTTTCGGGAGGGTGAGCCGGGAACCCGCTAGGCCATTGAAAGACCTCGCCTCCAGCCCCCTTGACATCCGAGCGCCGGGAGGGCATAAACCCCGCTGACATTTCTCGCGATCGCGCGTTGTGCTTCCTGCGATCGGAAGCGCCTCTTGTCCCGAGACCTATCCAGTTACCCTCCGTCTTCTCCAGATGCGCGTGGAAAGCGGTACAAGCCACGATGCATACGACCGCCCGATGGGGCGGCGGCTTCTGGCAGAAGGAAGTACGTTTACATGACACAAAGTTCGTTCGCCGATCTCGGCGTGTCCGGGCCGCTCGAGCGCGCCCTTCGCGCGGAGAATTACACCCACCCGACCCCGATTCAGGATCAGGCCATCCCGCGCCTCCTCGCCGGACGGGACCTGCTCGGTATCGCCCAGACCGGCACGGGAAAGACCGCCGCCTTCGCTCTGCCCATCCTGCAGCATCTTTTCGCCGGCCGGCCCGGCAACAATGGAAATGCCGAAAGAAATGATGACGGCAATGGAAAGCGCGGCGGCAAACACCGCCGGCGAGCCGTCCCGCGCGCCCTCATCATGGCGCCCACGCGCGAGCTCGCCCTCCAGATAGGGGAGAGTTTCCGCTCCTACGGGCGGCACCTC
>JAVEPB010000117.1 GCA_030922375.1 bacterium | reverse complement strand
CTTCCTCGAACTCGGCGTCCACTACTTCGCCCTCGGCCGCCTCGCCCTCCGGGGCGCCGCTCCCGTTCTTGGGCGGCGCGTCCCCTCCGGGAGCTTCGGCTCCCTCACTCGCCTGCTGATACATCACCTCGGCGAGCTTGTGCGAGGCGGTCTCGAGCTTGACCTTGGCCTCGTTGATCTCCTCGAGACCGGCGTCGGCATTTTCGAGGGCTTTCCCCACCTCGGCGATGGCTTCCTCGATCGCCTTTTTATCGTCCTCGGGGACTTTATCCTCGTTCTCCTTGAGCATTTTTTCGGTGCTATAGGCCAGGCTGTCGGCCTGGTTCCGGGTCTCGACCAGCTCGCGGTTTTTCTTGTCCTCCTCGGCGTGCTCTTCGGCCTCGTTCACCATATTCTTGATTTCATCTTCCCCGAGACCGCTCGAACTGGTGATGGTGATCGCCTGCTCCTTGCCGGTGCCCAGGTCCTTCGCCGAAACGCTGACGATTCCGTTGGCGTCGATGTCGAAGGTGACCTCGATCTGCGGAACCCCGCGCTGGGCCGGCGGAATCTCGGTGAGATGGAACTTGCCCAGCGTCCGGTTGTCCCGGGCCATTTCGCGCTCGCCCTGGAGGACGTGAACCTCCACAGAGGGCTGGTTGTCGGCCGCCGTGGAGAATGTCTCGCTTTTTCTCACCGGGATTGTCGTATTGCGCTCGATGAGCCTCGTCGCCACGCCGCCGAGGGTCTCGATGCCCAGCGAGAGCGGGGTCACGTCCAGCAAGAGGACGTCCTTGACGTCGCCCGCCAGAATTCCTCCCTGAACCGCAGCGCCGACGGCAACCACCTCGTCCGGGTTCACCCCCTTGTGGGGGTCCTTGCCGAAGAATTTCTTCACCGTTTCCTGAACGAGGGGCATCCGGGTCGAGCCGCCGACGAGAACCACTTCGTCTATCTGGCTCGGCTCAACGCCCGCGTCGTCGATGGCTCTCCGGCAGGGCCCCAGGGTCCGCTCCACCAGGACGCCCGCCAACTGCTCGAGCAACGAGCGGGAGAGCTTGATGTTCAGGTGCTTGGGCCCCGATGCGTCCGCCGTGATGAAGGGCAGGTTGATATCGGTTTCCATCGAGCTCGAAAGCTCGATCTTGGCCTTCTCGGCCTCCTCACGGAGCCGCTGCAAGGCCATCGGGTCCTGGGAGAGATCGAGCCCCTGGTCTTTCTTGAACTCCTCGAGCATCCACTCCATGACGAGTTGATCGATGTTGTCGCCGCCAAGGTGGGTGTCGCCGTTGGTCGCCTTCACCTCGACCACGTTGTCGCCGACCTCGAGGATCGACACGTCGAACGTCCCGCCGCCGAAGTCGTAGACGGCGATCAGCTGGTCCTTTTTCTTGTCGAGCCCGTAGGCCAGCGCGGCGGCCGTCGGCTCGTTGATGATCCGCAGGACGTTGAGGCCCGCGATCTGGCCCGCGTCCTTGGTCGCCTGGCGCTGGCTGTCGTTGAAGTAGGCGGGCACGGTCACGACCGCGTCCTCTACTTTCTCGCCCAGATAGTCCTCGGCCGCCTGCTTGAGCTTCTGAAGGACCATCCCCGCAATCTCGGGCGGGGCGTGAAGCTCTCCCTCGATTTTTATGCGCACGCCGCCGTCGGCATCGACCACATCGTAGGGCACCATCTTGACCTCTTCGGGCACCTCGTTGTGGCGCCGCCCCATGAACCGCTTGTTCGAGTAAATCGTGTTCGTGGGGTTCGTCACCGCCTGGCGCTTGGCCACCAGTCCCACCAGGCGCTCCTTGTCCTTGGTGTAGGCGACGACGCTCGGGGTCGTCCTGTTTCCCTCCTGGTTGGGAACCACGGTGGGCTGGCCGCCCTCCATGATCGCCACGACCGAGTTTGTCGTTCCCAAATCGATTCCAATTACTTTTCCCGCCATTTCCGTCTCGCTCCTTTATGGAATTTCGTTCGAATTTTCGGATTAATTTTCGCCCCCCGGTCGGCGCCTGAAAACTCGCCAAAACCGCCGGTTGGATTCTTTCAGCCAACAATGCTCCCTGACTAGGTCTTCACCTCCTCGGCCTCCTTCACGACGGCGAAGGCGAGCGCGTCCGTGCCGCCC
>JAVEPB010000116.1 GCA_030922375.1 bacterium | reverse complement strand
GCACGAACTTGAGATAATCATCGGTCACCTGTCTGAGAATATCCACTTCGTTCTTAATCGAGCGGAGCAGCGACCAAGCCTCCGCGGTCTCCTCGCCCGCGTAGCCGCCGAGTTCGTCTCCAAGCAGCTCGGCGTTGAGGTTGATGGCCGAAAGAGGGTTCCGGATCTCGTGGGCCACCTGGGCGCTCATCTTGCCGACGATGGTGAGGCGCTCTTGCTGGAGGAGCTGTTGCTCGAGGGCGCGGCGCTCGGTGACGTCCTTGATATAGAGAATGACCTGGTGCGGCCGCCCGTCGGCCCCGAAAATAGGATACGAATAGAGTTCGGCGTCGATCCGCCTCCCGCCGGGCAACTCGACCGATCGCTCTGCCGTGCCCCGCCGGCCACTCTCGAAGGTGCGGATCGCAATGCTCCTGTCGGCGAGCCCCTCGGGGAGGGGAGCGCCTCCCTCCCCGCCCCAGGTGAGAAAAAGCAGGTCGGGAATTTCGCAGTCGAGGAGCAGACTCATCTCGCGGTTCACCATCAAAATCCTAAAATTCTCGTCGAGGATGCAAATGCTGTCTGTGATTCCGTCGAAGAGGGCCTGGAGCCGCGTTTTGCTCTCGAGGACCTGGCCCGACCAGTGAAGCCGGTCCTCGACCCGGATGCGCCGCCTCTCGCGGTCGAGGATGAGGAGAGCGGCGGCGATGATCACGGCGAAGCCGAAGCTCGTCACCAGTAAACTTTTCCGGAAGGTGCGCCGCACCAGGTCGCTCACCTCCGAGGAGGAGGCCGTGACCGCCAGGGTCCACTGCTCCGGGCCGACCAGGAGCGGGGTGAACGCGGTGAGGGTGCGGCCCTTGCGCGAGACCTTTCCGGGGCGAAAATCGAAATGCCAGTCGAAGCCCCGCTCGCCGCGCGCCATCCGCGCCGCGCTACGCTTGAGGCGCTCATCCCCCCGGCGGCTGGCGATATCGCCCAGGCGAGAGCCCTCGAACACCGGAAACCCCGGCGAGATTAAAATCCGCCCGGCGCCGTCCATCAGCCAGGCACGCCCCTTCAGCCCCGATTGAACCGGGTTGACGAAGGCGCGGGCCAGGTCCTCGAGCAACACCGTCGCGAATACCCAGTCGCGGTTTCCGGTGGGCACGGCGGCGAAAATAAACTCGGGTTCCTCCCCCTTGCGGACGATCAGAAAGCACGACTCGGCCCCCGGCGGGCAGCGCGACAAAATCCCCGGATTCTCCTGTAGCGAGGCATCGGGATCCGGTGCGCCCTCTCTCAAAATACCCACCTGGTTGATGCGCGGCCGCCCCCCGAGGCGCTCGTAGAGCCCGGCGATGGCGATCATCCGGCCGGGATGGCCGGGTCCGACCGTCCGGAGAAACCTCGCGCTGAAGCGGAGGCTGGCCGTCAGCTCCCCCAGAAAAGAGACGATCCGCCCGCTCGCCTGATCGGCGATGAGAAGCTGCTGGCGGTTGAACTGGATCTCGATATCCCCTCTCGCGCCCGAATGGATTTTCAGCGAAATGCCCAGAAGGATCAGCAACACCGCGGCGGCGCCCGAGATGACCACATAGCGGTACCTGCGATTCACCCGCCGCGACTCAGCGATGCGGGAGGTCGCCCCCATCGCGGTCCCTTTGTTCTCATCCTGCGCGGCCATCGCCCGATCCACCCTCTTTGAGGTCATGCATAAATCGACTAAGAATATCATAATCAAAAGCTTATGAAGAATAACACCCGCCGGGCGGAAAATAATCCTCAGCCCCGGCCGCCGCCGAAAAATCCCTATTCTTGACAGTCCCCACCCCTGGACTTAAGCTCGATAAAAGGTTAGCACTCTACCCGAAAGAGTGCTAACCACGGCCCCTCGCTCCTATCACGGGATCCCAAAATGGCCATGAACCCCACCGATTTATCCGCCAGGACACAGGATGTCCTCCGTGCCGTCGTGAACACCTTCATCGAAACCGGAGAGCCCGTGGGCAGCCGGACGCTCTCGAAGAAGATTCCCCTCTCCCTGAGCCCGGCCACCATCCGCAACATCATGAGCGATCTGGCCGAGGCCGGATTCCTCTCCAAGCCCCACGCCTCGGCCGGAAGGCTCCCGACCGATCTGGGCTACCGCGTCTTCGTCGATGCACTGATGAACATCCACCACATCACCCGCGAGGAGCGCGAATCCATCCAGAGAAGCTACACCCACCGCATGGCCCAGGTGGAGCAGGTCGTCACCCAGGCCTCCCGGATTTTGTCCGAGCTTACCCAACAGGCCGGGGTCGTCTTACTCCCGGGCCGCGACCAGCTCTTTTTCCAGAATATCCAGTTTATCCGCATGTCCAGCGAAAACGTCCTCGTCGTCATCGTCTCGAAGAGCGGCGTCGTCCAGAACCGCGTCGTCCCCATCGACGAGGATCTGGACCAAGAGGAGCTCAACCGGATATCCCGCTACCTGAACGAGGAGTACGGAGGTCTCTCCCTCCGCGAGGTCCGCGCCCGGGTTCTCGAGCGCATGGGCGAGGAGCGCGACAGCCTCGACATGCTCTACAAAAGAGCCGGGGAGCTGAGCCGGCGCACTTTTCTCGTTGATGACGAAGAAGACGGCGGCGAGGGGCTTTTCGTCGAGGGCGCCTCGCGGGTTTTCACCCAGCCCGAGTTCGCCGACGATTTCGAGAAACTCCAGAATCTCTATCAGGCCTTCGAGGAGAAGGGCAAGCTCATCCGTCTCCTCGACGGGTACCTCAATTCCCCCGACCTCACCGTGCTGATCGGCTCCGAAAACGACATCGACGGGATGGAGGATTGCAGCGTCGTGGCGCGCTCCTACTTCATCGACGACCGGCCCCTTGGCACCATCGGAATCATCGGCCCCAAACGGATGCGCTACGACCGGGTGGTCTCCCTCGTCGAGTGGACGGCGGACGCCGTGAGCCACTACCTCTCCCACGGAGACCACAGGATCGATCCGAAGTAGTGCCCGCTCCGCTCCCGGCCCTTAAACGCACAGGCCGCCTCCTCTGTCGGCGTCACCTCCTCTGTCGGCGTCACCTCCTCCCTCGCCGCCCCCCCCTTCGCCTCGAGGGCCCGCGCCTGATGGCTCCGGACGCCTATGAAATCCTGGACGTTCCCCGGAACGCCGGCGCCTCCGAAATTCGCAAGGCCTACCGAAAGCTCGCCCTCGACTTTCACCCGGACCTCAACCCAGGGGACCCCGAGGCCGAGGCCCGCTTCAAGGAAATCGTCATCGCCTACGAAACGCTCCGGGACCCCGCGAAACGGGCCGCCCACGATTCGCTCCCCCGCGGCTCCGGCGCGCGGAGCCCGCGCACCGGCAAGGATCCGGGCCCCTTCGACCAGGAGTGGGAGGACATCTTCTCCCAGATATTCCGGGGCCGGAGGGGAGCGAAAAAAACCGCCAGGGAGCGCGGGAGCGATCTTCAGTCCCGGATCGAGATCACTCTCGAGGAAGCCGCCGCCGGCGTCAGCCGCGAAGTCTCGGTGGACCGCCTCGCGGTTTGCGGCCAATGCCGGGGAGAAGGGACGGACCCGGAGGCAGCGGCCGTCGAGTGCCGCCTCTGCGGGGGAACCGGCGAGATCAGATTTCACCGGGGGCTGGCGGAGGTCGCCATTCCCTGCGCCACCTGCATGGGAAGCGGAACCCACTCCCACAAAAAATGCCCCGGGTGCCGGGGTGCGGGCCGCCTCCGCCAGAGGGAGCGCATCCGGGTGAAAGTCGCCGCCGCCGTTGTGGATGGCATCCAGCTCCGGGTACGCGGCAAGGGAAACGAGGGCGGCGGCGAGACCGGCGATCTGCTCGTGACGGTCCGGATCAAGGCGCACAAGATATTCGAGCGCTCGGGAAACGACATCTTCTTTAATCAGCCCATCACCATCGTCCAGGCGGCGCTGGGAGACGAGATCACAGTCCCCACCCTCGATGGCCGGGTGAAGGTCCGGATTCCGGCGGGCACCCAGACCGGCCAGGTCTTCCGGCTCAGGGGAAAGGGGCTCTCCCCCCTCGGCGGGCGGCGGACGGGCGATCAGCTGGTGAGCGTCACCGTCGAAACCCCCATCCGGCT
>JAVEPB010000115.1 GCA_030922375.1 bacterium | reverse complement strand
TATGTCCGCGTCCTCGGCGACGAGGATTTTTGGTGGGCGGTGGGGCGGACGTTTTACTTCGCGGGAACGGCGGTCCTCATCGAGCTCATTCTCGGGTTTCTGCTCGCCATGCTGGTCTATAAGCAGTTCAACGGTCGAAGGTTATACATCACTATTTTCCTGATTCCGATGATGGTGGTTCCGGTTGTCGCGGGCTACAACTTTTCGATGATCTACATCGACTCGGGCCCGCTCAACCAGATTTTGTCTCCGATCACGGAAACTCTCGGGGTCAATCCCCGTATCCGCTGGCTCTCCCACCCCATCGCCGCGCAGTGGGCGATTATTCTCGCCGATGTTTGGCAGTGGACTTCGCTGACGTTGCTGATTTTTCTCTCCGGCTTCACCGCGCTGCCCCAGCAGCTCACCAACGCCGCCCGAATCTTGGGCGCGACCCGGTGGCAAATTTTCTGGTGGATCCATCTGCCGCTTCTCAAACCCGCGATCGTCATCGCCGTCGTCATCCGGTCGATGGAGGCGCTCAAACTTTTCGATCTCTCCGTGTTGCTCACCTTCGGCGGCCCCGGCACTTCAACCGAAACCATCGCGTTCTTCCTATGGCGCCAGGTGTGGCAGTTCAATAAGTACAGTTTTGGCGCGGCGGCATCGGTCCTTCTGCTCTTCATGTTCGCGGGGCTCATCTTCTACGGAATTCATCTGCTCGTCCGGGAACGTTCCATCGTCGAAGAGGAGCAGGGGTTATGAAAAACCCAGCGGACGGGAACCTGCCGGATGCTTCCTTCGCCAAGCGCCACAACCTTTTCTCCTGGTTCCGGCACGCCGTGCTGCTGGGCTGGGCCTCCATCGTCGTGTTTCCGATCTTCTGGATGATCTCGACCTCCTTCAAGGACTCGGGCGACTGGGTCGCCTGGCCGCCGAACTGGCTTCCTTCCTTCATTGGCGGGGGCTACGAGCCCACTCTGTACAACTATCGGCAGATTTTCACATTCAGCGCGCTTGGCGAGAAGCTCAGCCGGGAGGCCACCGAACAGGCCTACAACATCTGGGGCGCGGTGGGCGATTCGATGTTCATCTCTTCACTCAGCTCCCTGGCCGCGCTCCTGCTGGGGACGTTTCTGGCCTACTCTATCTCCCGGTTCAGCGTCGGAGGGAAGTATTTCCGCTACATGATCCTGACCATCCGGATGGTCCCGCCCATCGTCATCGCGATTCCCATCGTGATGTACTACGCCATACTGATGCCGTTCGCGACCGAGGCGGTTTTCGGCTTCCGGTTTACCCTGATCGACACCTATATTGGCCTGGGGCTCCTCTACACCGCGACTACGTTGCCCTTTGTCATCTGGATGATGCTGAGTTTCATCGATGAAGTGCCCTACACCCTCGAGCACGCCTCCCGGATCATGGGGGCGAGCCGGCTCTACACCCTCCGCCGCGTGGTTATTCCCCTGGTCGCTCCGGGGATGGTGGTGACTTTCCTTTTCATCTTCATCCTGAACTGGAGCGAGTTTTTGCTCGCGCTGACGCTGACTCAGCCGAATGTGTCCACTCTTCCCGTCCTGCTCAATAAATTCCAGAGCGCGGTCGAGGGAAGGCTATACGGCCCCCAGGCGGCAATCGGCACAGTGATAACCATCCCGGTTGTCATCCTCGGCGTCCTGATCCAGAAACACCTCATCACGGGTTTCAGCTTCGGCACCATCCGCAAATAGCGCGGGCGCGCTCGCGTCTTTTTCCCGGTGGCTTCCTCAGGGGTTTTCAGATTCAGGGCTTTGTGAAGCCGATGGACGTTGTAGTAATCCTGAAACTCCCCCGGTTTCTCTTCCGGATCGCGTTAGTTCAAGAAAAGAGTCTGGTTCAGGAAAAGAATCGGCATGGCAGGAGAAGTTTGGAAGAATTGCCTTTCGGCGCAAGGCGAGTATAAGTCCGATTTTCATCTAAAATTACCAATTCGCCACAGGACAGGCTTGTAAATAGGACGTAGTAGTCTATTATTTGGGCTGGATAATTTCCCAGTTCGCGGGCAGACCCATTTCGAGTATCTAAGGCAATGATAAGGGTTCCGTATGGTGCGTGCAGAGTCCTCTCCGTCGGCTTCTTCCACTCAAACCATCCGAACCATGTGCCGTATGTGCCATGGGTCATGCGGTGTTCTTGTCACGGTCGAGGGTGGAGTTGCCAAGAAAATCAAGGGCGATCCCGATTGCATCACAAACCTGGGCTACATTTGCCCGAAGGGGCGGGCATCGATCTCGTATTCAGGACACCCTGATCGCCTGCTTTACCCTCTTCTTAGGGATGGCCCCCGCGGTTCGGGGAAGTGGAAGCGCATCTCGTGGAAAGAGGCGCTCGATCTGATCGAGGCAAAATGCAGGGAGACCATCGAAACCCGTGGCCCGGAATATATTGCAAAAGCATGCGGCACGGGCCGCGAGTGGAACAATTTCGGCAATCGTTTTTTCAACGCATTGGGCGCCGTCCTCAATGTCGGACGCTCTCCTCTTTGCTATTTTCCCCGGATCTCGGTCTGCAAGCATACCCTCGGGACTAAGATTCCCGTCGCCGACTTTTATGGCTTCGGCGGCCGGCTTCCCGGCTGCATCCTCATCTGGGGAAACGATCCTTTCAACAATGCCGACGGAATGATCGGAGGCCGCCTCACCCCCGCTCTCAAGGCGGGCGCCCGGCTCATCGTCATTGACCCGGTTGAAACCCACTGGGCTAAGCGAGCCGACCACTGGCTCCGGATTCGGCCCGCCACCGACGGCGCGCTAGCTCTCGGTTTTCTCCATGTTCTCCTTGAGGCAGGGCTTTTCGACCTCGACTTCGCCGCCCGTTGGACAAATGCCCCATACCTCGTCCGGGAGGATTCGGGGGATCTGTTCGTCCAGGACAGGGGCGAAAGCGAGGGCGGCTTCCGGGTTTGGGACGTGGAAAAAGAAAAAGCGGTTCGTCCCGATGAATGCACGCGGCCCGCTCTCACGGGCCGGTATGTAGTTGACGATGTTTCCGTCCGTCCCGCCTGGGAATTTTTCAAGGCGAGGGTTAGTCAATACACGCCCGAAAGAGTCAGTGAAATCACCTGGATTCCCGCGGAGAAGATCCGGGAGGCCGCGCTTCTCTTTGGCACGACGAAACCCGCCGTCATCCAGTGGGGTGATGCGCTGGATCACCAGGGAGTGAACAATTCCCAGGCGATGCAGTCCGCGATTCTCATGATGGCCCTGACGGGAAACATCGACGTGCCCGGCGGTATGGCAATTTGGGAGCAGGGCCCATGGGTCGATCCTTTCTCGCCCGAGCACGACAGGCCCATGCCGCTGCCCGAAGGTTCCCAAAAGATGCAGGACCGCTACGGAGCCGGTCAGTTTCCCATCCTCGGCATGACACACGGCTCGCTCGTCAATCGTGCTATCGTCTCGGGCGAGCTCACCCCCCAAGTCCTCTTCATCATCGGCCACAACTTTCTCCTCTCGGCGGAAAACTCCGACACGGCTGAAAAGGTGATGCACAAGATTCCCTTCTCGCTGTGCGTTGATCTTTTTATGACACCGACAGCGGCCCTGTCCGATCTGGTTCTTCCCACGACCACGTGGCTCGAGCGGGAACAGATTAACGGTCCCTACTACCGGTTCGGCATGTTTGCGCGAAAAAAGGTGACAGAGCCGCCCGGTGAGTGCCGGGACGATGAGGACATTCTTCTGGAACTCGCCAATAGGCTCGGGCTCGACGAGGCTTTCCCGTGGAAAACTACCGGAGAGTATCTCGACTGGCGGATAGAAGGGGCAGGTCTCACCTGGGAAGAATTAAAGGAAAAGGGGGAGGTCCTCATGCCCCAGCGCTACCGGAAATATGAAACCGACTATTTTCGGAACGGAGGCGGATTCCCGACTCCCACCGGGCGGGTCGAGGTCTTCCAGAGCACCTTCCGTCACTCGGGTCACGATCCCTTTCCGTTTTACGTGGAGCCCCCCGAGGAGACTCCCCTGAACGAAGAGCTGGCGCGGGAGTATCCGCTGATATTGACGAGCCGGAGAACCCCGGAATTCTTTCACTCCGAGCACCATCAAATTCCCGAGCTTCGGAAGCGAAACCCCGACCCTCTCGTCGAACTCCACCCGGATACCGCGGGTGAGCTCGATGTCGCGGATGGCGATTGGGTATGGATAGAGACGAAACAGGGGAAGATCCGTCAGCGCGCCAGGGTTTCCGGAGGTCTTCATCCTCGCGTTGTGTGTAGCCAGACCTGCTGGTGGTATCCCGAGCGTGAGG
>JAVEPB010000114.1 GCA_030922375.1 bacterium | reverse complement strand
CTCTCCGTCGGCGAGGCTTTCGGCAGTGGATATCTCCGCTCCCTCCGGGAGCGTGGAGGCCAGTTTGAGGCAGGAGCTGATCGGATTTCCGTTCAGAAGCACCGTGCAGGATCCGCAGGCCCCGACGCTGCACCCATCGCGGGCCGCTTTAAGGCCGAGCCGGTCGCGGAGCATGTCCAGAAGGAGGGTGTTGTCCTCGATTTCCACCCGCCGGTCCTCGCCGTTTATCTTGAGGCTGATGGTCCGCCGGCTCATTTGGGGCCCTCCCCGTCTGGGGCGGCGCCACTCGCTTCCTTGCCCGGCGCCGCTCCGCTCGCCTCCCGCATCGCCCGAAGGACTTTTTCGGGGGTGACGGGCATGTCTTTCAACCAGATACCCACCGCATCGTGGATGGCGTTCACGATGGCGGGCTTGAGGGCCATCGTTCCTGTCTCGCCCACTCCGCGCGCGCCGTAGGGACCCGATTCGAGGGGATTCTCGACGATATCGGTGATGAATTCGCGCGGCATATCCTCGAATGCGGTCAAAGAGTATTCAAGGAACGAGCCGTTCACGAGACGGCCGTCCTCGATTCGCATGGACTCGAACAGGGCGAATCCCAGGGTCATCGCGGCGGCTCCCTGAACCTGCTCGACGCAGTGCCGGGGGTTGATCGCCCGGCCCACGTCGGCGGAGGAAACCAGCCGGGTGACTTTCACGAAACCGGTCTCGGTGTCCACCTCGACCTCGGCGCCGCTGGCCCCGGCGAACCAGTGTTCGGTCATCCGGGGAGTCTGGCCCGTTTCGGGGTCGGCTTTGACCGCATGACCCTGAAAGGTGCCTTCGCCGGTGAGGGTGGTTCCGGGGGCGCCGAAGCGCTTGAGGAAAATCTCGGGAATGGTCATTGCGCGTTCGGGCAGGGAGCGGGAGAAAACCCGGCCCTCCCTGAGCGCGAGCTCCTCGGAGGGAATTTCAAGAGCCTCGGAAGCCGTTTCGAGGAGTTTTTCCCGAATCTGCCGGGCGGCGCCGATTACGGCGTTGCCCATATGGTAGGTGGAGCGGCTTCCCGCCGTGAGCGTGTCGTAGGGGGATTGATCGGTGTCCGGCGTCGTGACGCGGACTTTATTCACGTCAAGCCCGAGTTCCTCGGCGGCGATTTGGGCGAAAGCCGTCGTCGCGCCCTGGCCCATCTCCACAGTCGCGGAGCGCACGATGGCGCTTCCGTCGCTGTTCAGCTCAACGATGGCGTTCGATATGGTAGGGGATATGACGGATTTGAACCCCAGGGCGATTCCCCGGCCGCGGGCAATGTGTTTTTCCCGGGTGGCCGCCGGGCGGCTCTCCGAGGTTTTCTCCATCTCCCGGCTCACCGAGTCGAGACAGGCCCGGAGCCCAATCGAGGTGACCGGGGATCCCGTGGAGTAAAGGTCGCCTTCCTCGAGGACATACTCTCGCCGCAGGGCTACGGGGTCTTTTTCGAGTAAGGCGGCCGCCTTGTTCATGTGGGTTTCGTAGGCGATTGCCAGCTGGGGGACGCCGAAGCCCCGTAGCGGCCCCGAGGGGGTTTTGTTCGTGTAGACGCAAAAGCCATCGACCGAAACGTTGGGAAATTTGTAGGGCCCCGGAGCGGTGGAGCCGGTTTTTTGGGCGATGCGCGGGCCGACTTCCGCGTAGGCGCCGGCGTCGTAGTAGACCTCTACTTTTCGGGCGGTGATTTTACCGTCCTTGATCCCGGTCCATATTTTCGTCACCGCACCGTGCCGGGAGGAGGTGTAGAAGACCTCCTCGCGCGAGAGGTGAAGCTGAACGGGGCGGCCCGTCACCTTCGCCATGAGGCAGGTAAGGGGCTCTAGTTTGTCGTAAATCTTTCCGCCGTAGCTCCCGCCGAGCGGAGGAACGACGACGCGGACATCGGCCAGCGGGAGGCCGAAGATCGCCGCCAGATCCCCGCGTACGAAATAGGGGGTCTGCGAGGTGGTGTGGACGATGAGCCTTCCGCCGGGCTCGAACCAGGCGGCGGTGCCATGAGGCTCGAGGTGGGCGTGGGAGACCGGCGGGCAGGTGTAGGTGTCCTCAAGAACATGATCGGCCTCGGCCAGCGCTTTTTCGGCGTCGCCGTGCCTTTGCTTGTAGTGGGTGCAGATGTTGGTTCCCGGGCGCCCCTTGAGCGCCATGAGATCGGCGAACGCCCCGGCGGGCTCGAGGGAATCGTGGAGAAGGGGCGCTCCGGGCTGGGCGGCCTCGAAGGGGTCCTGTACATGGGGAAGCTCTTCGTATTCGGCCTCGATGAGTGCGGCGGCCTCCTCGGCGGCTTCCCGGCTTTCGGCGGCGACGGCGGTAATCGGCTCGCCCGCGTAGCGCACCTTTCCGAAGGCGAGGATGGGCTGGTCGCGGAAAGCGGGGCCGTAGCAGGGCCGGACGCCATGGATCGCCAGCAGGTCCTCGCCGGTGAACACGGCCACGACACCGGAGACGCCGCCGGCCGCACGGGTGTCCACGCGGAGGATATTAGCGTGCGGGTGCGTACTCCGCGCCAGGGCCAAATGGAGCGCGCCGGGAAACACCATGTCGGCGAGATATCGCTGCCCTCCCCGGACTTTCGCCGGACCGTCGAGCCGGAGAACGTCATGCCCGACGACGCTCCATTCCATGGATTCCCGTGTCAATTTTATCTCCGCTCGTCCCTGGCCAAAGGGTTTCGCCGGGCCGCTTCGAGTAGCGCCCTACGGACGAGAACGGGGGCGATTTCCCGTTTGTACCAGGCCGAACCCGAGGCATCCTCGATCGGGTCCAGCTGCCGCTTCGCCAGGTCGGCCACTTTTTGCGCCGCCGCTTCGGTCACCGCCTCCCCGCTTAAAATTTCATCCACCCCCTCCAGCAGGAGGGGGGTCTGGGCCGCGGCGGTGAGGACCACCCGCGCGCTTTCGCATTTGCCGGAGGAATTCCGCTTGAGATAAACCGCCACTCCGACACAAGGCCAGTCGACCGATGCGTGGGAAGTGAATTTCAGGTAATGGCCCGAGACTTCTTCATCGGGCTGCGGAAGATCGAGGCCGAGAATAATTTCGTCATCTTCCTTGGCCGTTTCGAAAAAGCCTTGGAAAAAATCCTCGAGCCGAAGCTCTCGCTCGCCCCTTGCCGAGCCAAGGCGAACTCTCGCTCCGAGAGCGATCAGGGCGCCGGGGGGGTCGAGGCGATAGTCCCCGTGCGCCAGGTTTCCGCCTACCGTCGCCGACCAGCGGACCCGAACATTCGCGACGGAGGAAAGG
>JAVEPB010000113.1 GCA_030922375.1 bacterium | reverse complement strand
CGACAGGATTCCCCCGGCGGCCTTTGAAAAATGGAGCGGCCGCGAGCGGCTCTCCTTCACCCGGGGCGAAGGAGGCGATCAGGCGGTCAACGAGATCGGTCTGAATAAGGGGTTGGTCCCCGAGGGCGAACAGGTAGCCGTTGGCGCCCTCGGCCGCCGCTTTCAAGCCCGCTTTGAGGCTGGACGCCTGCCCTGTTTCGAAATCCGGGTTGTGGGCGATGCGAACGCTCAGGCCCTCGAGGGCGGTCCGAACCTCGGCGGCCTGATGGCCGGTGACCACGATGACCTCGGCCGCTCTGGAACCGATGAGAGTCCGGGCGACGCGTCCCACCACACTTCCTCCGCCCAGGGGAAGGAGGAGCTTGTTTCGCCCCAGCCGGGCCGAGGCGCCGGCGGCGAGAAGAATGGCCGATATTTTAGGGGACGGAGACATTGGTTTTACCAGGTTCCTGGAAAATGGAAGTTTCGCCTCCTGGCCAAAATCCATATCGTGGAAAAGAACACTTCACACTGTATGGAAGGATGCGGAGCGGTGTCAATTTACTCGTAATTCCTCAGCTTTCCGCATATTGAGTTTTCCTGAGTATGCCGGGGTTTATTGACATCAAGGGGCCTCAAATCTAACATGAAGCATCTGAACTTTCCTCGAATTTTTCTCCTCCTGAATTTGCGGGCTGTGGAGTGCCGATGGAGCGTGACTTCCAGGATCAGGTGGTCATCCTCACTGGCGGAGCTGGGGATATCGGCAAGGCGTCCGCGGCCCGCTTCGCCGGCGGCGGCGCGAAACTGGCGCTTTTCGATTCGGACGGCGGCGCCCTCGACTCCGTGGCCGGAGATTTGAGGGCCGGAGGTTTGAGCTCCAAAGCCACTCTCCTCCGGCGGCTGGACGTAACCGATGTTGGCGCGGTGGACGCCGCTGTGGACGAGGTTCATGCCGAGTTCGGGCGAATCGACATCCTGGTGAATTGCGCGGGAATCTATCGGCATAAAAAAGTGCTCGAGATGTCAGCCGAGGATTGGGCGCAGACGCTGGACGTGAACCTGATGGGGGTGTTCGCCGCCTGCAGGGCGGCGGGGCGGTGGATGTCGGCTCAGGAGAGCGGCGGGGCGATTGTGAACCTCGCTTCGGTCTCCGCCCAGCGGGGGAGCCTCCTCCATGCCCACTACAGCGCGTCGAAGGCGGGCGTCATCGGTTTCGGCCGGTCGCTGGCGCTGGAGTTCGCTCCGAAGGTCAGGGTGAACGCGGTGGCTCCCGGCATTATCGATTCGCGCATGATAGAGGAAATGATCGAGACTCGCGGGGAGGAGTGGAGGAAGCAGATACCCCTCGATCGGTTCGGTACGCCGGAGGACGTGGCCGATGCGATTTGTTTTTTGGCGGGCGACCGGGCCTCCTACATCAACGGCGCGGTTCTCAACGTGAACGGTGGAATGTGGATGGACTGATTCCGATTCTTTATTACTGAAAATTCGATTTGAACGAAGGGGAATGACATGGCGCAAAAAACCAATTACAAAAATCACGAAGTTGTGGATCTCACCCAGGAGATTTACCAGGGGCAGCCTGTGTTTGTCGGCCACCCGGACACATGGCGGTGGACGAACATGACGCACGAAGTGAGCGCGGCGAGCGGGCGCTTTGAAAGCGAGATGAGCTACTACTGCGGCATCCTCCAGGTGTGCGAGCACGGCCCAACGCACGTGGACTCCATCAGCCATCTGGACCCCTCGCCGGACGCCCCGAATATCGACGATATGGGGTTCGAGTTTTTCTACTCCCGCGGGATTGCGATTGATTTCGAAAACATCGAGGACAACAGCTATATCGACGTAGACGACATCAAGAGGCGGCTCGACCACTACAATTTCGAGATCAAGCCCGGCGACACCGTCTGCTACACCTACGGCCACTACAAGCGCCACTTCCCCAACCCTTCCTACACCACCCATTACGCGGGCTGGACGCAGGCCGCCGCCGAATATGTCTACGGCGAGTGCGGCGCGCTCAATGTGGCCACCGACGCCCCGAGCATGGACATGGCTCATAGCCCGTCCTATCCGTGCCACCTCGTTTGCCGGGAGCTGGGGCGCACCAACACGGAAAATCTGCGGAATATCGAAGAGGTCGTCGGCAAGGAGTTCCTGTATATCGGGATGCCCCTGCTGATTCGGGGCGGTTCGGGCTCTCCCTGCCGCGTGGTCGCTGTGCTTAACGCCTAGGCGGCCGCCGGAATATTATTTCCCGATTATTAAACAGCGGGGCGGTTCTCCATTCGCTCGGGGGCATGACCAATGAACATGGATCCAAAAGAATTCCGAAATACGTTGGGGCGGTTCGCGACCGGAGTGACGGTCGTCACCGCCGATAATTCCGGTCTCCGGCGGGGAATGACGGCGAACGCCTTTTCTTCGCTCTCCCTCGATCCGCCGCTGGTATTGGTGTGCGTCGATCACAAGGCGAGTTTTTTGAGTGCGGTTCAGGGCGCGCGGAGATTCGCGATCAACTTTCTCTCCGAGGAGCAAAAAAGCGCCTCGGATTGGTTCGCCGGGAAAGGGCGGGACGCCGAGGACCAGTTCGCCGACATTGCTTTTGAGGTGGGCGAGAACGGCGCGCCCCTCCTGAGCGGAAGCCTGGCGAATCTGGAATGCGAAACCCACGAAGAGTTGCCGGGAGGAGATCACCTGATCCTCGTCGGCCGCGTGACGAGAATCGTTGCCGAGGAAGACGCCCGCCCCCCGCTCCTTTTTTATGCCGGCGCATACCGAAAGATGGATATGGACGGGGAATATGTCGGCTGAGGCTCCCCCTCTCCCGGAATCTTCGTCCTCCGAACGGTTCGCCGTTTGAGGGGCGGCCCCGTTTGGCCTCGATGATTTTATTTTGCCATTAAGGTCAGGAGCGATAGAGTGCCCGGCCCTACTTTCCGTGCGGTGGTTTTCGATCTGTTCGACACGTTGGTGGATTTTCGGACCGATCTGGTTCCTGTTGTGGAGATCAACGGAAAACCGGAGCGCACGACCTCGTTTCATGCCTACGAGGCCCTGCGGGAAAAAAATTACCCCGTTCCCCCGTATCCGGATTTTCATCGCTTGTGGATCGAGACCTCCAAGGAAGTATGGGGGGAACGGGACAGGGACCCCGAGCACCGGGAGGTGACCTCGCGGGAGCGTTTCCGGAAATTCGTGATGCGGCTGACCGATATTCAGCCCGGGCAGTGCGATGCGGCCGCCGAAATAGCCATGGAAACCCATATGGAGCGGTTGATCGGATCGACGGAATTCGACAGCGCGCGGCTCGGGATGCTCGCCCGGATTCGGGATGCCGGATTAAAAATTGGCCTGGTGAGCAATTTTGATAACACCTCCGCCGCGCACCGGCTATTGACCAGGACCGGGATCGCGCCGTACCTGGAGGCGACCCTGATTTCCGGGGAGGTGGGTTACCGAAAACCCGCTTCCCGGCTCTACCTCCAAGTGGCGAAGCTCCTGGGTGTGGATCCGGGGCGCGTTTTGTTTGTGGGAGACAACTTCGAGGCGGACGTAACGGGCCCTCAAAGCGTCGGGATGCCCTGTGCGTGGCTGAATCCGAAGGGAGCGGCGCCTCCCGGCGGGGCGGTCCCGCCAAATTTCGAAATAAGGAGCCTGGGCGAGATTCCTGGAATATTGAAACTGGACGCTTCCCAATAGTAGATTCCGCCCAATTGCCGGGTCTTGTGCCGATCCTGGCTCTTTCATAAGATGCGGCGTCCTGAACCCGGAAACCTCCTTTATCCATATAAGGATTTTGAAATGTCCGAGCCGATTCGAGCCGAAATTGTCGCAATTGGAACCGAGATGCTCCTGGGGGACCTGATCGATACGAACAGCGCCTATATCGCGCACCAACTCAAGGCTGTCGGCGTGAACATGTATTTCAAGACGATCGTGGGCGACAACCTGGACCGGATAGCGTTCTCGATAGGACAGTCGCACGACCGGAGCCAGGTGGTGATCACCTCGGGCGGGCTGGGCCCGACGGTGGACGATATGACGCGCGAGGGGGTGGCGCGGGTGATGGGGGTGGAGCTCGAGTTCCGGCAGGATCTCTACGACTACATCGACAAGTATTTTGCCCGGCGCGGTTTCAAAATGACCGAGAACAACCGGAAGCAGGCGTTTGTTCCGGCCGGGGCGACGGTGATCGAAAACCCGCGGGGGACGGCGCCCTGTTTTTATTGTGAGGATGAGAAAGGGCTGATCATCGTGGCGCCGGGGGTGCCGCATGAGATGCGCTACATCATCGGAGAGCGGGCGATTCCAATCATTCAGGAAAAGTTCGATCTGGGGGAGGTGATCCGGACAAGGGTGCTCAAGACCTGCGGGCTGGGCGAGAGCCGGGTGGATCAGATGATCGGGGATCTGTTCCGGGAGTCGGTGAACCCGAGCATCGGGGTGCTGGCGCATCCGGGGCAGGTGGATGTGCGGATCACGGCGCGGGCGGAGAGCGTGGAAAAAGCCGAGGAAATGATCGACGTGCTGGATGCGAAGGTCCGGGATATTTTGGGGGTCGCCGTATATGCCGTTGGCGAGGTCACGCTGGATAGGGTTGTCGCTGGCCTCCTGGGCGAAAAGGGCAAGACGCTGGCGGTGGTGGAGACGAATACGGGCGGGGCTGTGCTTCAGCGGCTAACGGCCTGGCCCGAGCGGGTGGATTTTCTGCGGCGCGGGATAGTCGCCATGGACCAGGGCGAACTTGCCGGGCTTTTTGGTATTTTGGATGAGGAGCCGGGGAGCGAGGCGTTTGCCGAGGCGCTGGCCCTCAAGGTCCGTGAGGAGTCGGGGGTGGACATGGCGCTGGTGGTGATGGGCCCCAACCCGCCGCCCAACATCGAGCCCGAGAAGAGCCGCACCGCCCCGGCGATGGGCGAGACCTATTTCAAGCTCTCGACGAACGATAAAATTTTCAGCCACGACGGGAGCTTTGGCGGCAATGAGCAGTTTATTCAGTCGCGGGTGCCGATGTTTGCCCTCGACGTGCTCCGGCGGGCGCTGATTGTTTAGGGTGGTCCGAGGTCTTTTGTTCTTGTAATACACATTAATTCAACAATTTACGGGTTGACGATCCTTCCGGAATTTCGAGGCTCCCTTATGAGAGGGTCTCCGCCATCGTTTCTCCATCAAATCCCTCCGATTTTAGCCTGAAATTGACTTCACCAGAATGTTTTTCTTGATAGATCATATAACTCCTGATAGAATAATAACTTAATAGCTGTAGATTTAGGTGAATTCTAAGGAAATTCACCCTCTTGCGCCCCGCCCGCGCACCGAATGGAAGGTCGATGGACCAGAAGATCTCACCCCCCGGGCGGGTGACAGCTCCGAAACCGGACCGAATTCGAGGTTGCACGGCCCCTTCTGCCTGGGCGCTGGCGGCGCTTTTAGGGCTTCCTCTCTTACTAGTCGGGTGCCAATACATTCAGAAGGGCTGGTCGGCCCTTCAAGACCTTGAATCAAAGCACCATGTCTCGGGAGATAAGGGAAGCGCCCCTCCGGCGGCAAAAACCGCCTCCCCCTTGCCCCGCGGCTCGTATCAGCCAGCGGATGCGCTCCCCGATTCCCCGTCGCTCTCGGTTCATCACGCCCGCTTCAGGCCCCAGGACTCCGTTTATGCCGTTCTCGACGCGAACGGAGTTCCCCGCACAAATATTATTGAGATTCTCCGCGTGAGCCGGCCCGTGCGCGCGCTCTCCCGCATCAGGGCGGGCAACCGCTACGAGCTCGCCGTATCCGAAGGAGCTGTCCACCGGTTTTTGGTCCAGGTGGACGATGAGCGGCAACTGCGGGTCTACCGGACGAAAAAAGGCGCCCTTCGGGCGAGGATGGAGCGGATTCCCTATGTCACTGAAAATGTCCGCGTAAAACTGAAGGTCCAGGGATCTCTTTTCGGCTCCATCAGCCGGGCCGGAGTTCCTCTCTCCCTTGCTGTAAAGCTTGGGGGGATATTCGAGTGGGTGATCGATTTTCACAAGGACATCAATGAGGGAGATACGGTCGAGGTGCTCGTCGAGAAACGATCCCTCTCCGGCCGCCCGGCCGGATTCGGCCGAATCCTAGCGGCCCGGATCAAGACCAGGAGAACCGAACAGGCGGCAATCTATTTCAGGACCGGAAACGATTCCTATTTCACTCCGAAGGGCGAGACCCTCCGCCGGGCATTTCTCCGCTCACCCCTGAAATACACGAGGATCAGCTCGCGTTTCACGAGAAAACGGTTTCACCCGGTCCTCAAGCGTTTCCGGCCCCACCTTGGTGTGGACTACGCCGCGCCCAAGGGTACCCCTGTGCGCGCGGTGGCGGACGGGGTGGTCACTTATTCGGGATGGCGGGGGGCCGCCGGGAAAATGGTCCAGGTCCGCCACGGCCGCGGGTATGCGACCTCCTACCTCCACCTGTCTCGTATCAAGAGAAGAGCCCGCCGTGGAAGGAAAATCCGCCAGGGGCAGATCATCGGCCTGGTGGGCTCGACGGGTCTCTCGACCGGGCCCCACCTGGATTTTCGAATCAAGCGAAACGGCACGCCGATGAACCCCCTGTCGGCGCGGCTTCCGGCCGGAAACCCGGTGCCGGCCCGGCGATTACGGGAATTCAGGAGGTTGGCCAAAAGCCGGATCGCCCAACTGGGGAGCGTCCCCCTTCTCGCCGGGGCCGCGGATATGGCCTCGGCCCGCTCCCCTCAACCCGTTTATTAGAGAGGTGTCCCGAAAAGTGTATCTTCCCTACAAAGGCAAGCTCCCCAAAGTTCATGAAACGGCCTGGATTGCCGAAACCGCCGTCCTCATCGGAGATGTCGAAATCGATGAGGAAAGCAGCATTTGGTACGGTTGTGTATTGCGAGGCGATGAAATGCCGATCCGGATCGGCAAGCGCACCAATGTCCAGGATGTGTCCATCCTCCATATCGAGGGGGGAAAATGCGCCTGTACATTGGGGGACGATGTTTCGATCGGACATGGGGCGATTGTCCACGGCTGCGAGGTTCGGGACGGCGCCCTCATCGCCATGGGCGCGATCGTGTTGAACGATGTAATCGTCGGAGAAGGCGCCGTTGTCGGGGCCGGGGCATTGGTCCCCGAGAGAAAAGAGATCCCGCCGGGCACCCTCTGGATGGGCACCCCGGCGAAATTCGTGCGGGAACTTCGCGATGAAGAAAAAGAGCGCTTCAAGAAGACGCCACAGAGCTACTCACACCTCAAAGAACGCTACCGGAACGGGTAGCCTTCCTTCCGCAACAGGTTTCAGCCTTGATGAACTCCGGTAAAAACACACCGGCACGCCCGCTCGCGGCGGTAGTCGACCTCGGGACAAACGCGGCCCGACTCGCGGCGGCCTCGCTGGACGCCTCGGGCGCTCTCGTTTCCGGGGGGAGGTGGCGGGAGTTGATTCGTCTCGGCGAGGGGGTCGAGGAGACGGGCCGAATCTCGGAAGGCGCGATGGCTCGCGGCTTTAAAACCCTGAAAAGGTTCTCTCGGCTCATCGAAGGGATGCGGGCGGACCGGGTGGACGCTCTGGCGACCAGCGCTCTCAGGGAGGCATCGAACGGCGGGGAGTTCCTGGCCGGAGCGAGGGAGTTGGGCATCCCGCTCCGCGTGATATCTGCCGAGGAGGAGGCACGGCTCGCTCTCATCGGGGTTCTCGCCTCGATGGAGGAGCGCCCGCCCGGGGCACTGGTTTTCGATGTCGGCGGTGGGAGTCTCGAGTTGATTCGTTCCGATGGCGGAAGGGTGTCGGAGATGGCGAGCCTCCGGGCGGGGGTAGTCTACCTAACCGAGAGATATCTCCGGGATATCCCCACCCCTGCGTCGCAGGTGGCTTCTTGTGCCGATGATATCCGCGCCATGTTGGGGACCGTTCCCCTGGTCGCGGAGGAGGTGGCCGATCTCCCCCTGATCGGGTGTGGCGGGGCGGTCGCGCTCGCCTGGTTCATCCGAGAGGGCTACGCCGGGGATCTGGGGATCAACGGAGCCATCCTGGGCCTGGGTGAAATAGAGGACTGGTCTGGAAAATTCGCCGCCCTGGACATGGCGGGGCGCCGCTCCTTGCCGGGTTTTGAGACGGGTCGTGAGGATGTCGCCTTGGCCGGTCTCATTGTCCTCCGGGAGGTCTTCAGATGGGCCGGCCAGTTTTCCCTCCGTGTTTCCACAGGCGGAGTGCGGGAAGGGCGGCTAATTGAGCTCCTCTCGGAATGAACCCGTAATATGATTAAAATCAATTATTTATGATGCCGAATCCTCCAGGGATTTCCCGAATTTTAGATTGACACAACCCCGGAATGATCCCTATAGTCCACTTTGTTTGCCGGCCTCAGGAGGCATTTTTCCCGCTTTTGCTCCCAGGTGGCATCCGGGAGAAAAATCATGAATGATGACCTGAAATACCCCCTTGACCATATCCCTGAGGAAGGGTTGAAAATCGGGATTGAGGTGAAGGCGGACTTGCTGGATGTGGAAGGCGGGAACTGGCCTCCTCTCTCCGGCGTGAGATTGGAAGGAACTTTGGAGCGAACGGGGGACCAAGAAGCGGTTTTCGGTGGACGGGTGTTCGGTACTTTCTTGGTGGAATGCCATCTCGGGCTCGCCCAGGTGAAATTTTCCGTCGAAGAGGAGTTGACGGTTTATTTTCAGCCCGCCTATCCCGGAGAAACCAGCTCGGGGGATGAGGTTGAACTGGGGGAACGGGATCTCGAAGTATACTATATTGAAAATGACGGGGTGGATCTATTGAATCCTCTTCGGGACCAGTTAGGCTTGGCCATTCCAATGCAGCCCCAGTGCCCGGATAAGTGCAAGGGTGAGGACCCTGACCTATGCCGCCGCCTCCGGGAAGGCGAGGGGGTTGGCTCGGAAATAGAGGGCGATCCGCGTTGGACCGGTTTGAAAGAATGGGGAAAAGTCGAAAGTTGACAGCAACTGCTATCAATTGTAAATGATTGCCGGTTTTTAGGATTTAATTACAGGAGGCATTTTGAAATGGCACTGCCAAAAACTCGCCACTCCCAGACCCGGGGGCGTAAGCGGAGAACGCACTGGAAGGTGGCGAAGCCGGCTGTATCGGTGTGCTCGAACTGCGAGACCCCTGTATTGCCGCATCGCGTTTGCACGGCTTGTGGTTTCTACAAAGGACAAAAAGTCCTTGCCGTCAAAGAAGCCTGAGGGCCCTTCCCAAGGGTGAACCAATGAAAATCGCAGTGGATGCCATGGGCGGAGATAACGCACCATCGGCAGTCGTCGAGGGAGCGGTTCTCGCCTACCAGGAATTGGGTATCGAGACCATTCTGACCGGAATTCCGGAAAGGATTGATTCTGAGCTTTCCCGGCTAGGCGCCCGCGGTCTCCCGCTGGAAATTCGCGGTGCGGAGCAGATTATCGAAATGGGAGAGTCCCCGTCGCGGGCCCTTAAATCCAAACCGAACTCTTCGATGCGGGTGGCCGCCGAGGCGGTCAAGAAAGGAGATGCGTCGGCGGTATTCAGCGCCGGCGATACGGGTGGTGCGTTTGCCGTCTCTCTTCATGTCCTCCGGCGAATGAAGGGGGTATTGAGACCGGCGATAGCGGCGCTGATTCCCACTCTCAATGGTTTTTGCATCATGCTCGATGTCGGGGCCAATCTGGTTCCCAAGGCGCAGCATCTTTTTCAGTTCGGTGTCATGGGCCAAATCTATTCCGAACTTGCGCTGGAAGTAACCAAGCCGACTGTCGGCCTGCTGAATGTCGGCGGCGAGGACTCAAAAGGAACCGATGCTATCAGGTCCGCCCACGAACTATTCTCCAAAAGCGACCTGAATTTCATGGGAAATGTCGAAGGAAGCACCATTTTTCAGGGTTCCGTGGATGTCATCGTCTGCGACGGATTCTCGGGGAATGTGGCGCTGAAAGTAAGCGAAAGCTTGAGCGAAATGCTCACCACCCTTCTCCGGGAGGAGGTCACCCACTCTGTCCGGAGTAAAATCGGGTATATGTTCCTTCAGAACGGCTTGAAATCCATGCGCAAAAGGACGGATTATTCCGAGTATGGCGCTGCTCCGCTGCTGGGGCTTGACGGCCTTTGCACTATCGGCCACGGGCGGAGCAACCCCAAAGCGGTCAAGAACGCCCTGAAGGCGACTTCACGGTTGGTGGAAAAGCAGTTAACCGGTAAGATTGAGGGTGAAATCGACAGGCATCTTTCTGTCCAACGAAGCACCGAGGCCGGCTGGCGTCTTTGGAATCAGATTCGAGAGGGAATTTTCCAAGGAGGTTCGTCGGACCAACCCGCCGCAGGTGATGAGCCTTCCGGCGAAGACGAAACGAACCTGATTAAGAAATAAAAGCAATCCCGCCCAAACCAGGTGTTGACTATGACCCATTCCGTCATTTTGGGGACAGGTTCCTACGTCCCCGAAAAAGTGCTTGCGAACCAGGACCTGGAAAAAATGGTCGATACAACTGACGAGTGGATTTTCGAACGCACCGGCATCAGAGAGCGCAGGGTAGCTCCCCCCAAGGCCGCGGCCTCCGATATATCGATACCCGCCAGCAATAACGCGCTTGAGGCGGCCGGGATGGACCCCAAGGACATCGATTTGATCGTCGTGACCACACTGACCCCGGACTCTTTGTGTCCCTCGACGGCTTGTTGGCTTCAGGCCGAGATAGGGGCGGAGCGGGCGGCGGCTTTCGATCTCAACGCCGCATGTTCGGGTTTTGTGTATGGCCTCCAGGTGGGGGATGCCTACATTCGCTCGGGCCTCATGAAAAATATTCTGGTGGTTTCGGTGGACCTTATGACCCGCACTGTCGACTGGGGCGACCGAGGAACTTGTGTGCTTTGGGGAGACGGCGCCGGGGCGGTGGTCATGGGGCCTGCGGAAAACGGGGAGAAAGGTCTTATCGACTCCTATATTTACAGCGACGGCCACGACGCGGACAAGATCGTAATCATGGGCGGCGGCACGAAACTCCCCCCGATGACTCCCGAGGAAGCCGAATCGAATGAGCGCACGCTGAAGATGAAGGGCCAGGAAACGTTCAAGACGGCTGTCCGTCATTTCACCGACGTTTGCAAGGAAGTACTGGAAAAAAACGACATGACGGTTGATGATATCGATGTGTTTATCCCGCATCAGGCGAATATCCGAATCATCGACGCGGTGGCCAAGCGATTGGAGTTGGACAGGGACAAGGTCGTCATTACGATCGATAAATATGGTAATATGTCTTCCGCCACGATTCCTGTCGCCCTGGACGAATGGGTAAGGGAGGGGAAAATCAGGCACGGCGACAATGTACTGATGGCCGCTTTCGGCGGTGGACTCACATGGGGCGCCGCGCTGGTCGAATGGTAAACGTAGACGAAACCCATCTTCCGCCAAGTCCGCCCCCGAAAACCGTCTCTTCAACGATTACCGGCCCGGATCGCGCTCGTACTATGGGTGCAGGTGGAGTGTTTCAGATTTCTGGAGGTTGAATTGAGTTCCTCTCGAATCGCTTTTCTGTTTCCGGGTCAGGGCTCTCAGCACGTGGGCATGGGGAAGGATTTTCACAACCACTATCCTTTCGCCCGCGAGGTTTACGAGCAGGCTAACGATATCCTCGGATGGGATATCGCCAAGCTCAGCTTTGAGGGGCCCAAAGAGAAATTGACGCTGACATCGAATACCCAACCCGCAATCATGGTGCATAGTTATATCGCCTGCACGCTGCTCATGGAGAATGGCGTTAATCCGTCCCTGGCGATGGGTCATAGCCTGGGCGAGTACTCCGCGCTGCTCGCGGCGGGGGCAATGGATTTTCCCACCGCGCTTTGCCTGGTGAAGGAGCGCGGGAGGTTCATGCACAACTCCGTTCCGGAGGGCGGTGGTGCCATGGCGGCACTGCTCGGCCTCGATCGCGAGGTTGTGGAGGCAATATGCCGGGAAACGAGCGGCGTCGTCGAAATCGCCAACTATAATGCGCCTGGCCAGATTGTCATCTCTGGCGAACAGGATGCGGTGGAGGCGGCGGTTTCTCTGGCCAAGGACCGGGGCGTGCGCAAGGCGGTGATGTTGCCGGTCGGAGCGCCGTTCCACAGCTCCCTGCTCGAGGAGGCGGGCCTTCGGATGCGCGAAGTTCTCGAGTCGGTGAGTTTCTCTGAGTTGACGATTCCGGTCTACTCCAATGTGACCAGCCAACCTGTCATGGACTCCGAAGAAGCCCGAGAACTCCTTAAAAAGCAGGTGCGCGCCGCCGTCCGGTGGGAAGATTCGGTTCGCTCCGCCGAGCGGGAGAACATTAGCGCTTTTATCGAGGTGGGCCCCGGAAGGGTCCTTTCGGGACTCAACAAGAGAATCGTCAGGGATATCCCTGTCTTCAACGTCGAGGATTCGGAAAGCTTGGAGAAAACATTGTCGAAAGTCGCCGGCCTGAATTAACCGGTGTGGGAATTAGGAATAATTGTCAGGGTTCACCGGCCCGGAGCCTTGAAGCTGAGTGAAGCCGTTCAGCATATGCGGGTATCCGGGGAGTGTGAAATCTCGCCAGGGAGGAAGATTTGTGGCGGAAAACGTTGAAGAGAGAGTGAAGGAAATCATTGTAGAGCAGTTGAGCGTGGACGCCGACAAGGTGGTTTCGGAGGCATCATTCATAAATGATCTGGGGGCGGATTCTCTCGATACCGTTGAACTTGTCATGGCTTTTGAAGAAAAATTCGGTCTCGAAATTCCCGACGAGGCTGCCGAAAAAATCGCCACGGTTCAAGACGCTGTCTCCTATATTGAGGAAAATGGCTAGGCCGAAAGAGAAGTATTGGGCTTTTTAACCTCGGCTAATTTTTGAACTGGAGAATGTGGAAAGTGTCCAAGGAAATTCGCGTTGTTGTTACCGGCATGGGTTTGGTCACCCCCCTCGGGGTGGGCCTTCAGGAAAACTGGGATGCTTTGATGACGGGTAAATCGGGAATCGGTCCTGTGACCCGGTTCAACTCAGAGCGTCTGCCTTCGCAGATTTCTGGAGAGGTGAAGGACTTTAATCCGGAAGATTATATCGAGCGAAAAGAAATCAAGAAGATGGACACTTTCATTCAGTTCGTATTGGCCGCCACAAAAATGGCTTTTGACGATGCAGGATTGAAGAAGCCAGAAGAAGATATCGCACCCCGCTACGGCGCTGTCATCGGAGTAGGGCTGGGCGGCTTGCCGGCCATTGAGAAACACAAGGATATCCTCGAGGAAAAGGGGCCAAAAAGGCTGAGCCCATTTTTTATCCCGATGCTGCTGGCCAATCTGGCGGCCGGCCAGGTGTCCATGCACTGGGGCCTAAAGGGGCCGAACACCTGCACGGTGACGGCTTGCGCTTCGAGCAACCATGCCATCGGCGATGCGATGAAATTTATCCAGCGCGGAATTGCCGACGTTGTGGTGTCGGGGGGGGGTGAATCCTGCATCACGGAGCTCGCCATGGGCGGATTTTGCGCGATGAAAGCACTGAGCACCCGGAACGAAGACCCCGAACGCGCCAGTAGGCCATTCGATGCCGATCGGAACGGGTTTGTGATGGGTGAAGGATCCGGCGTGCTGATCCTCGAGCGTTACGAGCATGCTGTCGAAAGGGGAGCTAATATTTACGCCGAAGTGTCGGGTTACGGTCTAAGCGCCGATGCGTACCACATCACCTCTCCCTCTCCCGATGGCGAAGGGGCCTCCAGGTCCATGGAAATGGCCATGCAAGATGCGGGTATCAGCATCGATGATGTCCACTACATCAACGCTCACGGAACTTCCACGCCCGGCGGCGATAAGCTCGAAACTGTGGCGATCAAGCGCACCTTTGGTGAGCAGGCTTACAATATTCCGGTCAGCTCGACCAAATCGATGACCGGCCATCTCCTTGGAGCGGCCGGAGGTATCGAATCGATCTTCACGATTATGTCTATCCAGAACGGGACCGTACCGCCCACCATCAACCAAGATACCCCTGATCCGGAATGCGATCTGGATTACGTTCCCAACCAGCCCCGTAAGGCGGACATCCGCTGTGCCATTACGAACTCCTTCGGATTCGGCGGGACGAACGCAACGATCCTCTTCCGCAAGCCCGAAGCGGAAGTCGCCTAAGCCTCGGCGGGCGAAAAGCGCAGGGCGTTCTTCCAGAAAAAAAGAAATTCTCCCTCGTCCGATCCGAGAGCTTGAAGAGCGGCTCGGCCATCGTTTTTCGGACCCCCGGCTCATCCTTCAGGCGCTTACGCACCGTTCCTTTTCCCAGGAAGCCGTTCCTCTCGAGGCAGATAACGAAAGGCTTGAATTCCTGGGAGACGCCGTCCTTCAGTTGATTGTCACGAAGCGGCTCTGGACCGAGCTGAAAGAAGAGGACGAGGGGGTTTTGACGCGCCGCCGATCAGAAAGGGTCAGTGGGCGCGCCTTGGCCAGAGTGGCGCGCGAGATGGACTTGGCCGCTTGTCTGAGGCTGGGCAAGGGAGAGCTCAAGACCGACGGCCGCCAGAAGCCCTCGATCATGGCTGATGCCCTGGAAGCGGTCGTGGGAGCGATATATTTGGACGCAGGCTATGCGCAGTGCGCCGAAGTGGTGGAATCATGGCTTTGGAAAGGAGTGGAGGACAATTTGGCGGATGTTCTGGCAGAGGACCATAAAAGCCAGTTGCAACAGGAGCTTCAGCGGCTGGGAAAACGTCTTCCGGCCTACCGCGTAAAGAGTGAATCCGGCCCTGAGCACGACAAGATATTCAAAGTCGAGGTACACCACGGAGGGCAGGTGTTGGGAGTCGGCTCCGGTAAAAGCAAAAAAGAGGCGGAGCAGGCCGCTGCCCAAGAGTCCATCGCGGCTCTTGTGAGGGAAAAAACAGGTCCGTCCCGAAAAAGGCGAAAGAGTCCAACCCGCTAAATTTCTCTTTGCGCCGCAGGACGGATTCTGTTAACGTGAATGCTCCTACCGCCCTGATTTTTTTGATAATACACAGTCGCCTGTCGAGGAACATGACTTGAAATTCAAGCGTATCGAAATGTTGGGGTTCAAGTCCTTTGTGGACAAAACCGTCATTGAATTCGGAGAGGATTTAACGGCGATAGTCGGGCCGAATGGTTGCGGGAAAAGCAATGTTAGCGACGCTATCCGGTGGGTCCTGGGCGAGCAGGGGCCTAAGAACCTCCGGGCCAAAAAAATGGAAGACCTCATTTTCAGCGGCAGCGCGGACAGAAAGCCCTTGGGAATGGCGGAAGTTTCCTTGACTGTCTCGGATTTGAAAGGGGTTGTTACAGCCCCCCTGTTCAAGGACTACGACGAACTCGTCGTCACACGGAGGCTTTACCGATCGGGCGAGAGCGAATATCTCATTAATCGAAATCCGTGCCGGCTGAAGGACATTACCGATCTGTTCCTCGACACAGGGGTCTCGCTGGATACCTTCTCGATAATCGAGCAGGGGCGTATCGAGGGACTCGTCAACGCAAAGCCGATGGATCGCCGTGTGTTTATCGAAGAGGCGGCCGGTATCATGAAGTATAAAAGCCGGCGAAACGAGGCCCTCCGGAAACTGGAGTTGGCGCAGGCAAATCTTCTGCGTGTGGCCGATGTGATGAACGAGAAAGAGACCCGCCTTCGATCTCTTCGCCGTCAGGCTCGTAAAGCCACATTCCACAAAGAGTATCAAAATGAAATCGAGGAGTTGGAAATCTGTATCTCGAGCCTGGACCTGCTCCGTCTTGATGCCAATCTGGAACCAGCCGAGCGGGAGTACGCCCGAATCAATGAGCAAAACGAGGTTCACTCCGCCGCATTTTCCGCGAGAGAGGCCGAACGGGAAAAGTGCCGAATCGAAGTGGCTGAGTTCTCCGAAGAACTCGCTGAGACGCGCCGCCGGGCGGTTGAAGTGGAGGGGTATCTCCAGAGGCTCGAGAATCGACTGGAAATGCTTTCGAGCCGCTTGGTGGAACTCGACGGGGAGGATGAGCGGCGGCGAGAGGAGATGCAGTCCTTGGGGGAGGAATCGCGGAAACTCGAGGAAGAGCGTGAACAGTTGGTGGCTCGTGAAGTTTCTCTTTCCCGGGAAGCCGATTCGGCTCGTCTCAAGTATGAAGAAAGCTCGGATGAATTGAATGGACTGCGGTCAGAGTTGTCGAAATGGGAAGCGGCCGAAGCGGATAACCGGAAGCTCCACGCAAGCGAATCCAAGAGTCTTAGTAATGTTCGTGAGCGAATTGCATCGGGCGAATCTCGGCGCGAGGTAATCCGGGAGTCAATTGAGCGTTTGGACAAGGAGTTATCCGAGGCCACGCAGATTCGCAATGAGGTGCAAAAGGAGGCTGAATCCGTTGCTGTCCGCTTCAACGGTTTATCGGTTGATGTAGACTCCGCGAAATTGGAACTGGAAACTGCCAACTCTGAAAAATCCCGTCTGGAAGTTATGCTTCGCGAATGCGAGGCGGCGGTGGCGGCATCGAAAGAGGCGCTTGTCGAATCCAGATCCTCTCTTCTAGTGATCGAAAGCCTCGAAAACGGGGATTCGAATGAGTTCTCCGGGATGGATGCATTTCGTGCGGCGGGTGTGGAGGTTCGGAATGTATTATCGGAAGTACTGAAAGTCGAACCTCGTTATGAAAAAGCCATTGAGGCGGCGCTGGGAGCCAAGCTCAAGGGAGTGGTGGTGTCGGACTCCGAATCCAGCATTTCCGCGATTAAAAATCTGATTTCCTCGGGTCGGAAAGGAAGGGGTTTAGCGCTTCCTGCCATTCCGCGAAGGTTGACGCTGTCCTATATTCCGCGTCTTGAAGGCGTCGAGGGCGCAGCCATCGATTTGGTCGGATTTCCGGACGATTATCGTTCGCTCATGGAATCCCTTCTTGCCGGTGTGGGAATTGTCCGGGATTTGGACGCTGCTTACGAGGCGTGGCGATCAGGGCCGGATGGTATCACCTGGGTTACCCTGGCGGGAGAGTTGGTGTTGCCGTCCGGTGCCGCGGAAGGGGGCAGTATCTCCGATGCGGGAGCGGGTGTTCTCGAAAGAAAACGTCGGCGCGAGGGGCTCAAGCACTCGGCGGCCGGGCAGGAATCGAAGCTGGCCGGGGTCACTGAAAAAGAGACGAATTGCCGCCAGGCCCTTGACCGAGCGCAGGAGGAGGCGGCGCAGGCGGAACGGAAAGTCCGCGAGGCGGAACTGGCCCGGGTCGAGGTCGAAGGGGGCCTCCGTGCATTCCAGGAGAAACTATCGGTTTCGGTTGAGCGCTGCGACATACTCGCCGCACAGTGTTCGAACCTGAGCGGAGAGCTGGAGCGGATCGAAATCGGCCGCCTGGAGGCGGAAAGAGAGGCGGACAGGGTAGAGGCGGTCTTACGGAATGCCGAGACCCGTAGTGCGGAAATCGAGAAAGAACAGGCTCGCGCAGGAGAGCAGACCTCCCGTCTGGAAGAGGAGGTCTCCGACAGGCGTGTCCAGTTGTCCGAGGCGCAAGGGAAGGCCACCGGCCTGCGGGCGGAGTTGAACCGGGTTGCGGAGGCGATTCAGCAGAACATATCCCGGGCAGCCCGAAGGAGGGAGGAGGAGGAGGATTCTTGCCAAAAACGCGAGAGTCTGAATTTGAATCTCACCCAGAGCCATGAGGAAATTGATCGGTTCAGGAGAGAGAAATCCGAGATCGAGACCGAGCAGGGGGAGCGCTCCCGCGTTGTGGACGATGTTCGTGCCCGCGACGAAGAGCTGGCTAATCTTTTACGGGAGATGCGGGATGAAGCCGCACGCATCCAGTCAAGTCTCTCCGAGGCGGCCGAACGGCGAACCACCCTACGTGTCCAACGAAATTCGATGGTCGAATCGGCGCGAAACGACTTCGACCTTGATCTAATCGCATTGGCCCAGGAAAATAAAGAGCAACTCACAAGTTACGATGAGCGCACCACCCGGCTCGAAATGCTTCGAACGCGGTTGTCGCGAATGGGTGTGGTGAATCCGCTGGCGGCTCAGGAGTTCGACGAGATCAACCAAGAATACTCCTTCCTCAAGGAGCAGCAGGAGGATCTGGAGAAGTCCATTCAGGACCTTCACTTAACCATTGATAAGCTGAACCAGACGACTAGAAGGCGCTTTCTGGAGGCTTTCGAGCAGGTGAGCACTCAATTTGCGGATATTTTCGGACGCCTGTTCCAAGGTGGGGAGGCGCGCATGTACCTCATCGACCCGAACGACCCGCTTGAGACGGGAGTGGACATCGAGGTGCGGCCACCGGGCAAGCGTCCTGCGAACATCATGCTCCTCTCGGCGGGCGAGAAAGCTTTAACGGCGCTGGCGCTGCTCTTTTCGGTCTTCTCCGTTCGCCCGAGCCCCTTCTGTCTCCTCGACGAGGTGGACGCTACCCTTGACGATGCAAACGTGGGCCGGTTCCGCGACGTAATCGCCGAGCTCGAAGACAAGAGCCAGTTCATTCTGATCACCCACAACAAGAGGACGATGTCCTACGCTACCCGGCTCTACGGAGTGACCCAGCGCGAGAAGGGCGTGTCCATCATTGTTTCGGTGAAAATGAATCGTGCTGAAGAAAACGAAAATCGCGCCGACGGCCGAGAGGTGGCCGAGGCGGAAGTTGCCGCCGAAGGCGAGGAAGTGTCTGCGGCGGTGGATTCCGGTAGCGCCTAGGCTCTCCGTGCGATTTCGATTGAGCTGAGAATACTGACAACCCCCGCGGCAAGTTCGGCTGCGGGGGTTCTTCTTTGAAACATCTCTAGAGAGGGGGATCGAGTGGTCCTTCGATTCGGCGGAAAGAAAACGGTTGGGGATATTCCCTCCAAAATTGGAGGTGCGGGAAGTGGCGGCGCCCGGAGATGGCTGGGCGGTCTCCGCCGGGGGCTGTCCAAGACCCGCGCTTCTCTCGCATCGACCCTAGGTGTGGTCCTTTCCGGCATATCTCGGCTCGATCCCGGGTCGATCGACGACATCGAGGAGGCGCTCTATATGGCCGATATCGGTCCGGCCACCGTAGAAGCCGTCCTGGAGGCGCTCCGGCGCGGCGAGGGCGAGGGCGAGAGCCCGAGCACGCGCGTGCGCGCGATTCTTCTCTCACTCATGGAGCACCCGGCCCAGTCTCCGCCTGCCAGGGGCGAGGGGCCGCCCGAAGGCGAACCCGAGATCGTTTTCCTCGTCGGCGTCAACGGCTCCGGAAAAACAACAACGGCGGGCAAACTTGCCTCCCGCCTCGCCGCCGAGGGGCGAAAAGTCATGTTCGCCGCCGCCGACACCTTCCGCGCCGCTGCCGGCGAACAGGTCGAGGTCTGGGCGGAGCGAAGCGGATGCCACATCGTCCGCCATCAGGAGGGCGCCGACCCCGGCGCCGTGGTATTCGACGCCATCGCCTCCGCCCGCGCGCGCGGGGCCGATATCCTCCTCGTCGACACCGCCGGCCGCCTCCACACCAAGAAAAACCTCATGGACGAACTCATCAAGGTCAGCCGCGTCGCCGAGCGCCAGCTCCCCGGCGCCCCGCACGAGACCCTCCTCGTCCTCGACGCCACATCCGGCCAGAATGCCCTCGCCCAGGTGCGCGAGTTCGGCCCCGCCCTAGGCGTCACCGGACTCGTCGTCACCAAGCTCGACGGCTCCGCCAAGGGCGGCGTTCTCATCGGCGCCGTCCACGAAAGCGGCCTCCCCGTCCGGTGGATAGGCGTCGGCGAGGGCCCGGACGACCTCCTCCCCTTCGACGCCAAGGCCTTCACCGACGCCCTGTTCGAGGGTGAGCCATCCTGAGGAAGGATGGCTCACGGCCTGAGGGGGCCGGGGATAACCCGAGATAATACCCATATTCCCCGCGCCCCGGCCCGCATTTTCGATCGTTTCCCCGCATTTCCTCCGGCCCGCACAGCTTGCTCTCCTCCCGGGAGCCCACTACCTTTACGGGAGCCAGCAGTGCTCCCGCTGGGAGCGACAGCGCTCTATGGAAGAGCGCTACCCCGGCGCCATCTCCACCGACGCGAGCCAGCCCGCAACTCCGCGCATTTCCTCCCATTTCGATCTATCCCGCGCAACCGCCCGTACAGGGCGCTCTCTGCCCTCCTCCCGGGAGCCCACTACCTTAACGGGAGCCAACAGTGCTCCCGCTGGGAGCACTATCCCGCAATTCCTCCGCCGGTACAGTGCTCCCGCTGGGAGCGACAGCGCTCTCCTCATGAAAGAGCGCTACCCCGGGGCCGGTTTTAACGCGCAAAATCCGCCCAGGGCTCCCATATTGATAGCCAAGACAAAGCGCCCTCCCCGCACAGCGCTCCCTTGCCTGGAGCGACAGCGCTCTATGGAAGAGCGCTACCCCCGGCTCCGATCTCCAGGGCTTTCCTCATGGGAAAGCACTGCCCGCAAAGGAGATCGTCATGCCCATCCGCAGACTCAGGGAATTCCTCGACCAGGCGGGCGTCCGCTACACCCTCATCCGCCACTCCCCCGCCATGACCGCCCAGGAGGTGGCCGCCTCCGCCCACATCCCCGGCAAGGAAGTCGCCAAGACCGTCATGGTCTTCCTCAACCGCCAGATGGCCATGGCCGTCCTGCCCGCCTCCTACAAGGTGGATTTCCGCCGGCTCCGCGAGGCCTCCGGCGCCGAGGAGGCCCGCCTCGCCACCGAGGCCGAGTTCGGCGAAAAATTCCCCGAGTGCGAGCTCGGCGCCATGCCCCCCTTCGGCAACCTCTGGGGCATGGAGGTCTACGTCGCCGAATCCCTCGCCGAGGACGAGGAGATCGCCTTTAACGCCGGCAACCACTCCGAGCTCATCCGCCTCTCTTACGCCGACTTCGAGCGCCTCGTCGAGCCCAAGGTCATCCGCTTCTCCGAGCCCGCCCTCCCCGCCGCAAGAGGGCCGGATATTTGGGACGATTAGCGGTTGTGGGTAGTGCTTTCCTGTGTAGTGCCCTCCCATCTAGTGCTCCCGGCAAGGGAGCACTATTGGCACTGCCAACACCGCTGGACAGGAAGTTTGAATTGAACACACTTATTCAAAGGAGACTGCCATGACCGTCGCGCGCGTCACCAAGATCACCGCCTCATCGCCCGAGGGCTTCAAGGGCGCCATCGCCGAAGGCCTGGAGCGCGCCTCAAAGACCGTGCACGGGATCACGGGCCTTGAGGTCATCTCTCAGAAAGCCAAGGTCGTGGACGGGAAAATATCCGAATATCGCGCCACCATCGAGGTCACATTTATTCTGGATGAGTAGGTTTTTGGGAAAGAGAAAGAAAGCCCCCTCGATGGAGGGGGCTTTTTGTTGTTAAGTTTTTGGGGGGGAGAAGAGGGGGTAGGTGGTGATGTGTTTGATATGGCGTGTGACAAGACTGGACACAGGCAATAACCGGGCCGTTGACCGTTCTTCCTCCCAATAGATACACTCATCCAACGCACCGTAAATATCGGCGAAATCGACTGCCTGGAGGCCCTTTCGTGCAGTGTTGCCATTGCGAGCACCAAAATCCCGTTGAACCGGGATTTTGCGTCGGTTCCGGCAGGATTTTACTCCCTATACCTGCTGTCATGGCCTCCGCGCACAATCCTTGAGCCGAGTCGGCGCAATGAGAGCATCCACGGCAGTGCGCGCTTGTACAGAGGAAAATGATGGCACTGACTTATTCCATTCTGATTTGCCTGAAATCCCTCTGGGAAAGCGGACTGGTCCGCGAAACGAACTCCATCCTAGAGCTGGGAGAGCAGAACTGGTTCGGCGACGTAGATTCAAGACAGATTTCAGACTTTATCAATTTGTGCGAGAAAAATCCTCAAAGAAAAAACAAATTGGAAAATGAACTTGCCCACGTTCTTGAGACGGAACCGGAAGAAAAACTTTTCGACCTCGCTAAAATATTTTACAAGGCTATTTTCAATTTCGATGTTTATCGTGCCGTAGATTTTCACGGCACATCGGCGTCTGAAAAACACGATTTGAATTATCCCGTTCCCATTACCGAGCAGTTCGACATTGTCACGAACTTGGGAACGGCGGAACACATCTTCAACGTGGCACAGTTTTTCGAAACTGTGCATGAGAAGACAAAAAAAGGCGGCTTTATGATCCATTTTTTTCCGAACCAAGGCTGCTACGACCACGGGTTCTACAATTTCCATCCCACTTTTGTCTTCGATCTGGCAAGGACCAACAATTATGGCATCGCGAGTCTAGTGTATTCCAACACGCGACAAAGCCCTCCCGAACTTCTTTCCATCCTGGAACGGCCCGTTTACGTTCAGCGCGCGATCACCGGCGAGTTGAGCGATTACTCCCATCTGTTCACTGTTTTGGTAAAGATGGAAAGCCGCCCGTTCCAGTTTCCGCAGCAGGGCTACTACGACTCGGATCTCCCGGATGAACTAAGGAAAGCTTGGAACTTGCTCCCGAGGTAGACCGCTTCGCCCCTTTCCCCCGTAATTTCAGGCCCGTCCCGCTATTTCCCCTTCATTGACCCCCCCATTCGCCAATAGATACACTTATCCTGCGCACCGCAAATATCGGCGAAATCGGCTCTCTGGAGACCCTTTCGTGCAATGTCCCCTTTGCCGCGGCGAGAACCCCGATCACGCGAAGTTTTGCCTGGAGTGCGGCACCTCGCTGGCCCTGATCTGCGCGAGCTGCGGCACCGACCTCCCCCCCGGCGCCAAGTTCTGCCTCGAATGCGGCCACCGGCTCGCCCGACCGGGCGCGGCCCCCGCCCCCGAGCTCCCGAGCTACGCCTCCCCCGAGAGCTACACACCCGGCCACCTCGCCGAGCGCATCCTGACCTCGAAGACCTCCCTCGAAGGCGAGCGGAAGCAGGTCACCGTCCTCTTCGCCGACCTCCGGGGCTCGATGGAGCTTCTGGGCGACAGAGACCCCGAGGATGCCCGCGCCCTGCTTGATGCCGTTCTCACCCGCATGATGGAGGCCGTCCACCGCTACGAAGGGACGGTCAACCAGGTCATGGGGGACGGGGTCATGGCGCTCTTCGGTGCGCCTTTGTCTCTTGAGGATCACGCGCTAAGAGCCTGCTATGCCGCCCTCGCCATCCAGAATTCGATTAAGTCCTTCGCCGAGGAAGCCCGGCGGGAGCACGGCGTCGAGGTGCAGGTGAGGGTGGGCCTGAACTCGGGCGAGGTCGTGGTGCGCACCATTGGCTCAGACCTCAAGATGGACTACACCGCCGTGGGGCAGACGGTGAACCTCGCCGCCCGGATGGAGCAGATGGCCCCCTCGGGGAGCGTCCGATTAACGGCGGAGACGTTTCGTTTCTGTGAGGGTTTCGTTCAGGTCGAGCCGCTCGGACCGGTGCCCATCAAGGGGATGTCCGAGGCCGTAGAGGTCTATGAGCTCAAAGGCGCGGCCTCGGGCCGGACACGCTTTCAGGCGGCGGCGGCGGGCGGGCTCTCGCGCTTTGTGGGGCGCACGAGCGAACTCGATGATCTGGAAGAAGCCTTGGAAAGAGCGGGCGAGGGCCACGGCCAGATTTTCGCCACGGTCGCCGAGGCGGGGGTGGGCAAGTCGCGGCTTTACTGGGAGTTCATCCGCTCCCCCCGGACGAAGGACTGGCTCGTCATCGAGAGCGGCTCGGTCTCCTACGGCAAGGCGACGGCATACAAGCCCGTGGTCGACCTGCTCAGGGCCTATTTCGCAATCGAGGACACCGACGACCACCGGCGAATCCGCGAAAAAGTCACGGGGAAGATATTGACCCTCGACGAATCGCTCACGCCCGTGATTCCTCCTGTTCTCTCCCTTCTTGAAGTCCCGATAGAAGATGAGGGCTGGAACAATCTCGAGCCACCCCAGCGGCGGCGCCGAACGTTGGAGGGCGTGAAGGGACTTCTGCTCCGGGAGGCAATGGTCCAACCTTTGGTTTTGGTCTTCGAGGACCTCCACTGGATAGACACCGAGACGCAGGCGCTTTTGGATTCGATGGTCGAAAGCCTGCCGGGGGCGCGGGTGCTTCTTTTAGTCAACTACCGTCCCGAGTACGAGCACGGTTGGGCGAGCAAGACGTATTACACAAGGCTCAGGCTCGACCCGCTTTCGTCCGAGGGGGCGGATGAGCTTCTGGCCGCAATCCTTGGTGAGGACTCTGCGCTAGAGCCCTTGAAGAAGCTCCTCATCGAGCGCACCGAGGGCAACCCCTTTTATCTCGAAGAGAGCGTACAGACGCTCATCGAGAGCGGGGCGCTCGCCGGCGGTCCGGGAGCCTACCGTCTGGTGGGCGAAGTCTCGGAAATAGAAGTTCCCTCCACCGTTCAGGCCATTCTCGCCGCGCGGATTGACCGCCTCCCGCCCGAGGACAAGCGCCTTCTTCAGACCGCATCCGTCATCGGGACGCATGTGCCCAAATCCTTGCTTTCCGCCATCGCCGTGATGAGCGATGAGGAATTACAGCGAGGCCTTTCTTCACTTCAGTCTGCTGAATTCCTCTACGAGACCAACCTTTTCCCGGAGCGCGAGTTCACTTTCAAGCACGCCCTGACACATGAAGTCACGTACGGAAGCCTCGTTCAGGAGAGAAAGCGCGCCCTCCACGCCGCCATCGCCGAGGCCATCGAGGAACTGGCCGGAGATCGTTTGGAGGAGCAGGTGGAGCGCCTCGCCCATCACGCCTATGAGGGTGCGGTTTGGGAGAAAGCCGCCAATTACCTTCGGCAGGCGGGCTCGAAGGCGGTGGGGCGTTCAGCCTTCCGAGAGGCGACGGAGCAATTGGAGCGAGCGTTGGAAGCTCTTTCGCATCTTCCCGAAACCCGCGAGACCATCGAGCAGGCCATCGATGTCCGCCTGGATTTGCGCTCCACAGTGCTCATTACCGAAGAGCCTTCCCGGTTTCTGATCCATCTGCGTGAGGCCGAAACGCTGGCGCAGGGCCTGAATGACCGGAAACGGCTCGGCTGGGTCTTTGCATATATGGCGTCTTACCTCTGGAGGGTGGCCGACAACGAGCGGGCCCTCGAATACGGACGGCGCGCTGCCGCCATCGCCTCTGAGATCGGAGACCCTGGCCTCCGGGCGACGACGAATGTCTATCTGGGGGCGACTCTCCAGGCACTGGGCGACTACCCCGCGCCGTTGGAGGACCTGAGAGAGACCCTCGCGAGTCTTCAGGGCGATCTGCTCCACGAGCGCTTCGGCCAGTTCGCTTTTCCATCCGTCCTCTCCCGCACCTGGCTCGCCTGGTGCCTCGCCGAGCTCGGCCAACTTTCGGAAGCGGTGGCCATTGGAGAGGAAGGATTGCGCATCGCGGAAACAGGTGGTCACTCTGGGAGTATTGCTTATTCGGTATGGGGCGCGGGCTATGCCTACCTCTGTAGGGGGGACTTCACGAAAGCGGTCTCCACGCTCGAGCGAATGTTGGAGCTTGTAGAAAGGTTGGAATTGCGCGTCTTCTTCGTATTCGTCCGCGCGGAACTGGGTCGGGCGTATTCCTTTGTGGGGAGGCACACGGAAGCTCTGGCGCTTCACGAGAGGAGCGTTCGAGAAGCGGAATCCTCTCACGATTTCTACTTTAACTCGCTTTTCGTGGGCTGGCAGGGGGAGAGCCTCCTTATGGCCGGGCGCCCGGAGGAGGCCGCCGAATGCGCCCGCCGCTCGCTCGAACACTCCCGCGAGCGCTCGGAGCGCGGATCCGAGGCCTGGGCTCTCCGCCTCCACGGCGAAATCCACTCCCACCCCGATGCCATCGACCCCGAAAAGGCCGAAGAGCATTACCGGCAGGCCCTTTCCTTGGCCGAGGAGCTTGGCATGCGCCCGCTCGTCGCCCACTGCCGGAAGGGGCTCGGCGCGCTCTACGGAAGGACGGGGCAGGAAGAGAAGGCCCGCGCCGAGCTCACCGCCGCGATGGACATGTACCGCGAGATGGAGATGACTTTTTGGCTAGAGAAGGCCGAGGCGGCGATGGCGGAGGCGGGGTAGTGCTCCCGGTAAGGGAGCACTGTAGCTCTTCCGGGCCAGATGTCCTCAGCGTATAGCGGTCCTCCTCTCTCACCGAGCTAAACCTTCCTTCCTCTGGATGTACAGCGCTCTTTCTCCTCGAAAGAGCAACAGCGCTCTCCTTCCTCAGGAGAGCGCTACCCCTCTCCGCCCGCTCCGCCGGCGCGCCCAAGCTCAACTTTGCCGCCTATCCGGGGAAAACCCCGCCAACACTTGCGATTCCGGATTTAATGCAAAAAAATTATGACCCGTGTAGAATTTATCGCGTGTTCTGAGAAAGGGCGGTGACCGGCTTCCCGGGGATGGCTGACGATGGCGCGAATTCTGATCGTGGACGATGAGGCGGAAGTGCTCGATTTCCTCGCGGAGGAACTGAGGGACCGGGATTATGAGGTGGAAACCGCCCTGACCGGGGAGGAGGCGATAGAGAAGATCAAAGAGAACCGCCCCCACCTGATGCTTCTCGATATAACGATGCCGGGGATGAACGGAATAGAGACGCTCAAGAAAGCCAAGGAGATCGATCCGCGCCTCGCCGTCGTGATGGTGACGGCGGTGGCGGAGGAAGACATCGCCAGGGACGCGATGAAAATGGGCGCGCACGATTACATCAGGAAGCCCGTTGACCTGAATTACCTGAATCTGGTCGTCATGACGAAGATCGTCGATCTGACCGGCTGACACGGGGCCGGGCCGTTCTCAACCCGGTCTTCGGGGTCATCGGGGCGTACGGCCTCTCGCTCTTCACTCAAGCCGTTAAACTTTCCTTCCCCGGGAAAGCAGCAGGCATCGCTCTTCACTCGCCGAACTAACCTTCCTTTGGAAGGTTAACCACCAAACAACCCCTCCCCGGTCGCTCTGCGCTTGCACCTTTCCGTCGGTTCGGTGCCCTGGACGAATGCCTCGGTGAGGGTCTTGCCGGGGCAGGCGGGCGAGGGGAGGAGGCCGGTGCGCGCGTCGATCTGGACGAGGGCGACGCCGGACGGGGGGGTGGCGGTGAGGACGGGCTCCCTCCGGTCGAGCCAGAATTTCATGATCTTGGTCCAGATCGGCAGGGCGGCCGTGCCCCCCGAGGCGCGGTAGCCCATCTGTTTGTTGTCGTCGCGGCCGACCCAGACGCCGAGGATGAGGTCGTCGGCGAAACCGATGAACCAGGCGTCTCGGTATTCGTTCGTGGTGCCGGTCTTGCCGGCGACGAAGCCGGGGAGCTTGAGTGCCCGCCGGGCGGTGCCCGAGAGGACGACGCCCCGGAGCATGGAGCGAATCTGGTAGGCGACCTCGGGGGGGATGGCGCGGTGGGTCTGGGGGACGTTTTCCTCGAGGATGCGGTGGCCGGCGTCGGTGACCTTGACGATGTCGTAGGGCCGGGCGTGGATGCCGCCGGTGGCGAAGGGGATGTAGGCGGAGGTGAACTCGTAGGGGGTGATCTCGAAGGCGCCCAGCGCGAGCGAGAGGTAGGGCATGAGCGGGGCGCGGATGCCGAGCCGCCGGGCGAAGGTGATGGCGGTCTTGGGCTTGATCTGGTCGAGGAGTTTGATGGTGGCGAGGTTGATGGATTTTTCGAGGGCGAATCGCATGGTCACGGGCCCGTAGAATTTGTTGGTGTAGTTGCGGGGCTTCCACTCGCGGGGGGTGCCGGGCATGCGGCGGACGAAGGGCGAGTCCATGAGGATTTGCGCGGGCGTGTAGCCCTTGACGAGGGCGGCGGCCATGATGACGGGTTTGAAGGAGGAGCCGGGCGAGCGCTTGGCCTGGGTGGCGCGGTTGAACTGAAAGCGGCGGAAATTCGTGCCGCCGGTGAGGGCGCGGAGAGCGCCGGTGCGGGGGTCGAAGGCGACGGCGGCGCCCTGGACGGTGTCCTGCCACTCGAGGGTCATTGTCTTTCCGTCGCGATCGACCCGGATCACCCGGCCGAGGACGAGGTCGCCCTCGCGGAGGGCGCGCGCGTCGATGCGGCCGGGGATCTCGAGGGCGGCTTCGTAGCCGCGGACCGCGGCGCGTATGACCCCGCCGGCCAGCTCGGCGATGCGCAATTGATACTTATCGCCCAGGCGAGGCGGGCGTCGGCGCTTCCAGCCCGCGGGCAGGAACCCCCGGCGGCGGTTGATCTCCTCGATGCCCTTGAGGAGGGCGGCGTGGACGACTTTCTGGAGGCCCAGGTCGAGCGTGGTGTGGATCGAGAGGCCGCTCCGGTACAGGGCGGGGCCGTAGCGGCGGTTCAGCTGCCGGCGGATGCGTTCGGCGAAGTAGGCCAGCTCGGGGGCGGTGTTCGTGGCGCGGGGGACGAGGTGAATCGGCTCGCCGGCGGCGGCGCGCTCCTGCTCGGGGGTGATGAAGCCGACCTCGCGCATGCGCTGGAGGACGAGGCGGCGGCGGCCCAGGGACCGCTTGGGATGGGTGCGCGGGTTGAAGCGCGAGGGGGCCTTGGGCAGCCCGGCGATGGTGGCCGCTTCGGGGAGGGTGAGCTGGCCCACGGCTTTTCCGAAGTAGCCGCGCGCGGCGGCCTCGACGCCGTAGGCCCCGCTGCCGAGATATATCTGATTGAGATAAAATTCCAGGATTTCGTCCTTGGTGAACCGCCGCTCGATTTCGAGGGCGAGGAGGGCTTCTTTGATCTTGCGCTTGAGAGTGCGCTCGGAGGTGAGAAAGAGGACCTTGGCGAGCTGCTGGGTAATCGTCGACCCCCCCTGGACGAGCCGCCGCGCCCGTATGTTGCGCCAGAAGGCGCGGACGATGTCGCGCGTGCTCACCCCGGGGTGCTTGTAGAAGCGCGCGTCCTCGATGGCGAGGATGGCCTGCCGCATCCGGGCGGGGATTCTCGCGAGGGAGATCGGCACCCTGCGCTCCTGGTAGAGTTCGGAGATAAGCTGGCCGTCGCGGGCGTGTATCCGCGTGATGGTGCTGGGCCTGTAGTTGCGCAGGTATTTGAGTTCCGGGAAGTCGTAGAGATAGGAAAATCCCATTCCCGCCCCGGCGCCGGTCAGTAAGGCGATAGCGGCCAGGATCAGAAATATTTTTCCGCGTTTGGGTTTGCTCGATGCCAAGGGGTCACCTCACGGCGCAGGCCGGGCGGCCGGGCGAAAATTCACCGGGCGGCCGCGCGAGCCGTCTCGCCGCAGGATAAAACGCGTTCTTGAACGCCGCAACCGGAGCACCGCATAAGGTGCGTTGCTAGATGCCCCCGGAGCGGGGTGTTTTCCTGAATGCCGTTCGAGGCGTTGACAAGACGGGGCCCGAAATAAGATAAAGGGTTTCTAGCCCGTAGCTGTTTCTTCGAGATTCATCCAGTTTCCGCTCGTAATAGGGAGGTGGCATGATCGAAGCCGTGCGTGTTCTTGTGCTCAATCAGACCTACGAGCCCATTAATGTGTGCGGCGCGCGGCGCGCGGTCCGAATGATGCTCCTCGGCAAGGCGGAGACCATCGAGGTGGACGGGTTCATGGTCCGCAGCGAGCGGCTTAATTTCCGCCTCCCGGTGGTGATTCGCCTCCTCCGCTACGTCCGGGTTCCCCGCAAGGCCGAGGCCCCCTTTTCGAAGAAAAATGTTTTCCGCCGCGACGGGCACACCTGTCAGTACTGCGGCTCGCCCAACGAACTCACTCTCGACCATATATCTCCCCTTTCAAGGGGCGGGCGCACGACCTGGGAGAACGTCGTCTGCTGCTGCCGGAAGTGCAACGCCCGAAAGGGAAACCGTCTGCCCGAGGAGGCGGAGATGCGCCTGCTTCGCCCGGCCCGCAAACCCAGGTACTATTCTTTCGAGTGGATGAACCCGCGCATGACCGCCTCGCCCCATCTGACGTGGGAGAAATACCTCGACCCCTCCGGCGGCTCCTGAGCCGCTACCTCCTGATCAGGCTCCCTGACCTTGAGCGGATGGCCTGACCGTCCCCGGGCCTTTATTAACCCGCCTTGATTCGGTAAATTAGCCTGTTGGGTTTCGTTTATTACGCGCCGCCTCTTTAAACGATGGGTTTTCTGACCGATGGGCGAGTTTCAGCTTACCTCCGATTTCCAACCCACCGCGGATCAGCCCCAGGCTATCGACGCCCTCGTGGAGGGCTTAGAAGCCGGCGAGCGCCAGCAGGTCCTCCTCGGGGTCACCGGTTCGGGAAAAACCTTCACCATGGCGAACGTCATCGCCCGCCTGGAGAAGCCCACCCTCGTCATCGCCCACAACAAGACTCTCGCCGCCCAGCTTTTCAATGAGTTCAAGGGCTTTTTTCCGCACAACGCCGTCGAGTACTTTGTCAGCTACTACGATTACTATCAGCCCGAGGCCTACGTCGCGACGACGGACACCTACATCGAAAAAGACGCCGCTATCAACGACGAGCTGGATCGGCTGCGCCACTCGGCCACCCGGTCCGCCCTCACACGGCGCGATATCATCATCGTCGCCAGCGTCAGTTCGATATACGGCCTTGGCTCCCCGTCCGATTACTACGACCTCCACATTCATCTCGAGCGCGGCCAGGAGATGAACCGCGAGGAATTGCTCACCCAGCTCGTTCGCATTCAGTATCGCCGCAACGACATCGAACTCTCCCGCGCCTCGTTCCGCGCGCGGGGAGACGTGGTGGAGGTCCTCCCCGCTCATGAGGAAGACGAGGCCATTCGCGTTGAATTCTTCGGGGATGAAATCGACGAAATTAGCGAGATCGACCCCCTGCGCGGGACCGTGCTGAGGCCGATCGATCAAATCGAGATTTATCCGAACAGCCACTACATCACCCCCGAGGAGCGCTTGTCGCGGGCGATGGAGAACATCAAGGAAGAACTTTGGACTCAAGTGACCGATCTCAACGCCGAGGGACTCGAACTCGAGGCGCAGCGCGTCCGCCAGCGGACCCTCCAGGACATGGAGATGCTCCGCGAGGTGGGCTACTGCCACGGCGTCGAGAACTACAGCCGCCACCTGGACGGCCGCGAGCCGGGCGAGCCGCCGGCGACGTTGTTTAACTATTTGGCGAAGGACCATCTCGTCATCGTGGACGAGAGCCACCAGAGCGTTCCCCAGATCCGGGCGATGTATAAGGGCGACCGCTCGCGGAAGGAAAACCTCGTCCGCTACGGTTTCCGCCTCCCCTCGGCTCTCGACAACCGGCCGCTCAAATTCGAGGAGTTCGAGGAGGAGACGGCCAGCGTAGTCTACACCTCGGCCACGCCGGGGCCCTACGAGCTGGAAAAAAGCGGAGGCGTTGTCGTCGAGCAGCTTCTTCGCCCGACCGGGCTGGTGGACCCGCCGGTGGAGATTCGCCCTGTGCAGGGCCAGGTGGACGATTTGCTCGCCGAGGTGCGCAAATCGGCAAAACGCGGCGAGCGGGTTCTCGTCACCACACTGACCAAGCGGTTCTCCGAGGACCTGACCGAGTACTACGAAGACCTCGGCGTCCGCGTCCGCTACATGCACAGCGACATCGAGACCCTCGAGCGTGTGAAGATCATCCGCGATCTGCGCTCGGGAGAGTTCGACGTGCTGATCGGAATCAATCTGCTGAGGGAGGGGCTCGACCTGCCCGAGGTGGCGCTCGTGGCCGTCTTCGACGCCGACAAGGAGGGGTTCCTGCGCTCGGAGACCGCGCTGATTCAGACCTCGGGCCGGGCGTCGCGCCACGTGGACGGGCGGGTAATCATGTATGCGGACCGGGTCACCGACTCCATGCGGCGGGCGATGGACGAGATGGCCCGCCGCCGGAAATTCCAGATCGCCTACAATGAGGAGAACGGCATCACCCCGCGTTCGATAAGCCGGCGGATGGACGAGTTGATCGAAAATGTCGGGGAATATGACTACGTTGACATCACCGAGGGCGCGGCGGAGGAGGAGGCCGTCTACGGCGAGATGACAGAGGAGGAGGCCGTGGACCTCGAGGAGCTCCGCGCCCGGATGCGCGAGGCGGCCCAGAAGCTCGAATTCGAGAGCGCCGCGGAGCTTCGCGACCGGATCATCGCCATCGAGCGCCGCCAACTCGGCATCCGGGGTGGAGCGCGGGTCCAGTGATGGCGCAAAAGGGTAAAGCGGAAGCCGCCGGAGAGAAAGACGCGCCAGTAGCAGCCTCCGATGGCGCTCCGGCTCCCGCGCTTTTCGACCGCGAGGCGATCAAACGCCTGCCCGAAAAACCCGGTATTTATATTTTCAAAAATGAATCGGGCGATGTGCTCTACATCGGCAAGGCCGTCAAACTGCGAAGCCGGGTCCGGAGTTATTTTGGAAAATCGACCGGCCGCGGTCCCTGGATCGAAAAAATGGTGGGTGAGGTTTCGTCGGTCGAGCACATCGTCACCTCGACCGGGGTCGAGGCCCTCATCCTCGAGAACAACTACATCAAGCGGCACAGGCCCCGGCACAACCTTCTCCTGCGCGACGACAAGCACTTTCCGTATCTCAAGCTCAGCACGAACGAGGAATACCCTCGCCTGAGCATCGTGCGGAGCCCGGCGGGCGACGGGGCGGAGTACATGGGCCCGTTTCCGGCCTCGGGGCGCTTGCGCCGGACGATTCGCTTCCTGCACAAAACCTTTAATATCCGTGCCTGCACCGGGAGCCTCGACGACAAGACCGCGAAGCGGTGCATCTATTATCAGATGGGCCAATGTCTTGGCCCCTGCGACGGTCTTCAGACGAAAGAGGAGTACAGCGCGAAGATCGGTGATGCCCTGAACTTTCTCAAGGGAAAAAACACCGAGCTCGAGACGAAACTCCGCCGCGATATGGCGGAGCACTCCGAGGCGCTCAGGTTCGAGAAAGCCGCAAGGACGCGCGATCAGCTCCGCGCCATCGAGGTCGTGTTCGAAAAACAGGAGATGGTCACCGTCCTCGGTGGTGACCAGGACATCCTCGGCCTCCACCGGAAGGACGACCGGGCGTACTTCCGGCTCTTCTTCGTGCGCGGGGGGCGGATGTTGGGCGACCAGGGCTTCACCGTCCCCCTGAAGGCCGGGGTGGGCTCGGGTGAGGCCGTATCGAGTTTCGTGAAGCAGTACTACATGGGACAGTCCTACTTCCCGGCCGAGGTTCTGCTGCCCGCGCCGCCGCCGGATGCGGAGTTGATCGCCCGGTGGCTCTCCGAGCGCCGGGGACGGAAGGTGGCGGTTCTCACCCCCCGGCGAGGGGGGAAGCGCCGCCTGGTCGAGATGGCCTCCGAAAACGCCGGGGAATCGCTCGAGCGCGACGAGGTGCGCCTGAGCAAGGACCAGGCGACGCTCGAGGCGATCCGCCGGGCGCTGGGGCTGGACGATCTGCCCGCCCGCATCGAGGCGTTTGATATTTCGAATCTCCACGGAAGCCATATTGTCGGCGCGAGCGTGACCTTCCGCGAGGGGCGCCCGCTCAAGGACGGCTATCGCCGCTACCGGATCCGATCGGTTGTCGGACAAGCCGACGATTTCGCGGCGATGCGCGAGATTGTCTCGCGGCGCATGGAGCGGATCGTGAACGAGGGGAGCGAGAAGCCCGGCCTGATTCTCATCGACGGCGGAAAAGGGCAACTCTCCTCGGCCGCCCAGGCGCTCGAGGAGGTGGGCGTCGCCGACCTCGGGCTTTGCTCGATCTCGAAGGGAAGGACGAAGGATAACCCCGGGGATCAGGATGTCTTCTTCCTGCCGGGGGTCTCGGAGCCCGTGCGGATGGAGGAGGGCAGCCCCGAAAAGCTCCTCCTCCAGCGGATCCGCGACGAAGTGCACCGCTTCGCTGTGACCTATCACCGCAGCCGCCGCGCGAAAGAGGATCTCCACAGCGGCCTCGACGACGTGCCGGGTCTCGGACCGAAGCGGCGCCGGGACCTTCTGCGCGCCTTCGGGAGCCTGCGCGGGGTGGTCGATGCCACCGACGAGCAGCTTCTGGTCGTCGCCGGGGTTACCCCCCGGCTGGTGGGGGCCATCCGGGAGCATCTCGGCGGGCGCGAGAATGCGGAATCGCCGGCGGAAGCGGCGGGAGAGGAGCACGCACCTTGAGGCCGCGCGATCTGGGTTATGCCGCCTTCTCGGGGATATTGCTGGGCTTTTTGTTCCCACCTTTTTCCTTTGAGGCGATAGCGTGGGTGGCGCTCTTTCCGCTCCTTTGGGTCCTCGACCGGAGACATCCGCTCGACGGGCTGATCCTCGGCTTCGTGGCCGGATTTGTCGGCTATTTGATCATCATCTGGTGGGTCGAGGTGACGATGGTCAACTACGGGGGGCTGCCCTCTCCGCTGGCCTGGCTTCTGGCGGTGACCCTCGCGGCCTATATCGGGCTCTACGTGGGCGCCTTCGGCTACCTGCTTATCTGGATTACGCCCGAGGCGGGATACGCCCGCATGTTCATGGCCCCGGTCTTCTGGGTCGCCTTGGAACTCGCCCGCGCCTATGTTCTCTCGGGCTTTCCTTGGGCACTGCTAGGCTACAGCCAATACAGCATTCTGCCGGTAATCCAGATCGCCGATCTTTTCGGCGTCTACGGCGTCTCGTTTTTTATTGTCCTGATCAACGCGATTCTTTGGCATTTTTTCCGCCACCCGGACCGCGCTCCCTTCGTCGTTCTCGGCTGCGGAGTGGCCTTGGCGGCGCTCGTGCTGGGCTACGGCTATCTCAGGCTCCTCGAGGTGCCGGGGGAGATGGGTCCGCCCCGGCCCGTCGGAATCGTCCAGCCCGACACCCGGCCCTCGGCGAAATGGAAGCCGGGGCGGCGGGAAGCCATCGTGGGGGATCTCGAAAAGCTGACCGAGGCCCTGACCCGGGATTTCAGCGGCCGGGGCAGGCCCGTTCCGCCGCTTATTGTCTGGCCCGAGGCGGCGGCCCCGTTCGTCTATTCCGAGGAGCCCCGTTGGCAAAAGCGCCTCGCCGAAATCGCCGGGCGCGCGGGGAGCTATCTCCTGTTCGGCTCGCTCTCGGCGAAACGGGGGGAGGGGCCTATCAGCCTCTACAACTCGGCCTATCTTCTGGGGCCTGACGGCCGGAGCGCGGGCCGCTACGACAAGATGCATCTGGTTCCGTTTGGCGAATATATACCGTTGCGCCCGCTTTTGTTTTTCGTGGAGAAACTCGTCCCCATCATCGGGCGGTTCGGCGAGGGGGAGGAAGCCCGAATCTTCGATGTGCCCGGAGGGAAATTCGGGGTCCTCATCTGCTTTGAGGTGATTTTCCCCCGCGTCGTCCGGCGCATGGCCGGGGCGGGATTTCTCGTCAACATCACCAACGACGCCTGGTTCGGGCGCACGGCCGCTTCCGAGCAGCATCTTTCGATGGCGGCGATGAGGGCGGTGGAGCTGCGCACCCCGATTGTGCGCGCCGCGAACACCGGAATCAGCGCTATCGTCGATGCCACCGGGGCGATTCGCCTCAGGAGCCCGTTATTTGAAAAATGGCGGTGGGCCGGAGTCATCTCGCCCCGGAAGGCCTCTCCCACTCTCTATGCGCGGTTGGGGGATGTGTTTGCCCTCGTGTGCTTCGCCGTAATGCTTCTCATGGGGTGGCTGGCGGTGGTCCGCGGCCATTCGCGGTTATGATATGATTGCCGCCGGTCGCCCGGCAGCAATTGCTATAAAATGCGCTCCCGCGCAGAGGTGAGAAATCGATGGAAGAGTATCTGAAGAAAATCGACTGGCTCGAAGCGCGGCTCCTTGAACTCCGAGGTCGGCTTTGACCTCGACGAACTCGAAGCCGAGTGCGCCAGGCTGGACAAACTCGCCGCCGGCGAGAAGTTCTGGGACGACGCGGACGCGGCCCAAAACACCTTGAAGCGGCGCGCCTCCCTCCAGCGGACGATCGACGCCTGGGCCGACCTCCAGAAAAAACTCACCGAACAAAGCGAGCTCACCCAGCTCATGGAAATGGAGGAGGGCACCCCCGATCCGGATCTGCTCGGCGAACTCGCCGAAGCCCTAGAGGCCATCGAAGCGGAGCAAGGACGCCTCGAATTTCGCCTTGTCATGGACTCCGAGGAAGATCCGGGCAACGCCATCCTCTCGGTGAACGCCGGGGCGGGCGGGGTGGAGAGCCAGGATTGGGCCGAAATCCTCCTCCGGATGTACGCCCGGTGGGCGGAAGCCCACGGCTGCACGGCCAAGCTGGTCTCGGTCCTGCCCGGCGAGGAGGCGGGCATCAAGAACGCCACCTTCATCATTACCGGGGATTACGCTTACGGCTACCTTCGGGCGGAGATGGGCGTCCACCGTCTGGTGCGAATATCGCCCTTTGATGCCGCCTCGCGGCGCCACACCTCGTTCGCCTCGGTGGACGTCGTGCCCGAGGTCTCCGACGACGTGGAGATCGAAATCGTCGAGAGCGATCTGCGAATCGATGTCTACCGCAGCTCGGGCGCCGGCGGCCAGCATGTGAACACGACCGACTCGGCCGTACGCATCACCCATGCGCCCACCGGCATCGTCGTCACCTGTCAGAACGAGCGGAGCCAACACAAAAACCGGGCCACGGCGATGAAGCTCCTGCGTGGGCAGCTCTATAAGCTAGAGATGCAAAAACGAGAAGAGGAAAAAGAGCTCCAGCACGCCGCGAAAAAATCGATTAGCTTCGGAAGCCAGATACGGTCCTATATCCTCCATCCATACCAGATGGTGAAAGACCACCGAACCGATATTGAAACGTCGAACGTCGATTCCGTTCTCGACGGCGACATCGACAAATTCATCGACGCTTATTTATTGTCCCTGATTGAGAGCCGGGCCGAGGCGGGGCCCCATAGCTAAGGCCTCGTGACTAAGGCCTCTCGCACCGGCCATTACCCGTGAGCAAGGAAGCCAGTCACTTATGAGCGAATCGTCACCAAACATAAAAGGTTCCGTCCCGGAAGGAGATGCCGCCCCGGCAGCGGAGGGCCCAATCGGCGAGTTGATCGAACAGCGCCGCCGAAAGCTCGAGGCCATCCGCGAGGCGGGCGAAAACCCCTTCCCGAACCGCTTCCGGGTCTCTCACCGAATTGGCGAAATCGTCTCGGAGCAGGGCGATCTGACCGAGGAAGGCTACGCCGAGACGAAGGGGCAGCGCTTCGTCGTCGCCGGACGTGTCATGGCCAAACGGCTCCAGGGTAAGGTCATTTTCATGGACCTGCGCGACGGCAGCGGGCGGATTCAGCTTTTCATCCGGATGAACGAGCTGGGCGAGGAGAAATTCGCCGCCGCCAAGGAGTTCGACATCGGCGACATCGTGGGTTGCGAGGGGGGCATTTTCAAAACCCGCACGGGCGAGCTTTCCGTCTGGGTGCGTGGGATACGTATGCTGACGAAGAACATGCACCCCCTTCCCGAAAAATGGCACGGTCTTCAGAACGTCGAGCTTCGCTACCGCCAGCGGTATGTGGACCTGATCGCGAATCCGGACGTGATCGGGATATTCAAGAAACGATCGCGGATGATCCAGCTCATGCGCCGGTTTCTCGACGAGCGGGGGTTCCTCGAGGTGGAGACGCCGATGATGCAGTCCATCGCCGGGGGCGCGACGGCGCGGCCCTTCGTCACCCACCACAACACCCTCGACATGGACCTTTTCCTCAGGGTGGCGCCCGAGCTCTATCTCAAACGCCTCGTCGTCGGCGGCATCGACCGGGTTTATGAGATCAACCGCAATTTCCGGAACGAGGGGATATCCATCCAGCATAACCCCGAGTTCACCATGATCGAGTTCTATATGGCCTATGCCGACTATAACGATCTGATGGACCTCACCGAGGAGATGATCGGCGGCATCGCCGAGGAAATCGCCGGCGGCCGAGAGGTGACCTACGGCGGCGAGGAGATATCCTTCGCCGCCCCTTGGGCGCGGTATAAATGGCGCGAAGCCATCGTCGAACTCGGGGAAGCGCCCCCCGAAGTGCTCGAAAGCGAAGAGGCGGCCCGGACCCACGCCCGCGCTCTGGCGGCGCGGACGGGCTGCCCGATTCCCGACGAGATGGCTCATGTCCACCTGCTCGAATATCTCTTCGAGGAGACGGTGGAGCCCAAGCTCCGCCAGCCGACCTTTATCTACGACTTCCCGCGGGCGCTCTCGCCCCTCTCGAAGAGCCGGGAGGACGACCCCGAAACGGTCGAGCGCTTCGAGCTCATCATCGCCGGCCGCGAGATAGCCAACGCCTACACCGAGCTCAACGACCCCGACGACCAGAGAGCGCGCTTCGAGGCGCAGGCGGCGGCCCGCGAGGCGGGCGACGAGGAGGCCCACGAGGTGGACTGGGATTACCTCCGGGCCCTGGAGTACGGCCTGCCGCCCACGGCGGGCGAGGGAATCGGCATCGATCGCCTGATCATGCTCCTGACCGACTCGCAGTCGATCCGCGACGTGATCCTCTTTCCTCTTCTCAGGAAGATGCAGGACTAGCCGTGCGGATTCCGGTCGAACTCTATATCGGGATGCGGCACCTGCGCTCGAGGAAGAAAACCGCCTTTATCTCCCTGACCACCTGGATATCCGTCCTGGGCGTCGCCCTCGGTGTCGCCACGCTGATTGTCGTCGTGGGCGTGATGACGGGGTTCGAGCGCGAGCTGCGCACCAAGATTCTCGGCACCCAAAGCCATGTCGTCATCGTGGAGGCGGGGTCGGCTTCCCTGAACAAATGGGGCGGCGTTTTGGACAAAGTGAAGAAAGAAACCCAGGTCGTCGCGGCGGCCCCGTTTGTCTACGGCCAGGCGATGCTTTCGTCGCGGGGCTCGGTCATGGGCGCGGTGGTGCGGGGAATCGACCCCGCCCGGGAGGAAAACGTCACCGACCTGCGCGACTACATGCGCGCCGGATCGCTCAAAAGTCTGGCGGGCGGCGGCGCTCCGCCGGGGGTGATTCTCGGGGCCGAGCTGGCTTCATCCCTCGGAGTGGAGCTTGGGGAAAATGTCACCATCATCAGCCCCGTCGGCGAGGTTACTCCGATGGGAATGCTGCCCCGATCGAAGAATTTTGAGGTGGCCGGAATTTTCAGAAGCGGGTTTTATCAGTACGACTCGGGCCTGGCCATCATCTCCCTGAAGCAGGGTCAAAAATTCTTTGGCCTGGGCAAGGGGGTGACGGGTGTTCATCTCCGGGTTTCGGATATTTTCGAGGCCGAGCGGGTGGCCCGCCGGCTCCAGGAGTCGCTTCCGTATCCGTACTGGGTGCGCTCATGGCAGACGATGAACCGGAATCTTTTCTCGGCCCTCAAGACCGAGAAGACGACGATGACGATTCTGCTCCTTCTGGTCATCGTGGTGGCCGCGTTCAATATCATCGGCTCGCTCATCATGGTGGTGATGGAGAAGATCCGCGAGATCGCGATTTTGAAATCGATGGGCGCCACCCGGGGAGTGATTCTGCGGATTTTCTTTTTCCAGGGAGCGACGATGGGGCTGGCCGGGGCCGTTTTGGGGACGCTGGGCGGGCTGGTTTTGGGTTGGAATTTGGGGGTGGTGGAGGATTTTCTCGAAGTTTATTTCGGTCTGGACATCCTACCGGCCAGTGTCTACCATATTAGCCGTCTCCCGGTTTATATGACCGCTCAGGATATTTCGATTATGGCGATGGGAGCCTTTTTAATCAGTCTTTTAGCGACATTGTACCCCGCCTGGAGAGCTTCTCGCGTCGACCCGGTGGAAATACTTCGCTATGGTTGAGCCTATCTCCGAGGAAGCGGCTGCCATTGATCAAGTAATTGATAATAAAGAAGTTATTGTTTCCGTGCGCGCCCTTGAAAAATCCTATCGCATGGGCGGAGGCTCGGTCCTGGTGCTCAGGGGGGTGAACCTGGAGATTCATTCCGGAGAAATAGTGGCCGTCACGGGCGCCTCGGGAGCCGGAAAAAGTACGCTGCTCCACGTCCTGGGGGCTCTGGAGCGCCCCACCAGCGGGGAAATCCGGTATAAAGACAGAAGCCTGTCCGGGCTTTCGGACGCGGAATTGGCTTTGTTTCGAAATCGTGAAATCGGTTTTATCTTTCAGTTTCATCACCTCCTTCCGGAGTTTTCTGCTCTGGAAAATGTTATGATACCCGGGATGTTGGGTGGGGAGTCCCGCCGGGAGGTGGAAGGCCGGGCCGGCCACCTCCTCGACAGGGTAGGATTAAAAGAGAGAATTCATCATCGTCCCTCTGAGCTTTCGGGTGGCGAGCAGCAAAGAGTGGCTATCGCAAGAGCCTTGGTGAATCGGCCTTCACTGGTTTTGGCCGATGAACCGACTGGCAATTTGGATTCCGGTGCGGCGAGCTTAATCTTCGAACTGATGAAGGAGATCAATCACTCTGACGGTGTGACATTCCTCGTGGCTACGCATAATGCAGAAATCGCCGGGAGGATGGATCGCCAGGCCGTCATGGTGGATGGTCAGATCGACGCCAAGTAACAAGGTCTCGCAAGGAGGGCCGTATGTTTAAGCGTTTCACGGAGCGCGCCCGTAAAGTCATCATCCTCGCCAGAGAGGAAGCGGATAATTACCGGCACGAGTATTTGGGAACCGAGCACATTCTTCTGGGTGTTTTGAAAGATGGTGGCGGAATCGCAATCGCGGTTCTTCAGAAACTGGGGGTGGACCCGAAACAGTTGCGCCTTGAACTCGAAAGAAATTTGCCCAAGAGCACGAGCGGTCCGGTCGAGGGCGATATTCCCTTCACGCCGAAGGCGAAAAAAGTCCTCGAGTATGCCGTCGAAGAAGCGCGCCTCATGGGCCACAACTATATCGGCACCGAACATCTGCTGTTGGGGATCGTCCGCGAGAAAGACGGCCTGGCGGCGAAGATACTGGGAAGCTTTGGCGTCAAGCTCCAGCAGACCCGCGAGCAGACGATCAACCTGCTTAGAGAGCCCGTCGCCACACGCTCGAGGGACAAGAGCAAGACCCCCGCTCTCGATGAGTTTGGCCGCGACCTGACCGAACTGGCAGAGGAGGGCAAGCTCGACCCGGTAATCGGCCGAAACGACGAGATTGAGCGGGTGATACAGATTCTCGCCCGGCGGACGAAGAATAACCCCGTCCTGATCGGCGAGCCCGGGGTCGGAAAGACGGCTATCGTCGAAGGCCTCTCCCAACTCATCATCGCCAAGGAGGTTCCTCAAATCCTCTACGGAAAGCGGGTGGTCGCGCTTGACCTGGGGGCCCTCGTCGCCGGGACCAAGTACCGCGGCCAGTTCGAGGCTCGTCTTAAGGCGATCATGAAAGAGATCACACAGAGCCAGGACGTGATTATCTTCATCGATGAATTGCACACCCTCGTCGGCGCCGGCGCCGCCGAGGGTTCTATCGACGCATCGAATATGCTTAAACCCGCGCTGAGCCGGGGCGAGGTTCAGTGCATCGGCGCGACCACACTCGATGAGTATCGCAAGTACATCGAGAAAAACGGCGCGCTCGAGAGGCGTTTTCAGTCCATCATGGTGGAGCCGCCATCGAACGACGATGCCGTGAGCATCTTGCGCGGACTCAAGGACAAGTACGAAAAACATCACAAAGCCCGCATCGTGGACGAGGCGATTGTCTCGGCGGTGAAACTGTCCTCTCAGTATGTCTCGGATCGCTACCTGCCCGACAAGGCCATCGACGTAATCGACGAGGCCTGCAGCAAGGTGCGTCTTGCGAAAGAGACCTTTCCGACCTCGATCCGCGAGCTTCAACGGAAAATCGACGATACGATCCGCCTCAAGAAAGACATGATTGAAAATCAGGATTTCGAGAAGGCGGTCGAGCTTCGCGATCAGGAAGAAAATGACCGTGGCCGTCTCGAGGAGCTCAAGTCCGAGTGGGAGGCCGAGCAGTCCGACGATGAGGCGCTGGTTACCCAGGATGATGTTGCCTTTGTCGTCAGCCGGATGACGGGAGTTCCCTTGCAGCGCATCGGGGAAGTGGAGAACGATAAACTCCTCAGGATGGAGGAGGAGCTCAACAACAAAATCATTGGCCAGGAGGAGGGCACCCGCCTTCTCACAAAGGCCGTTCGCCGTTCCCGGGCGGGTCTGAAAAACCCCAAGCGCCCGATCGGCAGCTTTTTGTTCCTGGGTCCAACGGGCGTGGGCAAGACCGAGATGGCCCGCGTGCTCGCCGAATTCATGTTCGGCGACCCGTCGGCTCTTATCCGTATCGATATGAGTGAATACATGGAGCGATTCAACGTTTCGCGCCTGACCGGTGCGCCTCCGGGATATGTGGGCTACGAGGAAGGCGGACAACTCACCGAGCGCGTCCGCCGCAAGCCCTATTCGGTGATCCTGTTGGATGAAATCGAAAAAGCGCATCCCGACGTCTACCACCTTCTACTTCAGGTGATGGACGACGGCGCTCTCACGGACAGCTACGGGCGGCTCATCGATTTCAAGAATACGATCATCATCATGACGTCTAATCTGGCGGCGCGTTCCATCGAAAAGGGAACCGCCCTCGGGTTCCAGAAAGAGGAAACGGGGAAAGGCTTCGAGAGGGTCAAGGACAATATTCGCAATGAGCTGAAGAGGACGTTTAATCCCGAGTTTTTGAACCGCATCGACGATGTGGTGATCTTCAGTCCTCTCACTCACGATAATATTCTCAAGATCGTTGATATCGAGATCGCCAAAGTGAACGAGACACTGGCCGATAAGGAACTGCGCCTGGAGTTGACCGACGAGGCCAAGGACTGGGTGGGCAACGAGGGATACGACCCCGCCTACGGCGCCCGGCCGCTTCGCCGCGTAATTCAGAGGCACATAGAGGACACTCTCAGCGAGGAGGTCCTCCGCGGCAAGTTCGCCGACACAGGTGTTATTTTGGTCAAGCTCGCCGGCGATGAGCTGGTTTTCGAGGCCAAGGAAGATTCCGAAGTATTCAGCATCCAGGATGTCTGATACTGCCTCCTGGATTTTTTAAATAAGCCACTTCACCGCGCAGGGAGTCATTTATGGCAAATGCGGCGAGGGTGGTGGTTTGCGTTTGCATATCCGTTTTGTGTCTCGCTTTCTCCGCCCGAAGCGTCCCGGCGCAAGGTTCGTACGATGTGGCGCAGGCTCCTTCCCCGGCCATTTCGATCAAGGCAGTTGAAATTCACGGCAACAAACGTGTTGATCGTTCCACTGTCCTTTTCTATATCAAGATAGCCGAGGGCAAGGCCTACACCAACATCGAACTCGTCGAACAAATTCGCGAGGATGTACGCACCATCTACGGCCTGGGGTTTTTCCGGGACGTGAAGGTGGATGTCGATCCCTTCGAGGGCGGACTTCGCGTCATCTACCGCGTGACCGAAAAACCCACCATCCGAAAAATCGAGTTTCGGGGCAACATCAATATCGAGGAAGAAAAAATTCGCGAGGCCTTGACCGTCAAGGCCCAGACCATCATCAACGAGGCGACGATCAAGGAGACGGTCCGCAATATCCGTAAGCTTTACCAGGAGGACGGATATTATTTCGCGCGGGTGGAAGCCGTCCTGAAAGAGGGGACCCGGAACACCGTCAATATCACCCTGATGATAAACGAAGGCGAAAGCGTCGAGATCGAGACGATAACTTTTCGGGGAAACGAAAGTATTTCGAGGAAAGACATCCTCGCGGCCATGGATACCGACGAGGCGGGTTTTTGGTCGTTTATCACCGAATCGGGGATATTCAAGGAGGACGAGCTGGAAAAAGATCTTCTCCGGATTCGTCATCTCTACCACTCGCGCGGATTTTTCAAGGCCCAGATCGGCCAGCCGATCGTCAAGGAAGACCGCGACCGCGGAAAATTGAACATTGTCATCTCCATCAGCGAGGGATTTCAGTATAACACCGGAGAGCTCGAAATTCGTGGGGGTGAAGACGTTATCCCCCCCGAGGAGCTCAAGAACAAATTCCGGCTTTTTCCGGGCGAAGTCTTTAACCGCGGTTCTATGATTCAAGACACCCAGGACATTTCCGACGCTTTCGCTGCGCGCGGTTACGCCTTTGCGGACGTTCAGCCATCCACCCGCGCCGACGATGAAAAGAAGACGGTCAGCATTATTTACAACGTCAATAAGGGCCGCCGGGTATATATCGGGAAGGTCACCGTCAAGGGAAATACTCGCACCCGCGAGAACGTCATTCGCCGGGAGGTCCGCGTCACGGAGGGAGCTCTCTACGACTCGAAGGGTCTGACCACCACCCGACGCCGCCTCAACCGGCTCAACTACTTCGGGGACGTGAAAGTGGTGGAAAACCGCCGTCCCGGTAGCAGCGACATTCTCGATATCGATATATCGTTGGACGAGAGGCCGACGGGCTCCATAGGCGCGGGTTTTGGTTTTAATAGTCGCGAGGGGGGAATATTCACGGCTTCGATTCGAGAGGAAAACCTTTTCGGACGTGGCTACCAGACGAGTCTGAACGGAAGTATCTCCGGTTCGTCCCAGTTGGCAGTGGCATCCTTCAATAATCCTAATTTTCAGGATCGGGATTTTTCCCTGGGAGGGGATGTATTCATCGTCGAGGATGAGTTCTCGACATTCGACAACAATCGTCAGGGCGGGAGGATCAATTTCGGAAAATCCCTTACCGACGATTTGACGGCCTTTCTTTCCTACGAGCTTTCTACATCGAAAATTTCAAATGTCTCCACGGTAGCGCTTCAGGATATTATCGACATTGAAGGAGATACTCTTCTTGAAAGTAAATTGATCCCATCACTTGTGTACGATACCCGGAACAGCCGCTTTTTCCCTGACAATGGGACACTGTTCACGGTGGTTCCTTCGATTGCGGGTGGGCCTTTGGGTGGTGATATTGATGTCGCTTTCTTTCGGACGGATTTAAGGCAGTATTTTAATGTTGGTGAAAAATTCCGCAATCGATTCCTGAAAAAGCTGGTATGGTCCTATCGCATGGAAGCTCGCTACACGGATGCTTTTAAAGGTTCTTTGCCCGCCTTCCGGCGTCTTTTCCTGCAAGGCCGCCGGTCGATTCGGGGTTTTGATCGCGACGATCTGGGCCCAAAGGATCGGTCGGGAGAAGCAATCGGCGGCCTCTCGTCAGGGTTGTTGTCCACGGAGTTGGTGCACCCCTTTGTCGGTCCGACGCGGTTGGTCGCCTTCTTCGACGCCGGCAACGTTTGGGAGACGCACAACGCATACGATTTATCCGACCTGCGGTACGGGGCCGGCGTCGGGATCAGGGTAATCACGCCGCTTGGGCCCTTACGGCTCGATGTCGGCTATAAACTGGACAAAAAATCGGGCGAGCGTCCACGCGAGGTGCATTTCGGTATAGGCGCTTCGTTCTAAACGTGCTCTTGAATTTTTGGAAAGGGAGAGGTGTTGAAGTGAATCGTTTACTGGCAGGAATTTCGATGGTTGGGGTTTTTTTCCTGACTTTCGGCATAAGTCCCGCGTATTCGGCTGAGTTCCGGGTGGGGGTGGTGGATGTGCAAAAGGCGGTTGCCGAATCAAAGGCCGGCCGGAAAGCGCGTGCGACGCTGCAGAGGGAAAAGAAACGCCTGGAAGAAAAACTCATCGAGAAGCGGAAAAATCTTGAGACACTGGTGAAACAGATCAGGGACCTCCAACTCGAAATTCAACAAAAGGGACCCATATGGAGGCCCGAGGAGCGCGATCGAAAAAATAAGGACCTCCGCAATCGAAAGCGGGTATTCGCCCGCAATGAGGATGAACTCAAGCGTTTGGTTCAGGACAGCCGCAGGGAATTGTCGAACCGTCAACGGAAACTGATGAACGATCTCATCAAGCAAACCCGCGAAGTGGTGCAAGAAATATCCAAGAAAGGAAACTACGATATCGTCATCGACAAAACGGTTGGCGGCGTCATGTTCGCGAAAAAATCCGTGGACATTACCGACCAGGTGATTGAGCTCTACAATAAAAAGAAGAAATGAGATGCGTCTCGCGGAGATCGCTGAGAAAATCGGGGGAGAACTCATCGGCGGCGGAGACTTCGATGTGCGGGATGTCGCCGATTTCGCCGGGGCCTCGCCGGATTCTCTGAGTTATGCCGAATCCGAACGGCAACTGAAGGAACCGACCGAAGCGGGCGCCTTGATCGTTCCCTCGGGCATCGAGCCCGGCCGCCCGGCCATACGCTGTGAAAATCCCAAATTGGGATTCGCCCGCGCCATCGCTCTTCTTCGCCCCCCCAAACCCCTCGTTCCTGGAATTCATCCTTCGGCCATCATCGACGAGAAGGCCAAGGTCGGAGCGGGCGTTTCCGTCGGTCCGGCGGCTTCTATCGGCCCCGGGGCGGACATCGGGAAAGGGTGCCACATTGGGGCCGGTGCACGAATAGGCGAGGGAGTGAATCTGGGGCCGGACTGTATTATTCATCCCAATTGCGTTTTGTACCCGGGGGCCACTTTGGGCGCCAGGGTCGTTTTGCACGCCGGGGCGATTATTGCCTCCGATGGATTCGGCTATGTTCCCGACGGCGGTGGCGGGGTGGTGAAATTTCCTCAAACGGGAACCGTCGTCATTGAGGACGATGTGGAGATCGGCGCCTGTTCGGTTGTGGATCGCGCCTCAATCGGCGAGACCCGAATCAAGCGGGGAGTCAAGATCGACAACCTCGTACAGGTCGCGCACAACGTAACAATCGGCGAAGGGAGCCTCATCGCCAGCCAGACGGGAATTTCGGGGAGCGTCACACTCGGGCGGGGTGTCATCATGGGCGGCCGGGTGGGAGTCGCCGATCACGTCGAGATCGGGGATGGCGCGATTTTCGGAGCGATGTCGGGGATTTCGAAGAGTCTGGAGGGCGGAAAAATTTACCTTGACGCCCCCGCGGTCGAAATTTCCGAGGCGAGGCGCCGGATGGTCGTCTACTCCCGCCTGCCGGAAATCTCCCGGCGTCTTCGAAAGGTTGAGGAAAAGTTGGAGGATACCGAAACTTGTTGACCACGGAAGATATACTCCGGCTGCTCCCGCATCGATTCCCGATGCTGCTCATCGACCGGGTGCTTGAGCTCGATACCGAGGCCGTTTCGCTGGTCGCCATAAAAAATGTTTCGCATAACGAGCCTTTTTTTACGGGACACTTTCCGGATAGGCCCGTCATGCCCGGCGTTTTGATGATCGAGGCGATGGCTCAGGCGGCTTTGCTTTGCATATTCGGGGGTAATCAGGCCGATCCCGACTCCGATTTCCTTTTTGCCGGAATCGAGCAGGCGAAATTCCGCCGGGCAGTTGTTCCTGGCGATCAGCTTCGTATCGAGGTGAAACTGCTTCGCCAGCGGGGGCCTCTCTGGAAAGTGGGAAGCAGCATAACAGTGGATGGGGAAGCGGCCGTTGAAGCCGTGCTTACCGCCTATGTCACAGCGCCTCAAAATTCATCGTGAGTGAACTTCACCCGTCCGCCTCGATCGACTCTGGCGCATCTGTCGGCGAGGGGGTCAGCGTCGGCCACGGAGCCGTAATCGGCGCAGACGTCCGGCTGGGGGGCGGTTGCCAGGTGGGCGCCCATGCGGTCATTGAGGGGCCGGCCGAGATCGGACCCGGCTGCAGGATTTTTCCCGGTGCGATCATCGGCGCCGAGGCGCAGTATATCGCTCTCGAGGGCGAGGGCGGCCGTGTCGAGGTCGGGGCCAATACGGTGGTTCGCGAGGGGGCCACTATCAATCGCTCGTTCAAGGAGGGCGGCGTCACCCGGGTTGGCGAGAACTGCTACCTGATGATCCAGTCTCATGTCGCGCACGATTGCTTGCTGGGCGACAGGGTGATTTTGACCAATTCGACGGCCTTGAGCGGCCACATCGAAATAGGCAGCGACGTTTTCATCACGGGATTTACCGCGATTCACCAATTTGTCCGTATCGGGGACGGGGTGATCTTGGTCGGACCGACCGCCGTTAGGAAGGATGTACTCCCTTTTACGAAAACCGACGGGAATCCTCCCGAGGTGCGGGGGCTCAATTCCATTGGTCTCAGGCGGATGGGGGTGCCAGCCGAGGTCCGCGGCCACCTCAAGCGGGCCTACCGAATCCTTTTCCAGGAGTCGAAAACGGTGGAGGAGGCCATCGGGAAAATCGAGGCCGAGTTGCCTGTGGGACGCGAGATCAAAACCGTGGTAGACTTTCTTCAGGTTTCAGAAAGAGGTGTTTACCGGGGCGGGGTGTAGTGTCCGCCGAGTATCGCCCGAAAAAGAGAGATGCCGGATGGGTGTGTTGCGTGTAGGAGTGGCCGGAGTCGGCCACATGGGGAGTTACCATGTCGCCGCGCTGGGAGAGTTGGTGGACACCAACCTCGCCGCCTTGGCGGATCTCGATCAGACCCGCGTTCGCGAGTTGGCCGATAAGTTCGGCGCTGAATCCTATTCCAGCGCCGAGGAGCTTGTCGGCAAAGTCGATGCGGTCGTCGTCGCCGTTCCCACTGCATACCATTACAATGTCTCCAGAATGTTCCTTGAAAACGGGATTCACGTTCTCGTCGAAAAACCCATTTGCAACAGTGTCGAGGAAGCCCGCGATCTGTTCAAAGTCGCCTTCGAAAAAAAGTGTGTCCTTCATATCGGTCACGTAGAGCGCTTCAACGGAGCGGTTCAGGAACTTAGCAAGATAGTCCGGGAGCCGATGTTGATCGAGTGCCGGCGGCTTGGGCCTTACGTTTCGCGTGCCAGAAACGACGGCGTCATCCTCGATCTGATGATTCACGACCTGGATATCATTCTCCGGCTGGTCGACGAGGAAGTGGTGTCTCTTTCGGCGGCCGGCGCCATTGCCGTGAGCGAACGCGACGATGTGGCCAACGTCCAGCTTCAGTTCTCCGGCGGGTGCATCGCCAGCCTCACCGCCAGCCGAGTCACTCAACACAAGATTCGCCAGCTTTCCATCTCTCAGCCCGATGCCTTCATTCGGCTCGATTATGCCGATCAGGAGCTTCGGATTCATCGGCAAGCCTCCAGCGAACGAAGCCTCTCCCGCGAAGAGCTGAAGTACAGCGAGCAAGCCCAGGTGGAGCGTCTTTTCGTTCACAAGGACAATCCCCTGAAGCTGGAACTCAGGAATTTTCTGGCGGCCGCCGAGAAGGGCGAAGTGATCGAGAACACCGAGAGAGAGCTGCGGTCCCTGGATGTGGCGCTCCGTGTTCTCCAGATGCTCGACGTGCCCGCTCCAGCCTCTATTTGATCTCATCCGAGGATGTCCAGCCCCCGAGAGCGGATTGGCCTCATCGCCGGAACCGGTTCCCTCGCGGTTGAATTCGCCCGCGGAGCCCGGGAAAATGGATACGAAATCGTTGCGGTGGCTCTTTCGTCCGATGCGTGTGAATTTCCCGAGAATCTCGTCACCTCCACCATTCAGGTTTCTCCCGCCCAGCCGAAGAAGATTCTCGCTTTTTTCAAATCCGAGGGAGTCCGCCGCGTCGGTTTCGCGGGCAAGGTGGAGAAAAACCTACTCTTCCAGGGGCTTAAGTTCGATCTCGAAGCGCTTCGTTTTATCTACCGGGCCAAGAATATGGCGGATGTGACCATCATGGATGCCATAATCGAGTTCGCCGAAAAAAACGATCTTGAAATAATTCCCCAGGCCGAGTTTCTCGGCCACCTACTCGCACCCGAAGGACCGCTAGGTAGAAAAAAGCTGAACAATTCCAATCTTGACGAAGTTCGCTACGCCTTCCGGATGGCGCGCGAGGTGGCCCGTCTTGATATTGGCCAGACGATCGTTGTGAAAAAAGGCGCCGTCATCGCGGTCGAGGCCATCGAGGGGACCGACGAGACCATCCGGCGCGGGTGCGCCCTCGCGGGAAAAGGGGCCATCGTGTGCAAGGTTGCACGCCCTGATCAGGACCCGCGCTACGACATCCCGACCGTGGGTCCCGGAACCCTCCAGGCCGCGCGTGAAGGAGGCGCCTCGGCCCTGATCGTCGAGGCGGGCGCCACCTTTTTGGTCGACAAGGATACGCTTGTCAGGGACGCCGACGCCGCCGGTATTATACTGGCGGGGTGGCGTAGCGACGAGGAAAAATGATCACCGGCAATCCCCGGCTGATGATCGTCGCCGGAGAACCATCGGGCGATCTTCACGCGGCCAGACTTATCCGGGCCATGTCGCTTGTGATCCCCGGCGTCAGCGCTTTCGGCATGGGCGGGGAGGAGATGCGCGGGGCGGGCGCCGAGATTATCCACGATTCCGGTCCGTTGGATGTGATTGGATTCGGGGATGTCCCCAGGGTCCTTCCGGCGCTTTACCGCATCAAGCGCGATCTGATCGCCCGGGTCCGGGAGGAGCGCCCCGATGCCGTCGTCCTGGTGGACTACCCCGGCTTCAATCTCTCCCTCGCCAAATCACTCGGAAAACTGCCCCGTCCTCCCCGGTTAATTTATTTTATTACGCCTCAGGTGTGGGCCTGGCGCGGCGGGCGCGCCCGAACCATCGCTGAAATCTTCGATTTGATCTTGACGATATACCCCTTCGAGCCGGGTCTTTTTCGCCAGGAGGGCGGGGCGGCGGAATTTATCGGGAATCCGGTGGCTTTCGCGCTTCAGGAAGCTCCCTCGAGGGAGGCGGCGCGCGCTTCTCTTGGGATTCCCGGTGATGCGCGTGTGGTGGCTTTTCTGCCGGGGAGCCGCCGCCGGGAGATTGAGCGCCTTCTCGGTCCGATGATCGATTCCGCCGGTCCGCTGAGCGAGAAGTTCCCGGGCGCCCTCTTTCTCGTCTCGGAAGCCGAGGCGCTTCCCGAGGGAGCCGTCCGGAGCCGCCTTCATTCGGGCGGCGGCGGTGTCCGTGTCGTCCGGGGTCACCAGCATGAGATTATCCGGGCGGCGGACGCCGCCGCGGTCGCCAGCGGAACGGCAACGCTCGAGTGCGGTCTCCTCGGTACGCCGATGAGCGTTTGTTATGTGGGCGATTTTTTCACCTATATGCTGACGAAATACTTTTTGCTGCAGGTGGATTACATCAGTCTCGTCAATCTCCTCGCGGGCCGGGAAGTTGTCCCGGAACTCTATCAGAGGCAGGTCAGGGGAGAGCGAATCGCCGCCGCGCTGGCCCCGTTGCTGGCCGATCCCGCCGCGCGGGAGAGTCAAATCCGCGCGTTTGGAGAAATTCGCGAATCGCTCGGAGGCCCCGATCCCTATGAGCGCGGGGCCTCGGAAATTCTTCGGGTGTTGGAGGGCGCTTCGTGAACGAAGGAGAGAGGACTCCGGACTCATCGCCGTATGATGACCGGGGGTGCGATCCTCGTGCGCCGTTTCTCACCCGCTTCGGGGCGGCCGGCATCGCGGGCCTGTTGCGGGCTATTTACGCCACCGTCAGGGCGGTTCCCCTTCAACCCGAGATTCACGAAGGCCTCCGCGATGCTCCCAGAGGGGTGTGTATTGGCGCTTTCTGGCATCGCCATGTTGGAATCGCTCCTCATTTTTCTTATGGGTTTCCCTGGGTGTGCCTCGTCAGCCGGAGTTCGGACGGGGAGCTTCTCGCCCGCGTCATGGCCCATCTCGGGGGCCGGAGCGTTCGGGGCTCCTCTGGAAAGATGGACGGGCGAAACAAGGGCGGCGCCTCGGCCCTGCGGCAACTGGCCCGTCTGGCGGGGGAGGGGGTTTTTCCGATCTTCACGCCGGACGGATCGAACGGACCGCCGGAGAAGGTCAAGCCGGGGGTGATTTATCTTGGCGCGCTGACGGGCCTGCCGATTTATCCGGCGGGTTTCGCCGCTTCCCGTTGCGCCCGCCTTCCGACCTGGGACAAGACGATCATTCCGCTTCCGTTTTCGAAGGTTATTGTTTCCTACGGGGAACCGCTGAGGGTACCACCCTCGATTGACGACGCGGCGCTCGAAATCCACCGCAGGGAGCTTGAACTCCGCATTCTGGCGGCGAACGAGGCGGCCCGGGCCTCCATCCGGCCCGGCGAGGAATAATGGACGCCCTGGTCCTCGTTCTCTACAATGCGGCGATTTACCTTGGCTCCCCCTTTATCGCTGTTTATTACGTCGTTCACGCCTGGACGCGCGGCCACTCGCTGAGCGGTATGAGAGAGCGTCTGGGCCTCGTGCGCCGTCTGCCCCCGGCGGGCGAGGGAGGCAGGGTCTGGCTGCATGCGGTCTCGGTGGGCGAGGTCGGCGTCGCCGCCGCGCTTGTTCCCGAGCTCCTGAAGAAGCGCCCCGGGCTTCGCATCGTCCTTTCAACGGTCACCGAAACCGGCCGCGAGGAAGCCGGGAAAATCGATGGCGTGGAGCATGTTTTCTACCTTCCCTTTGACTATCCTCACACGGTGCGGAGCGCTTTCCGGCGAATCGGGCCCGGCGGAATCGCCATTATCGAAACCGAGCTTTGGCCCAATCTGATGTGGGAAGCCGCGCGCTGTGGCCTGCCGGTATGTGTGATCAACGGGCGGCTTTCCGAAAAGTCCCTCCGGGGTTATACCCGGCTGCGTTTTCTTTTCGCCCCGGTTCTGAAGAAACTGGCCGGGGTCGCGGCGCGCGGGGAGGCAGACGCCAAGCGCTACCGCTCGCTGGGGGCGCCGGGGGTGTTCGCGGCCGGGAACATCAAATTCGACGCGCCGGCGCCGCGGTTGGGCGGGAGCACGGAGGATTTGAAGAAAAATTTCGGCCTCGCCGGAGCGGACCCGATCATCGTCGCCGGAAGCACCCATCCGGGAGAAATGACTGGATTGACCGGCGCGATTCATGCCCTTAGAGAGCGGTTCGAGCGCCTGGGCGTGTTGATCGCACCGCGCCATTTGCCGCGTCTGGAGGAGGCCGAGGCCGAGCTTCGGCGGGGCGGGCTCGACCCGGTTAGATGGAGCGAAATCGCCAGCAGGAGCGGAGGCGGCGGCGGGCAGGTTGTTCTTCTCGACAGGATGGGTGAGTTGGCGGAGGCCTACGCATGCGGTACGGCGGCGTTCATCGGTGGCTCTCTCATCCCGCACGGGGGACAAAACCCCATCGAGGCCGCGCGGTGGGGCGTTCCCGTTGTCTTTGGCCCTCACATGGACAATTTCGCGGAGGTGGCGGGCGATCTGCTGCGAGTGGAAGGAGCCGTCCGGGTAGAGAGCGCCGAAGGGCTGGCCGGAGCGCTCCTTCCTTGGCTTAGCGACAGGGCCAAGCGGGATGCGGCGAGCACTTCGGCAATGGAGTGGGTGGCGGCAAATAGTGGCGCCGCCGAGCGGACTTCGGAATTTCTGCTCGGGGTATTGGATTCCCGGGGCGGGGACGCGGGCGAGGAGAAGTCGTGAGTGGACGGGGGAGCATCATCAAGGCCCTGGAGGGAGACCCGGGCGCGCCGCTATGGGCCCGTGGAGCGCTCGCGGTCCTGGCTCCGGCTGGATGGCTCTACGGGGATATCATGCGTCTCCGACGGACGCTCTATGAAACGGGCCTGGGCGTGGCCGCAGCCCCGTCCACTCCTGTAATCTCGGTGGGCAACCTCACCCTCGGCGGAACCGGCAAGACCCCGGCCGTGGCCTGGGTCATCTCGCGGCTGATTGAGGCCGGAATCACCCCCGCCGCCATCAGCCGGGGCTACAGCGGAGCGGAGGGGGGGGTGTGCGTGGTGAGCGACGGGGCGGGGGCGGTCCTCTCGTCGCCGCCCGCTTCGGATGAGGCGGTGATGCTGGCGCGGATGTTTCCTCGCTCGCCCGTCGTCACCGGGCGGGATCGCCCTGCTGCCGCGCGGCGCGCGGCGGAATTGGGCGCGGGGGCGATCGTCGCCGATGACGGGTTTCAACACCTGGCTTTGCCGCGTTGTTTCGATCTGGTGGTGCTCCGGGGGGACCGCCCGTTCGGAAACGGCCGCGTTTTCCCCGCCGGAGCGATGCGCGAGCCTCTGGGAGCGCTTCGCCGGGCCGATGCGATCCTGCTCACGGGCCTCGGGGGCCTCGCGGTTCACGAGCGTTTGCGCTCGCTTTCCCCGGATACAAAAATTTTCGAGGGAATGTTAACGCCCTCGGCCCTGCTCGACCTCGGCGGCGGGCCGGCGGGAGAGCCCGCGGACCTCGGCGGCGCGGCCGTGGTGGCGGTGAGCGGAATCGGGAATCCCGGTGGATTTGCCCGGTCGCTCGCCGCGCTGGGTGCACGGGTTCTCGAGAGTCTGGTCTTTTCCGATCACGCGGCATACGGCGGAGAAGAGCTGGAGCGTATCGCCGCCGCCATCGAAAAAACCGGGGCGGACTTCGCCGTCACGACGGAAAAAGACGCGGTGAAGCTCGGCGCACTGGCCGGCGATGAGCGTTTCCGGGTGCTTCGCGCCGAAATGAAAGTGAACGGCGGAGACGAGCTGGCCCGTCTTATTTTCGAGGCAGCCGGCCTCGGCCCCGAAGCCGGCGAAGGCCAGGGCTAGGAGCGGACATGGGTGAGGAGGTATGACCCCCCCGCCAGAAATACGGCATTCGGCCCCCAGGCGGCCGCGAACGGCGGCAGCCGGCCCGCGTGCCCCAGCGAAATGCCCACATAAAATAGAATCAGGTACCCCGCTCCGATGGCGATCGTAATGGCGACTCCGAGAGCGACTCCGCCGCTGCGGGCGGATCGGATCGAGAACGGGACCCCAACCAGCGCAAGGACAAAACAAATAAACGGCGTGGACAGTTTCGCCCACAGATCGACGACGTAGCGGGAAGTATCCACCCCGTTTGTCTGCATGATTCCGATGTAGGAGCGAAGCTCCGCCCAGCTCATTTCCTCGGGTTTTTTTCCGGTTTGCTTGAAGTCTCCGGGAACCTCCTTCACATCGAATTGCTCTGCCGTGAATGAATCCTGGTGAATTTCGTTTTTCCCCCTGAAATAGTGGATCAAACCGTCGTCGAACCGCCAGCGCTTCACATGGGGAATCCACTTGACCAACTTTGCGTCGATTCGCTGAAAAAGGCGATCTTCCTTGTCGAGGCGGTAGAGGGTGACGCCCCGCATGGTGTCCGTGAAAGGGTCGAAAACGGTGATCTGCCAGATGGTGTTGTCCTCGGAGCGGTACCAGATTTTATTCGTTCGATTGTATCCGCGGGGCGCGATTTTTTTTACACGGACCTGCCAGATATGGTTCATCCTTTGATTCGATGCGGGGACGATGTATTCGTTGCCCAGGAAGGTCAGGGCCGCGATTCCGAGGCTGGCGGCGAGGATGGGCGTGATCAGCCGGTAAATACTCGCGCCGCAGGCGCGCATCGCCACTATTTCGTTTCCCCGGGAAAGAAGGAGCAGGGAAAGGACGCTGGCGAGCAGGACAGTGAGGGGGATTGAAAATACGATGAGTTGTGGAATTCTGAAAAGGAAAAAAAGAAGGCCGTCGGTGAGGGCGGCTTTCTTTTCGATGAGGTCGTCGATACGCTCGATGAATTCGGCCAACAGAAAAAGAGTGATGGCCCCGGCCTGGCAGATTCCGACCAGGCGGAAAAACTGGGTTAGAATATACCTGCTGAGGATACTCATGCCGATTTTGGACTCAGCCAGTCGGAAACGGGAAGGCGCTCGGCGAATTTGAGCAAGTAGCCGAAAATATCCACCGCACCCGCACGAATCACTCTCCGGACGGCCCAGACGGATACGGCGAACAGGAGAATATTCGGCCCCCATTGGGAGAAGAGGGGCGGGATTGTTCCATTTTCCCCCAAGCCCTCAGAAAACGACGAGACCATGTAGTAGGCGAATACAACAATAAGACTCAAAGCAAATCCGCCGTGGCGGCCTGATCGCCGGTTCTGGACGCCAAGGGGCGCGCCCAGGAGGGCGAGCGCCAGGCAGGCGAACGGTGTGGCGAAGCGCTTATGAATCTCAACGAGAAAAGAGTTGTAGCGAATCGTGCCTGGCTTTGCGGCGGCGATTTTTTTGCGCAGTTCGCTGACGGGGAGGCCGCGCAGCCGAACCCGGAGCGCCTTGCCGTCGCCGAGGGACTGGGTGAGGTTGAGATTGAGGTCGTAGGTTCCGAAACGGACCACCTGGTATTGATTCGCGTTGAGCGAGGTGCGCGGGTCGGGAGCGGCTCCGCCGCCCGAATTCCGGGCCGCGCTGTTTTTGGAGTCGGTGACGGCGTTTACTTGATGGGTTGATCCGCGGACAAGGCGAAGGACCATTTTTTTTCCGATCGGGTCCCTGACGACGATTCCCTGCTCGGCGAAGATGACCTGTTTGTTTTGGCCGCCCCGCGAGTCCGAGATCAGGATGCCGCGAAGAACCTTGCTCTCCCGTGATGATTTTCGGACGTAAATTACAAGGCCGTCGAAGGTGTCGTTGAACACCTGTTCTCGGATTTCGAAGGCCGACGCCTGGTTTTGCAGGATTTGATAACGGAGATCGATAGTCGCCTGGTGGCTCCAGGGAAGGCCGAACATCATCAGCAGGGCGCTTGCCAGCGCCGAAAGGATTCCCAGGGCCGCTACGGGAATGAGCTGGGAGTAGAGGCTCATCCCCGAGGCCGTCATGGCGACGAACTCGCTGTCGTTGGAGAGGCGGCTGAACGCGAGGATGCAGGCGATGAGTGTGGCCATGGGAAGGGTGACAAGCATGAGCACGGGGAGAATTGTCAACAGGAGCTGGCCGACAGTGGCTACCGGAACGCCCTTGTTGATGACCAGGTCCGTTAGCTGAACCATGCGGTTGACCAGGAGAAGAAATGTCAAAAGTAACAGGCAGAGAAAAAAGTAGGTAAAGACCTCCCCCAGGATATATCGGTGAAGCTTTCTCAAGGGATGGTCTCCGTTGGCCGCGGCGGGGCGCTGTTGTTGAAAGGGCATAATAACAGAGTCCGGTCCTGCGCCCTATACAGGCGGGGGCCGCTGTGTGAAAATTTTTCGGCGAAGGGATCGGCGACCTCAAGGATCTTGTAATTGCTATAGTTCCCTGAAATTGATAGCGTTACGGCGAGAGTGCCAGTCCGGAGCCGATTCGGTTGCCCGGGGGAGCGCCAGGCGGAGGACGTTGGGTGAGGGAATTTCCTGAAAACCACGAAGGGCGGCAAATAATTGTTGCCCCCAACTGGATCGGCGATGCGGCGATGGCCGCACCTTTTTTTGCCTCCCTGCGCGCCGCATTCCCCGGCGATCGGATCGAGGCGCTGGCCGCTCCCTGGGCCGCGGGAATTTTGGACACCTTTCCTTGGCTGGATGCGGTTCTCCGGACGGAGGGCGGAAAATGGCGGAGTTTTTTTTCGGCCCCTTCGAAGACCCGGAGAAATGGAATTAATGCCCTCTGGCTCCTTCCCAATAGCTTTCGCTCGGCGCTTCTGGGTCGTTGGCTTGGCGCCTCCCGGAGGATAGGGTACGCCACCGGGGGAAGAGGGTGGCTGCTGACGCATCCGGTCCCGCCGCCGCCCGATTCGCCGCCGCCCCATTTAGTCGATTATTATCTTGGACTCCTTGAAGCGCAGGGAATTACTCCGGCCCACCGGTCAGCCCGCCTGCCGGTGAGTCCGGAGGCGTCAGAGTTCGCGGATCGTTTGATCGGAGAGGAGACGGGCGGCGGGGAGGCGCCGTTGATCGGACTTAACCCCGGCGCTTTTTTCGGAGCCTCGAAAACCTGGCCGGTTGAGTCATACGCCGCCCTGGCGCGGAGATTGACGGCCGGTGGACGCGTGCGCGTCCTTGTTCTCGGCGGGCCGAAGGAAGTGGACCTGGCGGACCGGGTCTGCGCCGCGGCCGGGGGCGCCGCGATCAATTTGGCTGGGAAGGATTCGCTGCATACCTTGCCGGGTCTTTTGGCGCGTTTGAGCGTTTTGGTTTCGGGCGATACCGGTCCGCTTCACATAGCGGCCCTCGTGGGGGTGAGGACTGTCTCCCTGTTCGGGCCGACCGACCCGTTGCGGACAGCCCCCCGGGGGGAAGCGCACCGAGACCTTCGGCGGGAAATGGCGTGTAGCCCGTGTTTTGAGCGAGTGTGTCCGCTCGGGCACCATCGATGCATGAAGGAAATTTCCCCGGAGGAGGTTGCCGAAGAGGTGGAAGAGATTCTGGCGAACGCCCTCCCCTCCAGGCCTGCGGAGGCTCCTAAGTGAGCGGGCGCGCGGCGGTATTTTTCGACCGGGACGGCGTTCTGAACCGTGATGCCGGGTATATCACTCACCTGGACGATTATGAACTCTATCCCCGGTCGGCGGCGGCGGTGAGGTGCGTGAACGAAGCGGGATTGTTGGCGATTTTGGCGACGAATCAGGCGGGCGCGGCGCGGGGTTATTTTCCGGTGGAAATGATCGGGCGCGTCCATGAAAAGCTCGAAGCGGAGCTGGCGCGCCAGGGCGCGCACCTCGATGCCATCTATCTATGTCCCTATCATCCCAGCTCCGATGACCCTGCCCTGGCCGTGGACTCGGACTTGAGAAAGCCCAAACCCGGCATGCTCCTTCAGGCCGCGAAGGATCACGGTGTCAACCTCGAGCGCTCCTATATGATCGGGGACAAATACTCCGATATGGAATGCGGATGGGCCGCGGGCTGCCGGGGCGTTTATGTGCTCACCGGTTACGGGCGCGGCTCGCGGGATCACTTCGGCGGCGGTTGGGCCCGCGAGCCGGACATCTGTGCCGAGGACGCCTATCATGCCGTCCAGTTGATTCTCGAGGAAAGGAATGAGGGGAAAAGATGAGTCAGTCCCTTCGAGAGTACGTCGAGCGGTTTCCCTCGCTGCGGGTTGCGGTGGTGGGCGACTATATCGCCGATGAGTTTATCCACGGGGACACTTCCCGAATCAGCCGTGAGGCTCCGGTCATCGTTCTCGATTTCAACTCGCGGGAAATTCTCCCCGGCGGCGGGGGAAACGCCGCCATGAACGCGGCCTCTCTCGGCGGGAAGGTCGCGGCCATCGGCGCCCTCGGTGCGGACGCGAACGGCGAGGCGCTGAGGCGCGCCGCCGAAGCGGGCGGAGTCGAAGCCGGGAATCTTTTTCTCGAGGAGGGGCGGTTTACCCCGACCAAGATGCGCATCATGGCCGGTGGACGAAACACCAGCCGCCAGCAGGTGATTCGGATCGATCACGAACGCCAGCTGGAGGTGAGGGGAGACTTGGAGGCCCGGATTCTCGGTGCGCTCGATGCGCTTCCGGGCGATGGTGTGAACGCTTTGATCGTCTCCGACTACGGCCTGGGGGTAGTGACCGATGCCGTCCGTGAGACCGCGGGCCGTCTGGCGCGGGAGATGATCGTCACTGTCGATAGCCGCCACCGCGCCGACACATACGAGGGAATTACGGCGATCACTCCGAACGAAGAGGAGGTCGAGCGGCTTCTCGGCTATGTTCCCGAGGGAGATCGCTTGGGCGATGCGGGAGCGGCCCTGCTGGAGCGGACCAGGGCCCGCGCGGTGCTCATCACCCGTGGGAGTAAGGGGATGAGCGTATTCGAAAACGGAGAGACAAGGCGGGATATCCCCGTATTCGGGTCCGAGGAAGCCTCGGACGTAACGGGTGCGGGGGACACGGTAATTTCCGCGTTCACGCTCTCGCTGGCCGCCGGTGCGCCGCCGCCGGACGCGGCCGAAATCGCCAATCGGGCGGCGGGACTTGTCGTCATGAAACGGGGTACGGCGACGGTTTACCGCGAAGAGCTTCTCGGGACGCTGGAGGGGGACCGGGGTTGAACGATGGAATTGGCTCCTTCGGCGGAAAGCTCCTCGCGGCGGATGAACTCGTCGAGGCTGTGGAGCGCGACAAGAGAGCCGGAAAACGTGTGATATTCACGAACGGCTGCTTTGACTTGATCCACGCAGGCCACGTGCGCTATCTCCGCGAGGCGAGCGCTCTGGGCGATGTCCTGGTTCTTGCCGTGAATTCGGATGAGTCGGCCCGGCGGCTCAAGGGAGTGGGGAGGCCCTACACCGCCCAGGATGAGCGTCTCGAGATCCTCTCCGCCCTTGAGATGGTGGACTATCTTGTTTTGTTCGATGAAGACAATGTTTCGCGTCTCCTCCTTGCGTTGAAACCCCATGTCCACGCAAAAGGAACCGACTACACCGCCGAAACCGTTCCGGAGCGCGAAACGGTGAAAAGTTATGGTGGGGAGGTGGCCATCTGCGGCGATCCCAAGGATCATTCTTCTACGGAAATCGGATCGCGCACAGGCCCGCCCGAAGCAAGATGACCGATCGGTTCCTCCTCGTGCGCCTCGGCGCCGTTGGAGACGTCATTCATACCCTTCCGCTGGCCGGTGCGGTCCGGGATGCTTACCCATCGTCCAAGATCTGCTGGGCGGTGGCGCCGGGGCCGAGCGTACTTCTCGAGGAAAACCCCGATATTGATCAGGTGATTGTCGTGGATTCGAAATCCTGGAGAAAAAAAGGTCTCCTGGGAATCCCCTCGGAGCTCCGCCGGACCTTCGATCTTATCAAAAGACCAGGGGCCGACGTCGCCATCGATGCGCAGGGGTTGATTAAAAGCGGGGTGATCTCCTGGGCTTCGGGCGCTGAGATGCGAATCGGTTTCGAGCAACGCGCTTGCCGGGAAGGTATGAACGTCGTTTTTACGACTCATTGGGCGAGGGTTATCGAGGGACCTCACCATGTCATCGAAAAAAATCTTTCCCTGCTCGTCCCCCTCGGCCTATCCCGGCCGCTTGACGCCGAGATTCGTTTTCCGCTTCCCGAGCGGGCCGCTGAAGGGGAAGAAGCGGAATCTTGGCTTCGCCGGGAGGGCTTGTTGTCCGGGCACCCGCTTCTGATCATGCATCCGGGCGCGGGATGGGAGACGAAGCGATGGGAAGCCGGACGCTATGCCGCCCTCGGCGACGCATGGGCGAGGATTTCGGCCGGCCGCACCCTGCTGACCTGGGGGCCCGGAGAGGAAGAAGAGGCCCGGCGGGTAGCGGAGGCCATGCAAACCCGCGCCGCTCTGGCCCCTCCGACCGGCATCCGTAAACTCATGGCACTGATTCGGAGGGCGGATGTCTTTGCCGGGGGCGATACGGGACCGCTCCATCTGGCGGCGGCCCTTGGAGTGAAGTGCCTGGCACTGTTTGGACCGACCGAACCCTGGCGCAATGGCCCTTGGGGAGCGGGGCATGCCGTTCTTCACCACCGCCTTGCCTGTAGTGGTTGCTATGGCAGGACCTGCCCGGACATTGAGTGCCTTGACCTTATTGGTGCGGATGAAGCAATACTGGCTATTCGGAATCTATGGAATACCCATGAAAAATCCCGCTAAGTATGCGAAAATAAAGGGAGTTTTTAAGTGTCTCGATTTTTAGTGACCGGCGCCGCCGGGTTCATCGGCTCACATCTGTGCGAGCGTTTGCTCGGCGATGGAGCCCGGGTCGTCGGCGTGGATCGGTTTTCAAGTTTTTACGGGAGAGAGGACAAGGAGGCGAATCTTCAGGCGCTTCGGGATACGGACGGGTTTGATTTCATCGAGATGGATTTGAGCAAGGATTCCCTCGAGGAAATCGTGTCCAAGGTGGACGGCGTTTTTCATCTGGCGGCCCAGGCCGGTGTCCGCGATAGCTGGGGGAAGGCTTTTTCGGTCTACCTCGATGACAACAACCTCTCGACCCAGCGGCTTTTAGAAGCTTGCCGGGACCGGAAGCACAAGGCTTTTGTTTATGCTTCCTCCTCGTCAATCTACGGAGACGCCCTGGAGGGGCCGACAAAAGAGGAGACCGTTCCGAGACCGGTATCGCCCTACGGTGTATCCAAACTGGCCGGAGAGCACCTTTGCTATCTGTACTGCAGGAATTTCGGAGTCCATACGGTGTCCCTCCGATACTTCACCGTATATGGCCCCCGCCAGCGGCCGGATATGGCGTTTCGCCGGTTTCTCACGGCGGGAATCGAGGGCAAACCGATTTCGGTTTACGGTGACGGGGAGCAGAGCCGGGATTTCACCTTCGTGGGCGATGCCGCCGAAGGGAATTATCAGGCCATGATGAAGGGGAAGGCCGGATCGGTTTACAATATCGGCGGGGGGCACCGGGCCACCTTGAATGAAGTGATTTCCCTGATGGGCGAGATTCAGGGCGCCCCGCTCGAGGAGATTCGAGAGGATGTCCAGAAAGGGGACGTTCGCCACACCTGGGCGGATACCTCTCTGGCGAGAGCGGAAATTGGATTTCAGCCGAAAACGAAATTGAGAGAAGGTCTCAAGGTCGAATATGAATGGCTCTTAGGGAGAAGAAAGAGATGACCATCGATAAGGAGTTGCTTGAAATTCTTGCGTGTCCCGTGAGCAAGAAACCATTGGAGCTCAGTGAAGACGGGAATTTTCTCATCTGCAAGGACTCGAAGCTTGTCTATCGGATTCAGGACGATATTCCCATCATGTTGGTGGATGAGGCCATACCGCTTGATGAGTGGGAAAAGAGCCAGGAGAAAGGCTAGGTGACCCCGGAGGTGGCCGAGCGCCGAGGCGGCCCGGCGGTGGGCCCGGAGGCTGGGGCGAAGCGCCAGCTTCTTAGCGTAGCCATCATCGCGAGGAACGAGGCCGCCCGAATCGGGGCTTGTCTCGACAGCGTGGCCTGGGCGGATGAAGTCATCGTCATCGACGGCGAAAGTGAGGACGGGACGCAGGCCATCTGCCGCGGCCGCGGCGCAACGGTCCTCGAAGCTCCCTGGATGGGCTACTCGGCCCAGAAAAACATGGCGCTCGAAAAGACGAGTCATCCCTGGATACTGAGTCTCGATGCGGATGAGGTTGTCACCGGGGCTCTGCGAGAGGAAATATTAAGGGTGCTCGGCGGCAACGGGCCGGCCGATGGCTATCGCTTTCCCCGGAAAAACATCTTTTTCGGAAAATGGCTTCGCCACGGGGACCATTGGCCGGACCATCAGGTCCGTCTTTTTCGTAGGGAGCTGGGCCGTTTCAATGAAAAGCAGGTTCACGAGTCGGTGGACGTAAACGGAGAAGTGGTTTCTCTCGCCGAGCCTCTCGAACATCACAGCTATAACGATATCGGCGAATTTTTTGATCGGCAGATGCGCTATGCCGGGCTGGCGGCCGAGGAGCTCCACTCGAAGGGACGCAAACCCGGTGTCGCCGATTTTGTCGCTCGCCCGATTTGGCGATTTTTGAAGGGATATTTTTTCAAGGGCGGCTGGCGGGATGGGCGCGAGGGATTCATCGTCTCGGCCGGTTATGCCTACTATGTTTTTATGCGGTCCGCCTTCCTCTGGGAGAGGCGCCGAGGGCGTGAAACCACTTAGCATTCTCCATACGGAGGCCTCTCCCGGCTTGGGGGGGCAGGAAAAACGCATCCTCCTCGAGGCGGCCTTCCTCCGGAAAAGAGGGCACAGTGTCCTCGTTGTGGGTCAACCCGAGAGCCTGATTGGACGGGAGGCGGGTCAGAGCGGCGTACCCTATCGAAGCGTGCGAATGAGAACCAGTTGGGATCCGGTGGCTTTCGCGCGGCTCCTGTCCCTGATTCGGGAAATCCGCCCCGACGTCATACACACGCATTCCAGCAAGGACAGCTGGCTGGCCGGGCTGGTGGGCCGGTTGCTGGGTGTCCCGGTCGTCAGGACACGTCATGTATCGATCCCTGTCAGTGGTCATCCTTTCAATTGGGCTTATCGCCTTCCGAGCCGGATAATGACGACGGCGGATCTGACTCGCCGGATGCTGGCCGAAGCCGGTTTATGTGAATTTTCGAGGGTTTCCGTACTTCCCACGGGTGTGGATCTTTCCCGGTTTAACGAGGAAGTCTCCGGCGCCTCCTTTCGAGCGGAGTTCGGTGTGCCCGATGGAGTACCGGCGGTGGGGCTTGTCGCCAACCTTAGAAAGAGTAAGGGGGTGGAGCATTTTCTGGCCGCGGCCCGGCTTGTCAAGGAAGAAGGATACGCCACCCGGTTTTTTGTCGTCGGAGAGGGGCACTGGGGGGAAATCTTCCGGGAGCAGGCGAAGCAGCTCGGGCTGGCGGACGGCACAGTCACCTTTACCGGCTACCGGGAAGATATTCCCGAGGTCATGGCCGCCATCGATCTTTTGGTGATCGCCTCGACGCGGACGGAGGGAATCCCCCAGGTGGCTCTTCAGGCGATGGCCATGGGAGTGGCCATTGTCGGTACCGATGTCGGCGGTGTCCCGGAGGCGATACTCCCGGCGGGAGCGGGAGTAGTGGTTCCTCCGGGAGATCCGGATGCCATGGCCGGCGCCGTGAGGGAATTAATCGGGGAGCCTGGCCGGCTCGAACAGATGGGCGCTTCGGGAAGATTGTTCGTTGGGGAACACCACACAATTGAAAAAATGCTAGACGAGACGGAACAAATATATAAAGAGGTGGTATCGGCGTGCGCCAACTGAAAATCATCCAGGTTATCAGCAGTCCGTGGTGGACGGGTCCGGCCGAGCCCGCATTATTCCTGACCGACACCCTGGGCAAGCGGGGCCATGACATGCATTTTGTTTGCGTGGGCGGTGATGCGCTTGAAGCGCAGGCCGAAGCGGCCGGTTACCCACGGATCGAGGATGTGGACCCGACCCGGAGCCTGAGCCCCGTGCGGATTTGGGGCTCCGTAGGGGCCCTGGCCCGTCTCATCGACAAGGTCGGCGCCGATATCGTTCACTGTCATCTTTCGGCCGACCACTGGCTGAGTTACTTCGCCATTCAAAGAGCAAAAGGCCGGCCCCGCCTTGTACGGACGATTCACCACCCTCGGGCGGCGAAAGCGAACATCTTCAACAAGTACCTCCTGAGCCGTTCGACGGACGGCGTTATCGGCGTGAACAGCCATATCGCCGGAATCCTGAAAAACCAGTTGCAGGTTCCAGCCGGCCGGCTCCACATGGTCCGGGGCGGGGTGGATATCGAGCGCTTCCGCCCGGCCTCGATTGAAGCCCGCGTTAATGGGCGGGATTTCCTGGAGCTTCCCACCAAGGCGGTCCTCATCGGGATTGTCTCCCGCCTGGCCCCGGACCGGGGATACATGACACTTCTCGAAGCGTTCCGCCTCCTCGCCGTGGAGGTGCCCGGGGTTCACCTTGTGATTGTCGGAAAGGGAGAATATCTCCCGGCTATTCAGGAGCGTGTTGGCTCATTGGGCCTGAACGAGCGGGTGCATTTCCCCGGTTATATCGAGGAGGAACTCCCCGAGGTGCTCGCGGGGATCGACATCTTCACCCTGCTCGCCCCGGGGTCGGAGGGGACCTGCCGGGCTCTGCTCGAGGCGATGGCGATGGGAATCCCCTGTGTTGTGACCTCGCATAATGGTCTCGACGAGGTGGTCCGCGATGTCGTGACGTCCTATGTCGTGCCGCCGAATAATCCCGGCGCCCTGTCGGCCGCTTTCAAGAGCCTCGTCACCGACAAGGGCAAGCGCATTCAGTTCGGCCGTGCCGGGCGGCAGCGGGTGGAGCGCCACTTCTATAACGGATATCGGGGCGAGATGGTCGAAAATGTTTATGCCCAGGTTCTGGGGATATCACAATCGCCCAAGGAGATGCGGCGGTGAGCCAGCTTCAGACCTACCGCCGCATTCTCGAATACCTGAAGCCCTACCGCGCGCGGTTTGCGGCTGCTGTCGCGTGCACCCTTTTCGTCGGCGCGTTCAACGCCGTTCCCGCGCTCTTGGTCCGCTATGCGGTGGACGATGTCCTCATCGCCAGGGACATTTCGGTGGCCTATCTCCTTTCGGTGGGCTTGGCCGGAATCTACGCCTTAAAGGGCGTTCTCGCCTATTGCCAGAACTACTTCATGTACTGGGTGGGCCAGCGGGTGGTGATGGATATCCGGAACGGGCTCCACCGGCATCTCCTCGGCCTTCCCATGAGTTTCTTCGACGACAAATCGACCGGGGAGTTGATGGCCAAGGTCACCTACGACATCACGTTGATGCAAAAGGCGGCCTCGAGCGCGGTTCGCGATTTGGGCCGTCATCTTTTTACTTTCCTGGGGCTCTTGGCCGTGGCCATTTATCAAAATCCCAAGATGGCCCTTATCTTCATCGTCATTGTTCCGCCCGTGGGCGCTCTCATCGCCGTGTTCGGCGAAAAAATCCGACGTGTCACCCGCTCCACACAAAGGAAAATGGGCGATATCAGCGCCCAGATGAAGGAAACTTACGTGGGAATCCGGGTGGTCAAGGCGTTCGGAGCCGAGGCGATCGAGGAGGCCCGGTTCAGCCGAGCCAATCTTTCGTTTTTCCGGCGCGTCATGAAAGCCATGCGGATCCGTGCGATGACGCCGCCTATCGTCGAGACCATTGGGGGCGTTCTGGGGGGGCTGGTCCTCTGGTTCGGCGCGGGGATGGTCATTCGGGGGGAGATGACGCCAGGGCAGCTTTCGAGCTTTCTCGTGGCGGTCGGGATGATATACAGCCCGATTAAATCTCTCTCGCGGGTGTACCACACCCTGATGGAAGGGGTCGCCGGGGGGCAATCGGTCTTCGAGTTAATGGACAGTCATGCGGCCGAGGAACTCAATCCCGGCGGGCGGGAGATGAAGTCCCTATCGAGGGGGATCCGCTTCTCGGATGTGGGTTTCGACTACGGCGACGGAGCCGTCCTCGAGAAATTGAATTTCGAGGTGCCCGCCGGCGGGGTGTTCGCCCTGGTGGGCCTGAGCGGGGCGGGGAAAACCACTCTGCTCGACCTGATTCCTCGCTTTTATGCCCCGACGAATGGGCAGATTGCCTTCGATGGCGTGGACGGCGCCGAGTTCGACCTCAAAAGCCTGCGCTCCGGAATCGGGGTGGTGGGCCAGCAGGTGATTCTCTTTGACGACACGGTGGCCGGAAATATCGCCTATGGAGCCGGTGAAGCCGCGTCCCGTGAGAGTATCGAGAACGCCGCCCGGGCCGCGAACGCTCATTCCTTTATCGAGGCGTTGCCCGATGGCTACGATACGATGCTCGGGGAGGACGGTGTGCGCCTCTCGGGCGGTGAGCGGCAGCGAATCGCCATCGCCCGCGCGATTCTTCAGGATCCGCCGATTTTGCTGCTGGATGAGGCGACGAGCGCGCTCGACGCCGAGAGCGAAAAGATCATTCAGGAGGCGCTGGATCGTCTGATGAAGGGGCGAACCACCATCGTTGTCGCCCATCGTCTCGCCACCGTCCGGGGGGCCGGTGAAATCGCCGTTCTCGAAGAAGGACGCATCGTGGAGCGGGGGAGCCATGAGGAATTGATGGCGGCCGGGGGAATCTACCGCAGGCTCTGCGAGATGCAGTTTGCCGCCGGCAAGGACGAGCCGCCACCCCTGGAGGAGGCGGGAGCAGAGTCCGTTTCCCTCAAAGAGCCGGAACCGACTTCATGAACCGCGAATCGTTTGATGTTGCGCTGCAGGAAGAACCGGTTGCTCCGGATCGCCCGCTCTCCGTTTTGCAAATTCTCACCTGCCGGGGCTGGAGTTCGGACGCCTGGGCGGCGGTGGGCCTGAGCATCGGTCTTCAGGAGGCGGGCCACCGGGTTCTGCTGCTCTGCCGGGAGGTGGAGGGCGGCCGCACCGTCGCCGAGCGGGCCCGGAGCGAGGGCGTCGAGGAGATCGGATTTATCGAGGCCAGCAACAATTTCCGCCCGGCGAGCTATTTTAGGGACATTGGATTTCTGAGGGGTCTCGCCCGCGAACGCTCCCTGGACGCGGTGCATGTTCACCGGGGGGTCGAGCACTGGATTGCGGCTGTCGCATGGCCGATGGGGGGGCCTGTCCTGGTGAGAAGCCGCCATATTTTCGCTCCCGTCCGCCGCCACGTTTTTAATCGCTGGCTCTACCGGCGCGGGACGGATCGCACGGTGGCGGTTTGCGACAAAATCAAGTCGGCCTACCTTGAAGATGTCGGTTTTCCTCCGGAGCGGTTCGCTACGGTGATGGGCGGGGTGGACGCCGCCGCCTATACGCCGGAGGAAAATGGAGCCGTTTTTCGAAGGGAGTGGGGAATTCCTCCGGATGCATGGGTGGTCGGGGTGGCGGGAAGTCTTCGGATGTGGATGAAAGGCCAGGACGTTCTCTTGAGGGCGGTGGCGCGGATGTCCGCCGAGGGGGGCGGCGCCCCCTGGGTCCTCCTTCTCGGAAAGGGAGAGGACATGGAAAACCTCAAATCCCTTGCCCGGGAATTGGGGGTCGCAGATCGCACGGTGGTTACAGGTTATCTCGAGAGCCTCTCGGAAGCCTTTTCGGCCTGTGATGTCCTGGTATTTCCATCGATGCGCTCCGAGGGGACGAGCCGGGTTCTTTTCGACTGTCTTGCCGCCGGGCGCGCGGTTGTGGCGAGCCGGGTGGGGTGCACGGACGAGATCGTCCGGGAGGGCCGGGAGGGTATCCTCGTTCCGCCGGGAGACGACGAGGCGCTGGCGGCATCGCTTTCGTCGCTGCGCGCCGACCCGGCGAAAGCGCGGCGGATGGGCGAAATGGCCCGGCGGCGGGCCGAGGAAGAGTTCGATCGCCGGGTGGTGGCGGCCAACATGGCGGCTATCTACCGCCAGGCGCTACGGAACCGGAGGGTGTTGGCAGCGTGAATTCGGGCGCCGATGAACCGAAATACATCCTGGGAATCAGCGACTCCCACCTGGCGACGGCCTGCCTTCTCAAGGACGGCGAAGTGGTGGGGTGCGTAAGCGAGGAGCGTTTCACGCGGGAGAAGAATCAGAGCGCCTACCCCGGGCGTTCCGTCGAGTTTCTTCTTGACCATGAAAAGATTCAGGGCGCCGACCTGTCCGCGGTTGCGCTGGCGGGACACGAAGCGATGAATCCCGAGTGGTTTGAGCGGGTGACGCGGGACGATGGGTATATAGACGAATACCTGGGAATCAAGAAAAAAGGCCCGATCCGCCGCAAGGCCCGGCGCATGGGCCAGAAGTTAAATATCTCGGGCGAGGCCGGGGGCAAGACGTTGACGCCCAACGAAGAGCGATTCCAGAAAATCGCAGATCATTTGGGAATCGCCAAAAATAGTATTTACATTATTGAGCACCATACCGCGCACGCGGCCGCGGCTTACTATGCCTCGCCGTTCGCCGGCGGCGACATGGAAACGGCGGCGGTCCTGACGAATGACGCTTCGGGCGATGGCCTTTGCGCCACCTGGAACACCGCGGGCCCGAAGGGAATCGACAGGATAGCCGCTTCTCCGAGCGCGGCGGGATCGCTGGGGAGTTTTTATAGCCTCATCACCCAGTATCTGGGGATGCGCCAGCTCGAACATGAATACAAGGTAATGGGCCTTGCTCCCTATGCTCCGGATTACGGCAAGGAAAAATCATATGCCGTACTCAGGGAAATGATCGCTTTCGAGCGCAAGAGCAGGGAGGCCCCCGAATTCAGGTGGAAGGTCCGCCGGGAGCGTTTTCGCCATTTGATGGAGAATCTGGTTCGCCACCGCTTCGATTGGGTGGCCGGCGCCGCGCAGGATTTGTTCGAGGAACTCCTTCTCGAGTGGGTCCGGGCGGGAATCGAGGCCACGAGCGGGGCTGCGAGCGGGGGTGGGGGCGAGCGCCGCGTGGCGCTGAGCGGCGGGGTATTCATGAACGTCAAGGCAAACCAGAAATTGGCGGTTCTCGACGAAATCGATAAAATATTTGTCCTGCCGAGTTGCGGAGACGAATCAAACGCTATCGGCGCGGCCTACTGGTTCTATGCCGAAGGCGATGGAGGCGGGCGAAAGCGCTCTTGCGTCCCTTTGAAGGCGCTTTATCTGGGGCGGGGAACCTCCGAGGAGAGTGTTACCCGGGCCATCGAGGAGACGGGCGTGGGCGGGTCGCACTCCGTTCGCCGTTTCGATGATATCGAGGCCGAGGTGGCCCGGCTCCTTTCGATCGGAGAGGTGGTGGCCCGGGTGAAGGGCCGCGAGGAGTTCGGTGCGCGCGCCTTGGGCAATCGCTCGATTCTGGCCAATCCGAAGGATTTTCGCGTCGTCTCCCATATCAACAAAATGATCAAAAGCCGCGATTTCTGGATGCCATTCGCCCCCTCAATCCTCGATCGGAGGGTGGGTGATTATCTGGAAAATCCCAAAGGGCTGTTCTCGCCCTACATGATGCTGACATTCGACAGCACGCCGCTCGGGCGCGAGGAGCTCTCGGCGGCGTGTCATCCCTATGACGCTACGCTCCGGCCCCAGATGGTCGAAAACTCCTATAATCCCGACTACTACCGGCTGATTGAGTCTTTCGAGGGGCTGACCGGGATAGGAGGCGTTCTGAATACATCCTACAACCTCCACGGGGAGCCGATCGTCTCAAGCCCCGAGGACGCGATCCACACCTTTGAAAACTCGGGGCTGGTGCATTTGGCTCTCGGTCAGCATCTGATCTCGAAAAAGCCAACAGCAAGCCGGTAGGCCCGCTCTTGTCCAATGAAGCCGGAGCGCACATGAAAATCGCTCTCATTCGGTCGGCGGTTCACCGCAATGGCGGAGTGGAGCGCTATGTCTGGATGTTGGCGCGGGAGCTGGCCCGGAGAGGCCACGATGTCCACATCATCGCCCGCCGCTGCCCGGAGCTTCCCCACCCTTCGGTGACTTTCCATCAGGTCAATGTGAGGGGGCCGCTGTCGTTCCTGAAGGTTCTCTCCTTCGCGTCGATGGCTTCCGTGGCGGTGGAGGTCGGGGGCTTCGACGTGGTGCATTCCTGCGACCGGATAATCTCCTGCGACATTTACCGTGCGGGTGAGGGGGTCCACCGGGAGTGGCTCGAGGTTTCGTCCCGGCATATGGCGAATTGGAAATCGGTCCTGAAGCGTCTCGATCCGCTGCACAGGGTTCTCCTGCGGCTTGAGGGCCGGCTCATGGGGGGTGGCGGGGCCCGAAGGGTAACCGCAATCAGCCGAAGGGGGGCCGAGGAGATTCGGCGCCACTTCGGTTTGGAGGACGTGCCCGTAATCTATAACGGCGTGGATCTCGATGAGTTTCGCCCGGCTAGCGGAGACGAACGGGAAACCGTTCGCGACGAACTCGGCGTGCCGCGAGGCGCTTTCGCCATTCTTTATGTCGGCAGCGGTTTTTTCAGAAAAGGTCTCAGGTATTTGATCGAAGCGTTCGCCCGGCTGGAAAATCGCGCCGGAAGGGCGCCATGGCTCGTCGTGGCCGGAAGAGGAAACACCCGGCCTTATATGCGGATGGCCCGCTCCCTCGGCGTATCGGATAGGGTGCGTTTTTGCGGAGTCGATGTCCCTCCGCAGCGGCTTTACCGGGGGGCGGATGTATTTGTCTTTCCGACCCTCTACGAGCCGTTCGGCAATGTGTGCCTTGAGGCGCTGGCGAGCGGTCTTCCCTGCGTGTTCTCCCCCTACAGCGGCGGGGCGGAGATTGTGGAGGACGGGGAGAGCGGCCTTTTGATGAAGAGTCCGGCCGACCCGGATGAAGCGGTCCGCCTCATCCGGATTTGCATGGACAAGGCGAGGGCGGCCCGGATGGGCGTCGCCGCCCGCGAGGTCGCCGCCAGGTTCACTGTCGAGGCCAATGCCGACCAGACCGAGGCCCTTTACCGGGAAGTGGCCGCCGAAAAGAACCGGGAGGAGAGTGGCGCCTCCTCGGCCGCCGCCGCGCCGTGAACCTGCTCGTATGCGCTTCGGCCTATCCGCCCTCGGTGGGCGGTGTGCAGACTCTTTCCGAGCGTCTCGCGGGCGCTCTTGCCGAGAGAGGGAATCTGGTGAGGGTGCTGGCCAGGGGGGGTGAGGGCGAGCCTGCATATGAAAACGAGCGGATTCCCGCCGAAGTTCGCCGGGTGGGCTGGAAGCCGCTTCTGTGGCCAAAATTCATGGGCGAGGTTTTCGGGAGCCGTCCGCAGGCGATTCTGTTGACCCATCGGGCCGATTTTCTGAGGCCCGCGCTGGCCGCGCAAAAACTGGGGACACCCTTCGCGGTCATCGTTCACGGGAACGAGGTGTACGGGTCTCGCCGCCGGGGGGAGTTGATTGAGGCGCTATCGGGGGCGGACGCTGTCATCGCGGTAAGCCAGTATGCTTTGGAGCGGTTGAAAGAACTCGGGCTCCAGGCGAAAAAAATGGAGGCGATAACGAACGGAGTGTCTCCGGATATTTTTGGCCCGCCCGAAGATGGCGAGATTGTTCGCCGACGGTTCGGACTGGAGAATAAAAAGATTATCCTCTCGGTGGGCCGGCTTCAGGCGGTCAAGGGTTTCGACAGTGTGATCAGGGCGCTTCCCCGAATCGTCGATAAAGTGCCCGAGGCCGTTTACCTGATCGTTGGGGGAGGCCCCGAAGCGATTCCGTTGTGGGTGCTGGCCCGGGAATTGAATATGGAGGAAAGGGTGATATTTGCATGAGAGGTGCCCATCGGCGAGTTGGGCCGCGGGGAGCACGCTTACTATCAGGCCTGCGATGTATTCGCGATGCCTTCGCGCGAGGATCCCGCCACCGGCCAAGCCGAGGCTTTCGGGATCGCTCATCTGGAAGCGGGCGCTTGCGGAAAGCCTGTTGTGGGAGGAAAGAGCGGTGGCTCCCCCGAGGCGGTGGCCGACGGCAGGTCGGGGCTGCTGGTGAATCCGGAGCGGTCAGAAGAGGTGGCCGGCTCGATCATACGCATCCTGACCACGCCCGCCCTTGCGCAGTCGATGGGTGAGGAGGGCCGGCGGCGCGCCGGGGAGAGGCGATGGAGTGTGGTTGCCGGAGAGTATGAGGCTGTAATGCGTTAGGTGATCGATGGCAAGAAATCTAGATGTGGGCTGCGGCTGGAAAAAGGTTGAAAGCGCCGTGAGCGTGGATATCCGGCTTCAGACGAAGCCGAAAGTATGCTGCGACATGGACGTGGACGGCAAGGCGCTCCGGTTCCCGTTCCGGGACAATTCGTTCGATGAGGTGTATATCCTCCAGACAATCGATCATTTCAAAAACATTGTTCCGGTAATGGAGGAGGTCCATAGAGTCTCCAGGCCGGGCGCGAAGGTGATTATCACGGTCGCGCACGTTTCGAGTATTTATTCATGGAGCGATCCGGTTCACCATCTACATCTAACGAGCCGTTCCTTTATATGTTTTACCGATCACCCCACCAAGGGGGCCACCTATACGGATGCTCTTTTCCGCCAAAAAGAGTTTCACTTCATTTTCAGCCGATCGATAATCTCGCTTATCCCGCGGGCGCTTTGTATGCTCTCGCCCAGGATTTACGAAAAGCATTTTTCGTGGATTTTCCCGGCCAACGACATGCATTTCGAATTCGAGGTCTTGAAGTGACCGCGAGCCTCGCCCTCAGGGAGTTTGCCGAGGGGATCAGGGGGCGGCCGCCCTTGAGCCGGCTGTCGATGATTTGCCTGATCGGATACTTGATCTCGGCTCCTTTCTCCATATCGATTTCACAAATTTTCGTGTTCACTGGCATCGCCTCCTGGCTCGTTTCCCTGAGATTGGAAGGCGGACCGTCCGGTTTTCAGCTCCCGCTGTGGCGCCCCATCGCCCTCTTGGTCGCCCTGACGCTGATGAGCGCCGCCTTTTCGGACGATCCGGGCCGCAGTCTGAAGGATGCCAAACAGCTTTTTCAGATACTCATCTTTTACTTCGCACTGAACACGGTTTCGAGCGAGAGGGAGGCGCTGTGGCTGGTAAAGGCCCTTCTCGCGGCGGCGGCGGCGGCCTCTGTGTTCACCCTGGGCGTCGCTTTCATGCAGCCCCTGGGATTGGCGAACCGGATGTCGGGTTTTTTCAGTATTTACATGACTTTGGGAGGATATCTTGTCATCGCGGGCGCCATGGCTGTCTCCTACCTCATCATTTCCGAGGGAAGCGTGAGCAAGGGATGGGCCGGGGCCGCAAGCATAGTCATCACTGCCGCGCTGATGTCCACTTTTAGCCGGAATGCTTGGATTGGTTTTGGCGCCGCGGCATTGTGCGCCGCTCTCGCAGCGCGAAGTATTAAAGGCATCGTTCTGATGGCCTCTCTCGCGGCGCTCGTCCTCGTTTTTTCTCCGGCTTCGGTCCGCGACCGGCTCTTTAGTATCGGGGATATGAAGGATCCTTCAACCCGGGAGCGCGTGTTTATGTGGCAAAGCGGGATGGAGATGGTCAGGGACCGGCCTATCCTCGGGACCGGTCTTGACATGATCAAACGAACCTACTCCCGGTACGCCAACCCGGAGGCGATGAAGAAACGCACGGGGCATTTGCACAACAACCCGCTGCATATCGCGGCCGAACGCGGGATACCGGGATTTGTGGCCTGGATGTGGTTCATGGGTGCGTTTTTCGTCGCCGGGGTGAGGCGGCTGAAAGGGTATGGAGAAGCGGGGTTCGAGAGGCGTTATTTGGGTGTCGCGGGGCTCTCGGCTATCACCGGATTTTTTATCGCTGGACTATTTGAATATAATTACGGCGATTCGGAGGTGGTCATGCTCGCCTATTTCGCCATGTCGCTTCCGTTCATGGGAGCGCGGGAGACCGAATCTACTGAAGGCGGATGATCGTTTGCAGGAAGCTCAGGCGATCAACCGATTCCCCGGCGGCGAGTAAAACCTCGCCCATTTTTTTTCCGTGGAGTTCGTAAATGAGACGGCCCACCTGTTGTCCCGCCAGGACGGGAGCGGCAACCGAGGCGGGAATCTCTTTCCGGATCGAAATATTTTTTTCCTGTCCCCGCCGGACCAACCTTCGAAATTTATTTTTTGACCTCAGCTGGATGATGTCCTTCTGTCCGCGTTTGACCTTAACCGTATAGTTGGTTTTGTTCTCGGATTTTTGTCCTTCAAACCAACGAAAGTTCGCGAATCCCCATGCGAGCAGGCGTTTTGCCTCGGAAAATCTCCGGCGTGGATGGCTCGAGCTGAGGATGATCGCTATCAGACGGAGATCTTTTTGTTTGGCGGTGGCGACGATGCTGTAGCCCGCTTTCCGGTAGGAGCCGGTTTTGAGGCCATCGAGACCGCGAAACCTGCCCACGAGACGGTTGGTATTGGTAAGGATGAATTTTCCGTTCCGAAACGGGGCCCGTTTGGTCTTTCCCCACTGCGTGACGATAGGGAATTTCAAAAGCGCTCTCGCCAGTTTAGCCATATCACGGGCGCTAGTTTTGTTGGGTGGTTTTCTGCGCCCGGGCGGGAGGCCGTGGACATTGACAAAATTTGTGTCGGTCATCCCAAGTTGCCGGGCGCGTTCATTCATGATTTGGGTGAATATTCCCGCATCGCCGGCAACATGTTCGGCTACGGCGTACGCGGCGTCGTTCGCGGAACTGATGGCCACGGCCTTGAGAAGGTCATTGAGCGAAAATTTCTCCCCCTGTTTCAAATAGACCTGCTGGCCTCCTATCCGGGAAGCTTTTTTCGTTACCGTAATGGTGTCCCTCAGACTAATGGATTTTTCCTTTACCCTTTCGAGGGTGATGAGGACGGTCATCATCTTGACGAGGGAGGCGGGGATAACCCGCTCGCGCTGGCGGAAAGCCTTGAGAACCTGACCGGTATCCGCCTCGATCAACAAAGCCGAGCGGTAGGGTCTAGATTTTTTAGCGCTCTTCGCCTCGCTCCACTGAGCAGTGGAGAGGGTAATAAAAGAGGCTGAAATGAGGAAAATCAACAGGAACCGGAAATTTAGCGCGAAACGGCAGAGGGATATCTTCATCAATTGACCCCAAGAAGAATTTTTCGGGCGGAACCAATATTTGATGCAAATTCTTGGGGCGAAGGGGTATCTAAGTGATTTACATGAAGATTTTAATGCTTTTTAGAGGGCGGGTCAAGGGGAATGTTTTTTCGGGGCGCTCGTTTGGGCCAGAGATGAAATCGAGGGGGCAATGGGGGGGGGCAACAGTCTCTGAAATACAGCTGGTTATTAGGAAAAATTGGTGAAAATATGCGCTAGCGCGTGGGGGTGAGTGTTTGTTAGGATTTGCCGAATGGCATGGAAATCAAGGGGTTTATTCGGCGCTGGAATACCTTGCGGGTGCTCCGATCAATTGGAGGGGTTGGACCGCGCCGAATGGGGAATCTGTGTATCTGAGGAGGAAAAGTGATGTTTGAAGGCTCCAATGTGGCGATAGTCACCCCCTTCCGGGACGGGAAGGTGGATGAGGACGGGGTCCGTGCACTCGTCGATTTTCATTTGGAAAACGGCACGCACGGAATTGTTGCCTGCGGGACGACGGGGGAGGCCGCCACTCTCAGCCACGAAGAGCAGGATGCCGTAATCGATCTCATCATCAAACGAGTGGACGGCCGGATTCCGGTGATTGCGGGTTCCGGCTCGAACAGTACGGCCGAGGCGGTCCGGCGGACGCAGTTTGCCAAATCGGCGGGCGCGAACGGCGCTCTCGTTGTCGTTCCCTATTACAACAAGCCGACCCAGGAAGGGCTCTACCAGCATTTCAAGGCGGTGGCGGAGTCGGCCGATATTCCGATTGTGGTCTACAATGTTCCCGGCCGGACGGTAATCAATATTGCTCCCGAGACAATCGCCCGGTTGGCTGAAATTCCGAATATCGCCGCGATCAAAGAGGCCAGCGGTGATCTCAAAATGATTTGCAGCGTCATCGATCAATGTCCGGATGATTTCACCGTTCTCTCGGGAGATGATTTCGTGAATTTGCCTCTCATGATGATG
>JAVEPB010000112.1 GCA_030922375.1 bacterium | reverse complement strand
TTCCGGGGTCGCCATCTACGCGATGCTCCGCATCGTGGGCACGATGCAGGACGAGGGGGAGGGCCACTAGATGCGCTCGCTCATCCTTAGAACGATCGCGCCGATCGTGTTGCACCTGACCCTGATCTTCTCGCTCTTTCTCCTACTCTACGGGCACAACCAGCCGGGCGGTGGCTTCATCGCCGGCCTCATGACGGCGGTGGGTATTGTTCTTCAGTGGGTCACCTTCGACGCCGACGACGGATGGCACCGCTACAACTGGCCCTGGGACAGCATTTTCTCCTACGGCCTGGCCCTCTCGGCCTGCGTCGGCCTGTTCGGGCTTCTTTCGGGATACTTCCTCAAGGGATCGGCCTACGAGTTCAACCTTCCGTTCATCGGCGAGATCGAGGTGTTGACGGCGTTTTTCTTCGACGTCGGCGTCTACGCGGTGGTGGTCGCCGTGTTGCTGTCGATCCTGACGACCTTCTGCGACCGCCGCGCGGCCATCCGGAGAGCCCCGAAATGATCTGGTTCCTTTCGATCACGATAGGCGTCCTGGTGACGGCGGGCGCCTACCTGGCGATGCAGCGCCGGCTGATCCAGATGGTGCTGGGATTCTCGCTGCTGAGCCACGCCACCAATCTGATGATCGTCGCCTCGGGATGGGTCGGAGACGGTTTCTCGCCCATCCTTCGCTCCTACAAGGCCCCGGACCCCGCCGCCTATGTAGACCCCCTGCCGCAGGCGATGGTCCTGACCGCCATCGTGATCAGCTTCGCGGTGACGGCCTTTCTTCTCGTGATTGCCCTGATGGCTTACCGCAGTTTCGAGACCGACGACATCGACGAAATGCGGAGGCTCAAGGGATGAGCATGCTCCTTCCGGTCCCGGTGCTGCTCCCGCTGGTCACAGCGATAGCCTTGTTCCTGGTCCGCCGCCACCAGAAAATCCAGGAGCGCCTCAGCAACGCCTCGCTGGCGGTCAACCTCGCCTTCGCGCTCTCGCTCCTCACCGCCACGGCCGGGGGAGAAATTTTCATTCACCGGATGGGAATGTGGCCCTTCCCCTTCGGAATCATCCTCGCCGCGGACCGCCTGACGGGGACGATGGTCGTCCTCGCGGCGGCCATCGTGGCCGCCTGCACCTTGTTCGCCCAGGGATATCTGTCCACGAACCAGCGCCGCGAGGTGTTCCACCCGCTCATTCATTTCCAGCTCATGGGCATCCAGGGCGCGTTCATGACGGGCGACTTGTTCAACCTTTTCGTTTTCTTCGAGGTCATGCTCATCTCGACCTACGCGCTCCTCGCCTTTTACTACAACCTCGACCAGCTCGAGGTGGCCCTCAAATACACTTTCCTCAATCTCGTCGCCTCGGCGATGTTCCTCGTGGGCATATCGTTTCTCTACGCACAGGTGGGCACCGTCAACATGGCCGATCTGTCGGTGAAAATCCGGGAGCTGGGCCCTCAACCGCTCATGGTGGTGACGGCGTTCGTCTTTTTGTTCGTCTTCTCGATGAAGGCGGCGCTGTTCCCGATGCACCTGTGGCTGCCCTCGGCCCACTCGATTTCACCCACCCACATCGGCGCGGTCCTCGCCGGCGTTCTCGTCAAGGTGGGCATCTACAGCATCATCCGGTGCGCGACGCTGATTTTCATCGGACCCTTCGAGAAGCTTCAGACCGTCCTGATGGTCATCGCACTGGTGACGATCGTCTGGGGTGCGCTGGGGACGCTTCCGCAGCGGAGCCTCAAGCGGATTCTCGCCTACTCGACTATCAACCAGCTCGGCTACATCGCCTTCGGCGTCGCGCTCCTCTCGCCCCTGGGGATGACGGCCGCGATTTTCTACATCGTCAGCCACGCCTTCCTCAAAAGCTCGATGCTCCTGGGAGCGGGGCTGAACCAGAAGTTGACGGGCACCGTCGATCTCGACGAGATGGGCGGGATGATGGCGAAGGCGCCCTACGCGAGCGCGCTCATGCTGGTGGGTTTCCTCTCCCTGGCCGGGATTCCGCCGCTGAGCGGTTTTTTCTCGAAACTATTCTTGCTCCAGGCGGGGTTCACCCAGGGGGCCTATCTGGCGACCGGGCTGGCGCTTTTGATGGGCGTCATCTCGCTTTACTACAACTTCACGACTTATCAGCGGATGGCCTGGGGAACGGGCGGGAACGAGGCCCGCGAAGCGCCGGCGACCATGTATTCGTCGGTCAGCTTCCTGGCCTCGTTCGCGGTGATTTTCGGCATCGGCGCCGCCTGGCTCTACGAGTGGTCTCATCTGGTCGCCAGTCAGATCACCCGGCCCGAGCTCTACATCAGCGCCATGCGGAACGCGCTTTAGACGGACGCGAGGAGGAATCTTTCTATGCCGCTTGCCACCCTCGCCTTGAGCATTTCGGTCATCTGGCTCCTGCTCAAGGGCGACGGTTCGCCGGGAAATTTCTTCGTCGGGCTGATCCTGGCGATGATTCTGATTTATTTCCTCCGCCGGACCTATCACCAGGAGCGCTCGTTCCGCCGGGTGGGGGATATCGTTCACTTCCTCATCAATTTCACGCGAGAGCTGATCGTGGCGAATTTCCAGGTCCTCAGGATCGTTCTCTCCCCTCGCATCAACATCCGCCCCGGCATCATCGCCTTCAAGACCGAGTGCAAGACGCCGCTGGGAATCACTCTCCTCGCCAACTCGATCACCCTGACGCCGGGAACCCTCAGCGTGGACATCTCCGAGGACCAGACCACCATTTTCATTCACACGCTCGACATCGAGCATCCCGATCAGGTGCGCGACGGCATCCGGCGGGGCCTCGAGGAGCCCATGAAGGGGGCCTGCGAATGATACAGGGCGCCGTCCAGATCGCGCTGGTGATGCTCATCGCCTCGACCGCGCTGAGTTTTTACCGGCTGGCGAAAGGTCCCACCACCCCGGACCGGATCATCGCCGCCGACAATATCGCCACCAACCTCACCGGGATCCTCGCCCTGTTCGCGATTCAGACCGGCGAAAAACTAATCATCATCGCTGTGGTCGCCCTGACGATTCTCAGTTTTGTCGCGACGGCGGTGCTCGCCAAGTTCCTCGAGAGGGGGAAAATCATTGAGTGATTTCGTCGCCTCCGCCGCTATCCTGGTTGGCGCGTTTTTCATGTTCGTCGCCAGTATGAGTCTCGTGCGCTTTCCCGACCTCTACACCCGCATGCACGGCGCGACGAAGGCCACCACCTTCGGCATGGGCGGAATCCTGATAGCGACGGCCCTGGCTTTCGGCACCCCGGACGTGGCAGCTCAGTCCATGTTGGCGCTCGTATTCTTGTTCCTGACGGCGCCGGTGTCCGGCCACCTGATCTCGCGCGCCGCCTACCGCAAGGGGCCCAATCTCGCCCCGATCACGACGGTGGACGACTACGGCCCCTACCTGGACGCCGAAAGGGCGGCCGCCGAGGAAAAAGCCGAAGAGGAAAGCGAGGGCGGTGAGGAAGAAGAGGCGCCCGGCCATCCCTCGGCGGGCCCGCCCCCCTGACCGGCGGTCCGGGCGGAGGCCCGGCGGTCTGGGCGATGGGGGCCATCGCCCAAACGATGGGCCTCCTCCAGGAGAGGAGGCCACACCCCTTGAAATCCCCCCGGCAATAATGGTTTTATCTCCGGCGAATCGTTTGCGCCTCCTCGATTGGAATGAGCGGAATGAAAGAGAGCGCTGTGAATAAGCCCAAGGACATTTTCATCGAGCGCGGCGGGGTGCGCCTTCACGCCCTCGACCACGGCGGGTTGGACCGGCCGATTTTCCTCATGCTCCACGGGGCGGTGGCCCACGCGCGCTGGTGGGACCCCATCGCCCCCGGCCTCACCGGCCTGGGCCGGCCGATCGCCGTCGATCTGAGGGGCCACGGCGAGAGCGAGTGGGCCGAGGACTACAGCTACGAGGCGTTCTATAAGGACCTCGACGCCTGGATCGAATGGGCCGAGGAGGAGAGCGGCGAGCCGCCCGGCGTGGTGGCTCACTCGTTCGGTGCCGGGACCACCCTCAAGCTCCACGAGGCCGCCAACCCGCGCCTCCGCTTCATCGTCCTGGTGGACGTTCCCCTCGAACTCAGCGAGCGCATCATCGGCCCCTTGAGAAAAGTGGCCGACCGGCCGAGCCGGCCCTGGCCCTCCCGGGAGTTGTTCGTCGAAAAATTCCGCGTCGTCCCCTCCGGGGACAACGTCTCGCCCGAACTCCTCGCCCACGTCGCCCGTCACAGCGTTCGCCCGCTCGAGGATGGCACCTGGACGCGGAAGGCCGATAAATCCTTCCATAAAAACCGGCCCGTAACCGACTTCCGTCCCGGCTGGCGAAAGGTGAAGGCGCCCGCCCTGCTGGTGGTGGGAGCGGAATCGGATCGGCTCACCGAGGCCGACCTGAAATGGATCCGGGAGTCCCGGGCGGACGTGCGGATCGAGTCCATCCCGGGGGCCTATCACCACGTCCACCTGGACGCTCCGGAGATTTTTCTGAGTTTGACCCAGGATTTCCTTTCTTCCATCCTTTATTGACCGGCCGGTCTGTGGCAATCTGATTGGAGACGGCCCGAATCTCGTAGCGAACCGGCGAGGCACCGATGGCGGACACCCCAAATACAACGGAAACCACCGAGGCGGACTGGCCCGTCTCCGAGGCCGAGTCCGTCACGGCGCATCAGGCGAGCGCCAAACTGGGCAAGGAGGAGGACGACAAGGGCGAATTTCTGCTCAACCTTCTCTCGTCCTATTCAAGGCACCGGCTTCTTCCTCTCACCGAGCTTCCGCGCGAGGACCTGATCCACGCCTTTCTCGGAGGAGGCATTCACGAGCCGCGCGTGATGACCTTCTATCTCTCCGAGGAGCAGGTTTCGCGCCTCACCTCCCTGATGACTGTGCCCATCAGCAAAAACTACGAGAGCGTCACCCTCGACAACCTCAACGAGGTCACCTCCAATCCGCCCCACATGCTTTTGGTCCACATGGAGAATTCGGGCGGGGACGAAGCGGAAAAGGTCGTCGGCAAGCTGATGGAGGTCCCCACGATGGGATTTTCGTCCGTCGTCGCTCTCGTCAAGGACGAATCCTCGCATTACCTCCAGGCGGGCCCCTCCTGGGCACAGACCGTTCTCCCGCTGAGCCTGATGGACCAGGCGTTCCGCCGGCACCTGAAAAACCTTCTCGACCTGGCCCACGCGCGCATGGATCTCGAGACGATTTATCTGGCCCACCGCGTCAGCCGCGAGCAGCTACACGCCGTCCAGTACACCGACCCGCTCACGGGGCTGTTGAACCGAAGGGGATTCGAGGACTCCGGGGCGCGCGAACTCTCCCGGACCGCCCGGACGGGCCAAACGATGGGGTTCGTGATCCTCGACATCGACAAGTTCAAGAACATCAACGACACATACGGGCATCCGGCCGGGGACGATGTACTCCGCGAGCTGGCGCAAATTCTCCGTGAGGAGACGCGGACACTGGACCACGTATTCCGGTTCGGCGGCGAGGAGTTCGGAATAGTCCTCCCGCACACCCCGTCCGGGGAGATGACCCATGTCTGCGAGAGGATCCGGACAAAGGTCGAGGAGACCCACTTCACGTCCATGCCCAAGGCAGGCGCCGTGACGATAAGCATGGGCGCCCTATCCGTGGGTTCGGAAAAACGCCCCACACTCGAGAACGTTTACCCCGTCGCCGACGAACTCCTCTATCGCGCCAAACAAGAGGGCCGGAACCGGGTCATCTCCGACGCCTTCAAGTAAATCTCAATTAAACGATCGCCACCGGGCGGACGGGCGATCCCGTCCCCCCCCGGATTTTCAGCGGAAGCGCAACAAATAGAAATTCGAAGGTTCTCGTCCGGCCCAACTCCTCGAGGTTGGCGATCTCGAGCAGGTGAATCCCCTTCTCCACCAGCATGTGAACGTGCACCGGACTCGCGGGGTCTGGCCTCACCTCGACGCAGTAGGTGTCCGAGCCCACCATCCGGATGCCCTTCTCGGAGAGCCACTTCGCCCCCGCGAGATTGAGGCCCGGCTGGCCGCTCTTCTGGAAGTAATAGTCCCGCTCGGGCCAGTGTCCGAACTGGCCCGTGCGGACGAGGACGACGTCGCCCTCGCCGATTCGCACTCCCTGCGCTCCGGCGGCGGCCTCGAGTTCGGCGGGGCCGATGCCGAATCCGCCTTCGAGAACCTCTTTTTTCAGGTGAGCCGCCACATCGAGGAGCACACCCCGTTGCACGAAGGGCGCCACCGTCTCGATGCCGTGGGCCTTCATTCCCTCGGTCTTGCTTTGAACGCTCTTCGCGTCGATGCCGCCGTGGAGCTTCAGGTCCTTCGAGTAATGGCTCAGCGCGTCGATGTGTGTCCCGGTGTGGCCCGTGCAGAAAATGGCCTCGACGGAGGAGCAGGCCCCGCCCTCGACCATCCAGTCGCCGTGCTCGCGGTTCAGGGTGAAGCCGTAGGGGGCGTGAAGGGGAACATGTGGCATCCCCGGAAACAGATCGACACCCATGTCGAACACCTGGCTGCCGCGGACAAACGAGCAAAGATCTTCGAAATTCATAGCGGACTCCCGATAGGAATGGATGGGCGTATTCGCCGCTCTGGAAAATTGGACACTTCCATTCTAGACTTCACCTTACGCCCCGACAATGCGGCAGCCCGCTAACCGCGCCCGGCACCCGGAACCGACGAGAAACCGATTTGAGCACGATAAGCGCGTTTATCCATCCCGCCGTCCAGACGGTCTCGCTGATCCTCGGTCTCTTCCTTCTGGCGCTGGGGCTGCGGATCAGAAAAAACCGCCAGTCGGGGGCCCAAACCGCCCGGCTCTCGTCCCTGCACATGCGCCTGGGCCGGTGCTTCACCGCCCTGATCGCGGGGGGCTATCTCATCGGTCCGATCGGGATGCGCTACGCGCTGGGCGAAACCGTATTCGCCTCTGCGCACGGCTACTTCGGCACCCTCGCGCTCGCTCTTTTTTTGGGGACCGCCTATCTCGGGCGAAAGCTCAGGCTCGCCCCGGGCAGGGAGGATATCCGTCAAATCCACGTTTTCTGCGCCTTCATCGCCGTTTTCGTCTCCCTCGCCGTGGCGATTCTGGGGTTTCAACTGCTCCCCTGAAGCGGCGAAAACAGGGCATAATACGGTCTCTTCCTTTGCCTCCCGGCCAAAATGATCACCCGCCTGCGGAATAAGACCTCGCCTGGGATGTTCCATAAAAAGAATATCTTCTATCGCTTCAAACAAGGGAAACTGACTTTTGAAACCAGCAATCCATCGGTTGTCGATACTTTTTGCGGATATCTCTGGACCCTGCGGGTCCGGCCATTTGCGGAGGTAAGCAGGTCATGTCTCGACGATTAATGACGTTCTCGTTCGGTGCGCTCCTCGCCCTCTCTCTGTGGGCGGCGGCACCCGCCGATCGGGCCAGCGCCCAAAACCCCTGCGCAGCAAAGAATCCTTGTGCGGCAAAAAACCCCTGCGGCGCTAACCCCTGCGCGGCAAAAAACCCTTGCGGCGCTAACCCCTGCGCGGCCAAAAACCCCTGTGCTGCGAAGAACCCCTGCGCGGCCAACCCTTGTGCGGCGAAGAATCCTTGCGGCGGGAACCCCTGCAATCCTTGCGGCGGCGGGGGCGCGAGCGCCAGTTTCGAGGGCGTGATGATCTCGGGCAAGGTGGCCGGCTACAAGGGCAATTACCTGAACATCCGATCCGCGAACGGAAAGGTCATTCCTGTCCACCTTCAAAAGACCACCATCGCCCACATCGGCAACAAAACCGTTGGCGCCAAAACCCTTCGCCGGGGAATGGCGGTGAGTATTTCTACCCAGGCGCGCGGAAATTACCACAAGGCCAACTTCATATACGCCCGGGCCGGAGGAGGCGGAGGCAACCCGTGCGGCGGAAACCCGTGCGGCGGAAACCCGTGTGCCGCGAAAAATCCCTGCGGGGGGAACCCCTGCGCAGCCAAAAACCCGTGTGCCGCGAAAAATCCTTGCGGCGGGAACCCTTGCGCGGCAATAAACCCCTGCGCAAAGAGAAAATAGTTAGCCGCTTGGGCGGCAATTCCTTTCTCGGGAGTGTTGTTTTTATATAATCGGAGACCAAAAAAATGCGGAAACTCTGTTCGTTCATTGTAATCGCGCTCACGGCGGCCCTGGCCCTTCCAATGGCATATTCCGAAGCGGCCACGCAGATCGCCAAGAAAAAAACCGTTACGCCGCCCCCCTTCTTCTTCACCCAGAAGCGGGACGGATGGGGAAGCTCCATCGCCGTCTCCGTCAAGCGGGGCAAGAAGGTCTTCCGCGAAGTCGGCTGCGTGGGCTGCCATCCCCGGGGCCGCACGGTCGGCGGCACGGCCGTGGACGTCATGGGCAACCGCAACCCCGTGCCCATCCCGACCCTGATAGGCGCGGCCGAGCACTTCCCCCGCCTGAGCCCGGCCGGCCAGGTCATCAGCCTGGGACAGATGAACGACCTCTGTGCCGCCGTCTTCACCGGCCATCCGCCGATGGACCCCTACTCACAGAAGTACAAAGACCTCGAAGCCTACGTCTCCTCCCTCTCGCCGAAAAAATACAAGCGGATGCTGAGCTGGGAGAAAAAACGCAAGGCCTTGCTGGCGAAAGTGAAGCCCGCCGGGGGCGGCCGCTCCAATCCGTGCAACCCCTGCGGGGGAAACCCCTGCGCCGCGAAAAACCCCTGCGCGGCAAAGAACCCTTGCGGCGGAAACCCTTGCGCCGCAAAGAATCCTTGTGGCGGAAATCCCTGCGCCGCGAAAAATCCCTGCGCGGGCAGGAACCCCTGCGCGAGGAAATAGCGCGGGCGCAAATTTTCACGGCTGGAGAATTCCTGTAGCATTCTCCGCCGGTGCATCCATTTCATCGGGTCTCGCCCGGGCGCGGAAGAAGCCGGGTCCTCTTCCGCGCCCGAGTTTTGCCTGAACCATCGACCGAAAGTGAGGATCAATACGCCATGAGCCGCAACGCGCTGAGTCGCCACGCGCTGACACGGATGGGAATCGCGGCCTTCGCGCTGGGCTTTCTCGCCGCCTTCTCCGCCCCCGCCCTCGCCGCCCCCTCCAAGCACCCCCCCCGGGCGGAATTGAACAAGGGCGACTACGAGCTCGGCAAGGAAATTTACGAGGAGATCTGCTTCTCCTGCCACGGCAACAAAGGCAACGGAAAGGGGCCGAGTTTCAGGTCCTCCCGCCCCCGGCCCCAGGTGTTCACCAGCTCCTACATGAAGCGCATGACGGACGACTATATGTTCATAATCGTCAAATTCGGAAAAATAAATGTCCTGCTCGATAAAACCAAGGGTTTCAAGCTCAAGGCGGCCACCCCGACGGCGATGCCCGCCTTCGGCGAAGTGCTCGAGGACGAGCAGATCCGCAAGCTGATCAAATGGGAGCGCGGCCTCACCACCGGTGAAAAAATCAAGGACGAGGAGTCGGCCGAGATATTCAAGGACGCCTGCTCCCAGTGCCACGGCCTCGCGGGCCGGGGCGACGGCGAGCGCCCCCGGGGCAGCCAGCCTCTCGGCAAACCCTTCGTGAGCGAGATTCAGCCGCCTCCGATGGACTACACCCTGAAAGAGCAGATGGCCCGCTTCGACGACGAATTCCTCTTCACGCTCATCAAGTACGGCCGCCTCGAGGCCACCACTGTCAAAAATTTCGATTACATGAAGGCCTACGGCCATGTCCTCAGCGACGATGAAATATGGGGCGTCGTGCGTTATGTGCGCGAGACATTCATCAACGGGAAACCGCGAAAGAAATAATAGGCGGCCATGAGCACCGGCGGCGCCAGAGCGGCGATCCTCACGGCGGCAATCCTCGCCTGCCTCCCGGCCACGCCGGGGTGGACGGCCACGCCGGGGTGGACGGCCACGCTAACACCTCCAACCGGTGGCAAAATGGTTTTCGTCGAGGCGGGCTCCTTCATCCAGGGAAGCGAGGACGGCCCGCTTCAGGAGATTCCCGTCCGGCGAATCCATCTCGACAGCTTCCGGATTGACCGCGACGAGGTCTCTGTCCGTGAATGGGAGCGCTTCCGGAGCGCGACGGGTCACCGCCTCTCAAAATACGCTTCCGACTCCGCGCTTCACAGCTCGCGGCTTCCCATCACCGGTATCAGCTGGCACGACGCGGCGGCCTATTGCCGCTGGCGGGGAGCGCGGCTGCCCACCGAGGCCGAGTGGGAAAAAGCCGCTCGCGGCCCGGGCGGACGGCGCTACCCCTGGGGAGATGCGTTCGACCCCGCCCTCGCGACCCACGGCGGCCGGGGCGCCCCTCCCCCGGTGGGCGGGAGGCCCGGCGGCGAGAGCCCCTACGGCGCGCGCGGAATGGCGGGCGGCGTCTGGGAGTGGACCCACGACTTTTGGGGTGAGTTCTATTACCGAGAGTCCCCGGCGCGGAATCCCCAGGGCCCGCCCTCGGGATTTCTCCACACCATCAAGGGCGGCTCCTGGCGCAACGCGCCCGAGATGCTCCGCGCCGCCACCCGCTTTCGCCTCGACGGCATTATCCGCTGGAAAATCGTCGGCTTTCGCTGCGCGAAGGACGCCCCCTCCTCTCCCTCACCCTAGCCCTTTCCCGGAGGGAGAGGGGATTAATGCTCCCCACCGCCACCTAGGACGGTGCGCCGGGGGGCCCGAGTTCTCCGCAACCGCCCACATTATGTGGACATTACCCTTCCATTCCTATAAAGTAAGAATAATTCCTGAGGAAAGCTGGACTCCCCTCCTCCAGGAGTTGCCCCTGCCGGCCCTCGGGTGCGGCGGGGGTTTTTTTCGGCTTCCTTCGCATAATTTTCCCGTATCCCGTTCCCCTCCGGGGTAGAATCCGGCCGAATTGCTAGATTTTCTCCTACACTTTTGTCCGTGGAGGTGATTTTCATGGAACAAAGACTCAGCGTGGTGACACTCGGGGTGGCCGACCTGGACCGGGCGCGGCGGTTCTACGAGGAAGGCCTGGGATGGACGCCCTCGGGCGGGGGGAGCGGTGAGATCGTTTTCTTTCAGACGGGCGCCTCGGCCCTGGCCCTCTATCCGCGCGCCGCTCTCGCCGAGGAGTTCATTCCGCCGGGCGGCGAAGCGAGCCCCGGCGGAATTGCGGACTCCGGCGGAAGCGAGGGCTTCGGCGGGGTCACGCTCGCCCATAACGTCCGCCGCCGCGAGGATGTGGATCTGACGCTCCGGGAGGCCGAAGCCGCCGGGGCCGCTATCCTCAAGCCCGCGCAGGACGTTTTCTGGGGCGGCTACTCGGGCTACTTCGCCGACCCGGACGGCCATCCCTGGGAGGTCGTCTGGAACCCGCACTGGGAGATGAATGAGGATGGAGGGCTGATCCTGCCTGGTTAGCGGGAAGGCGCTCCGGCGAGGTAAGGCGGTCCGGCACATATAGGTATTCCGGGGCCGGGAGGAAAGGATTGTTCCGCCTGAAAACGGAAAAGGCCGCTTACCGGCCGCGGTTTCGAATGGGCGTGCCTCACATCGTATTTTCAGCTAAACTCGGGGAGATCATTGCGGGAATCACCGCCGGAATCGTGAGCGCTCGATGGGGTATCGGGACAGGACCCCCGGTCGCCGCATCATTCCGGACGACTCAAACACACCCAGCCTATGGAGAAACGGGGCCATTTCCCATGAACCGGTTAATCTGAAGAATAAAGGCGTTTATAAGGCCGTATGGTCGGCGCGGCAGTGCGAACGCTCGCCCGTTGAAGTTTTTCACATTTTCTCGAACCTTGGGGAGCGCCCCGCGTTTTTTTTTCTGGCGGGGAGAGTGAGTCCGAGGAACGCCACAGCCTAATCGCGCTCTCCCCCGAGCCCGCCCTTCACGTTCACCCCGATACCCTCGAAGACCCTTTGACGCTGCTGCGCGACGTTCTCAATTGCGGGAGCTGGTGCGGTTCGGACAAACCGCCGATACCCTTCATCGGTGGCTGGGTGGGATACCTGTCGTACGACCTGGCCCACTGGATCGAACGATTGGACACCTCGGCCCGCGTCGATCACGGCTTCCCTCTCATGGAATTCGCGTTTTGCAGCCGCATTCTCGCTTACGACCATTCCCGGAGTGTGTGGACCGCGATTGAGCTTTTGAATGAAGACGCTCCGGCTGGAGGCACTGTCCGAAAATTGGATAATCAGTTAAATCTGGTCGCCGGGGCTCCGAATCCCAAGAGCGGCCGCCTGCCCGCGTTATCGGGCGATCTTCAGGGCAATTTCTCCCGGGTGAGTTACGAAAAGGCTGTCCGAAAAATTCTGGGACACATCGCGAGCGGAGACGTTTACCAGGTGAATCTATCGCAGCGCTTCGAGGGGATGCTTCAAATTCCTCCCGAGGAGTTGGCCCTCCGCCTGCTGGATTTAAATCCAGAGCCTTTTAGCGCTTTTCTATCTTTCGGCGAGCGGGCAATCGTTTCCTCGAGTCCGGAAAGGTTCCTCCGTGTGCATGATCGCGCGGTGGAGGCGTGGCCCATAAAAGGCACACGCCCCCGGGGGGCGACCCCAAAGGAAGACAAACGTTTTCTCGAGGAATTGCTCGCCTCGGACAAAGATCGCGCGGAACTCGTCATGATCACCGATTTGATCCGCAGCGATCTCGGGCGCGTTTGTGCCACCGGTTCGATACGCGTTCCCGAGCTGCGGGCGGCTGTCTCTCACAGCAACGTCCACCATACCCTCAGCCGGGTGACGGGAAGGCTTCGCCCCGAGGCGGATTTGGCCGATTTGCTCCGGGCCACCTTCCCGGGCGGAAGCGTTACGGGCGCCCCGAAGATAAAGGCGATGGAAATTATCGAAACACTTGAGCCCACGGCCAGGGGTCCCTACTGTGGGGCGATAGGCTATATCGGCGTGGACGGCGCGATGGACTTGAATATCGCCATCCGGACGGTTCTGTGCGAGGGCGGGCGCATGACGTTCCAGGTCGGAGGGGGCATCGTGGCCGAGAGCCACCCACCCGATGAATTCGAGGAAACACACCAAAAGGCAAAGGGCATCCTGAAGGCCCTGGGTTCAAACATGGATGAATTCTTCAAATGAACAAAGAGATCGCCTCGTTCGTGATTCTTAATGGAGATGTCGTCCCGGCGAACGAAGCGTCGCTTCCGGTTGACGACCGGGGATTTCTTTACGGCGAATCGGTTTTCACCACGATTCGATGTTACGGGGGCGCTCCCTTTCGGGTGAATCGACACTGCGATCGCCTAAACGCCTCGTTGTCTTCCCCCGTGATGGAAATCGACCATAAGCTTGACCCCGCGAAACTCGAAGCCGATATCAGGCAGCTCCTCGAGTTGAATGAATGCCCCGATGCCGCGGCGCGTTTCACCATCACCCGGGGTTGCGCCTCGGGGCCGGTGCCGCCCCGGAAACTCGCCCCGACAGCCCTTTTGAGCGTCCGCCCCTTTGTTCCCGATACAACCCTCCCGGTCCGGGGAGCTTCTTTATGCATATCCACCGTCCGCCGGGACCCGGCGGGGGAACTGGGAAAGCACAAACTGGGCAGCTACTACCCCTCCATCCTGGCCAGACGGCAGGCATCCGCCAAAGGACATGACGAAGCGGTGATCTGCGACACGGACGGCAACTTTCTCGAATGCGCCTGTTCGAATCTATTTGCGGTGCGCGACGGAATTCTCCTGACGCCCGATCTGAGGGAAAACATTTTGCCCGGCATCGCCCGCGAAGCGGTGCTGGAATGCGCCGCGGCCATCGGGTTGAAAACATCCCTTGAGACGCTGACACCCGAATTAAGTACCAGCGCGGAAGAATGGCTTATCACCAACTCACTGACGGAGATTGTTCCGGTCGTCCGCCTGGCGGGAAACATCTTCCCCGTCCCGGGACCCGTGACAGGCCGTTTGCTCAATGCGTACAAGGACCTGGTAACTTCCGAAACGCTCACCGCGAAAGAGAGATGAATCAACCCGCCCCAATTGTAGCGAACTGCGTTCATTCCAGCCTGTAACCGCGCTATTTCCCCTGGAATAAACCCGAATACCCATAACAAAAGTTTTATTATTTTCGTTTTTTTGGTGCCGGTTTTTACGAAACCATTACTCCGGCCTTACGCCGGCATAACAATCCGGATTCGGGGGAAACGTACGTTAGGGGCGAGCATTTTTGCGGGGACGGGACCGCTCCATTGAGCCGGCGCCCGGGTCATCCGGTTCATTGATCTTTTACGGTCTACATGGAGATTTTGGATATGGGTATGAGAACCGAGCAGCGCCGGCATTCCCGGATGGAGGTTCCCATTCAAATTGATTTGCCGCGCCTCGCCCCCGACGAGATGCTCGAGCCCAAGGACGTCAGCATGGGCGGGTTCATGGTCGAGGTTGAGCAAAGACCCGTCGTCTGGTCCGAGAGCCGGTGTGAAATCTGGATCGAGAAAAAGGTGTTCCGAGGGAATGCGACCGTCGCCTGGGCAAAGGAGAGCTGCGACCCCTCGAAACCCAGGTGGCGGGCCGGCCTTTCGTTCAAAATGCGCGAGGAAGAGCAGCGGCAATACGAAGAGGTGATGGAGGCCATCCGCCGTAGCCTCGGAAAACCCCCGGAGAGCACCTTATCGGCGGCGCGCCCGCGAACGAGCGCAACCAGCCGCCGGCATGCGGGAAGAGGCAGGGAAGCCCGGGGGCGGAGATCGATCACCATCCGCTAGCCGCTTTGTTTTTCAGTACTCCCCCCCCGCTCAGCCCGCTGTGTAGCCGCCGTCGACGTAGAGGACCTGGCCCGTGCAAAAATCCGAGGCCGGGGAGAGCAGAAACATTAAAACGCCAACGAGGTCCTCGGGCTCGCCGAGCCGGCCGAGAGGGACCCGGGTCAACATCCCCTCGCGGGCGGTCTTGCCGGGGCCCTCATCCTCATAAAGCCATGCGGTCAGGTTCGATCGAAAAACAGTGGGGCCGATGGCGTTGACGTTGATGCCGTGGGGGCCCCATTCACAGGCGAGGGCGCGGACCAACCCGTCCGTCGCCGACTTCGAGGAGCAATAGGCGACGTAGCCCGACGGATACCCGAGTTTCCCCCTCGTCGAGGAGACGAGGACGATCTTTCCGCCGCCCCCCTGCTCTAGAAAGCACCTGCCCGCGGCCTGGCATACCAGCCAGGCGCCCCGGACGTTGGCGTCCATGATCTCCTCCCAGTCCTCGACGCCCGACTCGGTGATCATCGCCGGCCTGTTCATGCCCGAGGCCACGACCACCATGTCCAGCCCGCCGTAGGCGCCGACGGCGGCGGAAACCATGGCCTCGGCGTCGCCGGGTGTGTCCGGACGGCGGTTCACGGTTTGCGCCTCTCCGCCGGCGGCCCTGATCTCCACGGCCACCTCACCGAGAGCGGAGGCGTTTCCCGAGGCAAGCGTTAGTTTCGCCCCCCCTGCGCCGAGCGCCAGCGCCGCGACCCGGCCCAGCGCACCGGTGGCGCCGGTCACCAGCCCCGACTTGCCGGCGACCTCGAACAATTCGGCCGGATTTCTCGGACTCGCGCTCATCTATGCGACCTCCTTGAAAATTTCAACCCCCGGAAAGCTACCGCACCATCCCCCGCGCGGCGACGGGCCAGACGGCCTCGAGGCGCCCCTCGGCCATCCCGCCCCGGATGCCGTAGTAATTATCGTGCAGGTTGATGGTGGTGTCGCAGTGACTCGGCTGAAAGAGTAGGGTCTCGCCCAGGTCGGGCCTTGGCGCCCCGGCCGGGACGGTGAGGATGCCGTGCTCATCCCCCCCGGCGGAGTAGGCGGCCTCGATGTCGACGCACTTGGGCCAGCCGCTGTCCGAGGAGAGGGCTTTATGGCCGCCGTCCACGACGACGCGGTCGCTCGCCGGTGTGCTCACCACCGTGGTCAGAACGAACAGGCTGGGCTCGAAATCCGCATAGACGGGGCCGTCCGGGCCGCCGATCGAGCAATAGTGCGCGTCCATGAACAGATAGCTCCCCGACTGGAGTTCGGTCAGAACCCCGGCCTCCAAATCCCAGCGCCAGCTCCCCGTCCCTCCGCCGCTCCTGACATCTGTGGCGAGGCCCGCACTATTGAACTCCTCGATGGTCTCCTGGATGCGGTGGGTGGCCTCCTCATAGACCTTGCGCCGGGCCTCGAATCCGTCCACGTGCTGTGCCTTGCCCTGATAGGCCTGAATCCCCCGGAGGTCTATCCCCGGCAGGGAGCCGGCGAAACGGCCCACCTCGGCGGCGGGGGCGCCGGGAGGAACGCCGCAGCGGCCCTGGCCCACGTCCACGTCCACGAGTACCCCGATTTCGAGGCCCGCCTCCTGGGCGGCCTCGGAGAGAAGCTCGGCCCCCCGGGGATCGTCCACGACGACCATGAGCCGGGCGTGCCGGGCAAGGGCCATCAACCGGCGCAGCTTGGGGGGCGAGACCACCTCGCTCGATACGAGGATGTCCTCCACCCCGCCGGCCACCATGACCTCGGCCTCACTCACCTTCTGGCAACACACACCCACCGCGCCGCGCTCGATTTGCTTGCGGGCGAGAAGAGGACTTTTGTGGGTCTTCGAGTGGGCCCGGAGGCGGAGCCGCGCGCCCGACAGACGCCCGGCCATGAGATCGAGGTTTCGCTCCATCGCGTCGAGGTCGATCAGCAGGGCGGGCGTGTCGAGCTCTCGCACCGGAGCGCCGATGATTCGGGATTCGGACTCGAACACGGACATGGACTTCCCCCCCCTACTTTTTCGAAAAAGACGGTTTGGAATCAACCCGCGCAGGATAGCACCGCGCGAGTGAATATTGGAGCCGGGCCAGCGGGGTTCGGGCGATCTTTTTGTCAAGCCGGGGGGCTTTCCCGCCGATAAGGTATGCAGAGGGGCCGATCCCGCCCCGAGGCCGGGTGGCTCGCCCGAGGCCGGGTGGCTTGCCCGAAACCGGACCGGCGCCCGGCCCGTGAGCCACGGATACCTTGGACAGAAGGACAGCGCCATGGATGGCGACGGACGGTTGGAGCCCTGCCGCCCCTGCAAGGGGCCGCTCGAGTTCTGGGGCATCTCGGGCGAATTCAGGCTCTTCCGCTGTGTGCCCTGCCAGGTCATCCGCTTCGTCAAAAAAGACGAACCGCCCGAGCTCAATAAGGCGGGACGGCCCCTCCTCCGAATCGCCTCGTAACGCACGAGGCTTCGAATGGGGCCGGCTCCGCCGCCACCTTGCCCCGGTCCTCCTTGCTCCAGTCCGCGCCATCGCGCATGATACCGGCGTCTCGACAGAAATCATTTTCATAAAAATAGACCGGAGGCTGTACCCATGCGCACCCTCGCCGACGATTTGCTCGAAGGCTCAATCGATCTCCACGCCCACATCTATCCCCAGACCTCGCTCGGCGAGTCGGGCCGGCTTCTCGACCACGAGTGGGCCCGGGCCGCCCGCGACGCGGGCATGCGGGGCTTCGCCATGAAGAGCCATTACTGGCCCACCATCGGGCAGGCTCGAATCCTCAACGAAACCTTCCCCGGTCTCGATGTGCTGGGCGGCATCGTCCTGAACGGCCACGTCGGCGGCTTTTGCCCCTTCACGGCCGAGAGCGCCATTAAACTGGGCGTGAAGATCATCTGGATGCCCACCTTCTCGGCGGCGAACGACATCAAGGTCGAATCCTACTCGAACCGCGTGAAGCAGAACTTCGCGAACACTCCGCCCGGAAACGGCATGGAGGTCTGGGACAAGAACCGGGAAATTCTGCCCGAGGTAACCTCGATCCTCGAGCTCGCCCGCGACGCCGACGTGGCCGTCGCCACCGGCCATATATCGGCGGCCGAGAGCGTCGCCCTCGCGCGCAAGGCCCACGAGGTGGGCCTCAAGAAATTCATCTTCACCCATCCGATCATCAACATCGTCGAGGCGACCGAGGCGCAGCTCAAGGAGGTCGCGGACCTGGGCTACATCATCGAGTTCACCTGGATCTCGGCCTTCCCGATGTGGCAGGGCCTCGACCCCAAGGCGGTAGTCGCCGCCGCCAAGGCCGTCGGGGCGAACCGCTGCATCATGACCACCGACGCCCAGAACGACTTCAACCCGACGGCCCCGGAGATGCTCCGGATGTTCATCGCCACCATGCTTCAGCTCGGCGTTGACAAGGGTGACATCGAGTGGATGGTCAAGAGAAATCCGGCGCGGCTGGCGAATCTCGAAGGCTAGGCCCGCCGGGGCGGCAACCAATTTCTAATGTATTGTTTTTAGTATCTTTGTACGCCTCGTAGCGCGCGCGCCAAATTCCGCCGCCGAAGCGGTTATCCACTTGATTTGGCCGGAGACGGTCTGTTACATTCACCGTGGCTTTTGGGAATCGGACTATTTTCCGGCTAAATTCAACGTTCATTTACTTTCCCACCGGCCGCTTTTTCGCCGTATACACCGGTGCGGGGAACTGGGTAAATATATCGAAGGAGGGTTTGTCATATGACGTTTGTTATCGGTGAAAAATGCCTTGGAGAGCGCTACGCCACCTGTGTAACCGTCTGCCCGGTGGACTGCATGCACCCCGGCGAATACCAGGATAAAGAGTTTCTGGTTATCGACCCCGAGGAGTGCATCGACTGCGGCGTCTGCCAGCCGGAGTGCCCCATCGACGCGATTCTCGAGAGCGAAGACGACGATCTCGAATGGGCCCAGATCAACGCCGATCTCACCCCCGAATTCAAGAACAACGAGCCGGTCGAGCCGCGCGCGGCGAACGACCCCCCGCGCCGGGCGGACAATAGCCTCCGGTAGTTTCCACCGCCTTAAAGACATAAACGCGGCCCCCCGGGGGGCCGCGTTTTTTTTTGCTGCCTCGCAGTACCCCCTTTGATACCGGCACATAGTCCCCAAGCAAAAATTGCGGAATGCGTCTCAAAAGCTTATAATTGCGGCGTTTCCTGAAATTTCCAGAACCCTTGCACAGCGCCGCGCCCGGAGGTGTTTCGTCATCGGCCCCAATAGCGTCTCGTCAAAACTGGTCATCAACGGCCTTCAAAAAACATTCGTGGTCAACGAAGGCTTCGGCCACTCCCGCCATGTCCACGCCATAGAGAACGTGAACCTCGAGATCGCCGACGGCGAGTTCGTCTGCGTCATCGGCCCGAGCGGGTGCGGAAAATCCACCATGTTGATGATCATGGCGGGCCTCTACCCCAAAAGCGGAGGAGACATCCTCCTGGACGGTCAGCCCCTCTCCGAGCCCGGCCTGAACCGGGGGATGGTGTTTCAGGATTTCGCGCTCTTCCCCTGGCTTTCAGTTCGGGAAAACATTCTCTACGGCGTGAAGCAGAAAAAAATTCCGGAGGACAAACACAACGGCATCGTGGACCACTACATCGGGATGATGTCGCTCCAGGGATTCGAGCACACGTTTCCCAACCGCCTCTCGGGCGGGATGCGCCAGCGGGTGGCCATCGCCCGCGCCCTCGCGCTCGACCCCGAGCTTTTGCTGATGGACGAGCCCTTCGGCGCCCTCGACGCCCAGACGCGCGGCAATCTTCAGCAGGTGCTCGTGGACGTTTGGGAGCAGACGAGGAAGACCGTCATGTTCATCACCCACGATGTGCGCGAGGCGACGTTTCTGGCCGACCGGGTGATCGTGATGAGCGCCCGCCCGGGGCGGATCACTGAGGAGATCAAGGTGAACCTCCCGCGGCCGCGCGATATCCTCGCGCCCGAATTCGTAGAAATCGAACGCAGGCTCGCCAGCCTGATCGAAAGTCAGAACGATTCTTCCAACAACTGAGCCACAGGGGCTCACTCAACCAAGGAGACAACCCATGAACCAAAGGAACCGGAAGCGGCTGATGTTCGTCCTCATCGCCCTGGTGGCGTCAGCTATCGCAATGCCCACCGGCGTCTATGCGGCCAAGAAAAAGAGAAGAAAAATCGTCTATAAACCCCTCCGGGAAGAGCGCGCGGTCGTCAAAACGGTTCGCCTGGCTTACTCTGAGAGCGCAACCGCCATCGTACCCATCGTCGCGCTACAGAAGGGCTTCCTCAAGGCCGAGGGCCTCAACGCCACGGGCAAGCCCCTCAAATCCGGCGCCATGGCGCTCTCGTCGGTCTACGGCGGAAGCCTCGACTTCGGCACGACATCGAACGGACGCCTCGTCCAGTGGGCCTCGAAGGGCTGGAACATGAAGGCGGTGACCGTGGAACAATACGGGATTCCTCGCCGTCGTCATGGTTAAAAACGGCGACTCCACCTCGAAGACGATGGCCGACCTCAAGGGCAAGAAGATCGCCATCCAGAAGGGCTCGGGCACGCACATCGCCTGGCTGCGCTACATAGACAAGATCGGCCTGAAGGAAAGCGACTTCGAGATGCGCTTCATGCGCACCTCGCGCATCGGCGCGGCCATGGGCACGGGCACCATCGACGCCGCGGTTCCCTGGTACCCGTTCGCCAAATCCATCCTGAACCGGAAACTGGCCCGCCAGATCATCGGCGAAGAGGAAATCGCCCGCGTCGCGAAAGTGCCCTATCCGTTTATGCTCTATACGCGTTCGAGCTTCATCGCCAAACACCCCGGCATCACCCAGAAGGTCGTTAGCGCCTGGGTGAAGGCGAAGCGTTGGATCGAGGGCAACCGCGAGGAAGCCGCGAAGATTTACCATAAGTTCAGCACCCGGCGCGGCAAGAAACTCGCGATGTCCGACGCGCGGTTCTTCATCAAAATCCTCAAGTTCAAGACCGACGTATGGAACGAGGAGATGATGGCCGACCTCAAGGCCAATCAGGTGCTTCTCAAGAAACTCGGCAAAATCAAAACAACGCCGAACCTCTACGACTACATCGACAACAGCTTCGTCAAAAAAGCGGGCAGCATGTAGTCATCCTCGGACATTGAGCGCATATCTCCCCGGTCCTTGTGAGGCGCGGCCTCCGGGGGCCGGGGAGTCAGTTTTCCGGAGACAAAAAATTGAACGGCGAAACCACCACAACGAGCCGGGGGGCCAAGGTAGAATTCTACTCCAGGGCCGTGCTAGAGAACCTGCTTCCGATTGCGATCCTGCTCGGCATATGGGAGTTCGTGAGCTGGAACGAGTGGGTCCCCACCCAGTTGTTCCCGCGGATTTTCACGATTTTCATCACCATGGTCGAGGAAGTGACCGACGGCGTATTGGTCACCCACGTCAGCACCTCGATTGTCCGCCTGTTAATCTCTGTGTTCTTCGCACTCATCGCCGGCACCATCGTCGGCATCTTGATGGGCGCCTCGCGGACTTTTGAGTGGATTTTCGTCCCCGTCGTCAACTTCTTCAGCGTGATTCCGGGCATCGCCCTGTTTCCGGCGACGATTCTCTTCTGGGGCCTGACGGAGCAGGCCGTCGTCATCACCATCTCCTTCGCCACCTCGATTCCCATCATCCTGAACACCTGGGTGGGCGTGAAGACGGTGAACGAAACACTGGTGCACGCGGCGCGCTCGATGGAGACGAAGGGTCTCGCTCTCCTGGTGCGGGTACTGCTCCCCGGTTCGCTTCCGGTGGTAATCGCGGGGTGGCGGATCGGCATCGCCAGGGCCTGGCGCGTCCTGCTGGCGGGCGAACTGCTCGCCTCGCCCGAAATGGGCCTCGGGGTGCGTATATTCGACGCCCAGGAGACCCTGAACAGCGCCGTCATCTACGGCGGCATCATCATCATCGGTTTCCTGGGCTTCGCGATGGAGCGCCTCGTGCTCCGCTCGCTCGAGGTGGCGACCGTCCAGCGCTGGGGAATGATGAGAGAGCTCTAGACCGGAGAAGCGCATGTTCCGACACGACCACATTCATCACCATGCCGCCGACCCCGCCGGGACCGTCGCGTGGTACAAACTCTTATTCGACGCCGTCGAGGTCGAGCGCCACGACATCCGGGGCGGCGAGGCCGTCCGCCTCGACATCGGCGGGGTGAACATCATGGTCCAGGAGATCCGCCCCGGCGAGGAGTGGGCGCCCGCCCCGAAATCCCCCTACCATGGGGCCGATCATTTCTGCTTCCGGGTGGACGACATCGAGGCGGCCGACAAGGTCTTAAGAGAGCGCGGCGCCGATATTTACGACGGCCCCCGGACGCCGCGCCCCGGCTACGGCGTCCTCCACCTGAGCGGCCCCGACGGGGTCCACATCGAACTCATCATGAGGCCGGATCATTAGGCCTCGTTCATACCGACCAGCAGAGAGGTTTTTCATGGCTAAGGCAAAAAAGGGGTCAGGCCCCCTCGTCGCCCTCGCGGGCGTCCGCTACCCCGATCTCCATCTTGAGGAAAAAATTCTCGGCCCCCTCGGCTGCCGCATCGTGCGCGGGATGGCCGACAGCCCGTCGGCCGCGATCGAACTTTGCCGCGAGGCCGAGGCCGTCCTCATCGGCTCGGTCCCGGACTTCACCGCCGATGTCGTCGAGGAGCTCGGCGCCTGCCGCATCCTCTCGCGCGCCGGGATCGGGGTGGACAACATCGACCTCGACGCCGCGAAAAAAAAAGGAATCACGGTCACGAACGTGCCCGACTACTGCATCGAAGAGGTCTCGGACCACGCGATGGCGCTGATTCTCTCCTTCGCGAGAAAACTCTCCGAAGGGGCCGGGATCACCGAGGGCGGGGGCTGGGGCATTGCTCCCCTCCGGCCGATTCAGCCGCTGAACCGCTCCACCCTCGGCATCGTCGGCATCGGGCGCATCGGCAGCGCCATCGGCAGAAAGGCGCGCGCCTTCGGCATGAAAATCCTGGCGCACGACCCCTTCGCCCCGGATGCGGCGTTCAAGCGCCTCAAGGCCGAGGCGGTGGGGATGGCAAAACTCCTCCGCGCCTCGGACTACATCACCCTTCACGCCCCGCTCATCCCCAAAACGCGCGGAATGATCGACGAGGCCGCGCTCAAGAAGATGACAAACGAGGCGGTCCTCATCAACGTCGCCCGGGGCGAACTCATCGACGAGGTCGCTCTCAGGAAAGCCCTTCGCTCGGGCGGGATTCGCGGGGCGGGCCTCGATGTCCTCTCAGAGGAACCCCCCTCGAAAAAACACCCGCTTCTCGGGATTCCCGGCTGCGTGATCACCCCGCACAGCTCCTGGTATTCGACCGCCGCGATGGAGGAGCTTCGCCGCAAATCCGCCGAGGAGGTCTTGAGGGTGCTCAGCGGAAAAAAACCCAAGAACCGCGTAGCCTAGTGGCCCGGTGAGCAATCGCCGGGACCGGGGCGGGCGATGTGCGAGGCTGAGCGATGAGCGAGACGAATGACACGGGCGATTTTTCAGCACGATGGTGTTTCCTCCTCGGGGTCGTCTTCGGAGGCACAGCCCTTTTCGGCATGAATACCCTGCACCGCTCCCTCGTTGTTTTGGCCGCGGGGCGCGACTGGCCCGGTTTCGCCGCCCAGTTGTTTTTCGCCGCATGTTTTTTTGTGTTCTTCGCCTACGCGGCGTGCGCCTATTTCCGCCTCACCGCGGCCTACGAATACCGGCTGGCGGATCATTTGAGGTGGAGCGGCCCGAGGTGCCTGCTCGATCTGGCGATGGCGTTCCTGCTCTATGTCATGCTGATCACGACGGCGGGGCCCCGGCCCGAATCCTCGACCCTGATCATTTTCTCGGCCCTCGCCCTTTGGCATCTCGCCGCTGCCGCCTGGCACCTTTGCGCGCTGAAGGAGAGGGGCGAACCGGCCCGCACGAGCGGCGGTGTCCGCGCCCATTTGCTGATTCTGGGCGGTTACGCGCTGTCAATTCTCATCTGGGGAAACCTGTTCATCCACCCGGAGGAGGGCTACCGGAAGGACTTTGATTTTCTCTGGGTCATCTGCGCCGGCGTGCTGCTCACGGCCGTTTGGCGGACCCGCGCCATGGCTGGCCGCACCGCTGATTCGCCTCATTTATGATTTTGATTAAAGGTGCTATTATTACAATAATTAATGGCCTCGCCTTGCCCAGGAGCATTCTTCATGAACGCACGAACCGCCAGCCGGCGGGACCCGCGGTACGAAATCCCCATCGAGCTCGAAATCCCCGCGCTCTCGGACACCCCCGTCGTCACCGAAAATGTGTCGGCCTCCGGGTTTCACGTCATCGTTCCCAACGACCCCCAGGGCAATTCCGAAATCGATATTTCCTTCAAGGTTTCGGGCTTGAGTTTCGAGAAACTCAAGGCGCTCAAGGCCTGGAGCCGGGAGGTCAAGGAACGCCCCGGCATGTACCACGTCGGCCTTCTCATGCTGATGGATGAGACCGAGCAGAAGAAACTTTTCGAGGAGCTGGAAAAGCTGGTTGCCAAAAAAATTAGCCGCGCCTAAAAGGAAATAGCCGCGGCGCCTTTTTATCCCCGGGGCCGTACGGCTCTTTAACTCCGAATTGAAAATTCTCCCCCTCCGCGGCTTCGCCAATGCGCCACGAAAGCCTATATTTAACACAGGGCATGATTCACAATCGGGGGGCCGCACGATGCGTCATCCAAAACGGGCGCCGATCTATACCGGTCCCCTCTCTCCATGAAGCGCCTGTGGCGGAGTCTCTACCTGGCGGCCCTCGCGGGCTTACTTCTCTCCTGCGGGAAGGGGGAAGAACGCCCACTCACTATTCTCGCCCCGGTCGAATCGCGGACCCTCGATCCGCATTTTGCGACCTCGACGATCGAGTTGAGCGCCCTGATGAATGTTTTCGACGCCCTTGTCGTCCGGCGCGACGACATGACCCTCGGGCCGGGCCTCGCCGAGCGGTGGGAGGTTGACGATACGAGGCGGGCGTGGACTTTTCATCTCCGGAGGGGGGTCCGCTTCTCGAACGGCGAGCCCTTCGAAGCCGAGTCGGTGAGGTTCACTTTCGGACGGATGGTGAACGCCAAGCTCCAGCCGAGCATCACCGTCCCCCGGCGGATCGCGCTGGACCGGGTCGAAATTGTTGACACCCACACCGTCCGCATTCACACCCTGCGGCCCGTCGCCACCTTGCCCACCTGGCTCACCAACGTTTTCATGCTCCCGCCCCGGTATTACGGCGAGAAACCGCCCGGGGAGGTCCGCCGCAAGCCGGTGGGATCGGGGCCTTACGAACTGACTGGGTGGCCTCGGGGCGGCGACATCCGGTTGAAGGCAAGGGAGGAATGGTGGCGGGGCAGGCCCGGCGTCCGATCCGCCATATGGCGCACTGTCCCCAAAGCCAGTGACCGCGTCGCCGCCCTCGAGGCGGGCAAGGCCGACATCATCACCACCATCTCGCCCCATCAGGGCCTGGTGGCCGCCCGGGGGCGGGGCAACCAAATGAAGGCCATTCAAGGAGGCCGCCGGATATACATCGGCATCCGTCAGAATTTCGATCCCTTCAAAGACAAAAGAGTTCGCCTGGCGATGAACTACGCCGTAGATTTCGCCAGATCGCCCGGAGGCTCCTCTACGGCCACGGAGAGCGGCTGGCCTCCGTCGTGAACGCGCCCCATGCCGACCCGTCGATCGAGCCCTATCCCTACGACCCGGAAAAGGCGAAGTCGCTGCTCGCAGAGGCGGGCCTCAGAGACACCGACGGAGACGGGATTCTCGAGAGATTCGGGAGGGCCCTCTCGGTGGGGCTCGACGTTCCCGCCGCGCGCTATCTCAAGGGCCGGGAAATTTCCGCCGCAGTGGCCAAATACCTCCGCGCCGTGGGGATCAAGGTGAAGGTCATCCCTCTCGACTGGCCGGACTATCTCTCCCGGCGGAGAAAAAATTCGTTCTCCGCCCTCTACTTCCACGGCTTTAGCTCCGATTTTAACGAAGAACTCGATCTCGGCGTCCTCAGACCCCGCCTTCACAGCAACCTGACCCACTGGATCAACCCGGCCTTCATTGGCGGCTACCTTCGCCTGGGCCAGACCTTCAACTTCCGGGAGCGGAAGGAGATTAGCCGTCGCCTCCAGCGCATCGTCCGCGAGGAGGCGCCCTGGATATTCCTCTGGAATCAGTACGACTTCTACGGCCTGAGCCCCCGCGTCAGATGGACTCCCCGCCCCGACGAGCGAATCTATCTTCCCGCCGTCTCCCTCGCGGCCGTGAAATAGGGTGGGGACCTAGTACCCTTTTCCGGCACCCTCCTCCTGGCCTCCCCTCCCCCGGTTTGCCGGCGGAGGCTCCGGGGTTATATCCTTCCCTTACGCCTTTTCATTCCGCGCAACCGGGATATGCCCCCAAGCGGAAGCTTCCGCTCTAAAGGAGCCGCCTCGTGCCTGACGATTCTCTGATTCAATCCCTCTTCAACGAGCGGGAGATTGCGGCTGTGGTGAACGGGTGGGGCTTCGCGCGCGACCAGGGCGACTGGGAGCGGCTCCGGGCCTGCTACCACGAGGACGGCGAGATGCACATCATGTGGACGGCGGACTCGGCCGACGCATTTGTCGAGCGGCTGAAGGCCCGCCCGCCCATGCCGCCGGGCGAGCACCAGAAACATCAGGTCGGCTCGCCCGATATCCGCCTGGCGGGGGGCCGCGCGGTGAGCGAGGCGCACATCTCTCTTTTTTCGCGGCTACTCATTGACGAAATCTGGTTCGACTTCACGGCCTGGATCCGCTTCTACGATCTGTTCGAGCGACGGGCGGGCGCCTGGCGCATCGCCAAGCGCTCGGCCATCTACGAAAAGGACCGGATGGACCCGCTCAACCCCTCCGAGGTGCCGGCGGGCTATTTCGAGGGGATGGATCTTTCGGGCTACCCCGAGGCGTGCAAGTTCATGTGCTACCGCCACTCAAAAAACAACCGTTCCCCCGCCCCCGGGCTGGCGACGGCGGGAAGCGCGGCCGAGGCGGCGCTCAGGGCCGAGGGTGAACGATGGCTCACGGGACTAGCGAAATGAACGAGGATGCGAGACTCCATGCTGCGGCGGACAAATCCGAAATTCTAGAGGTGGCGATGCGATCCCACGTCTGCCGCGACACCAGCGACTGGGACACGCTGAAGACGTGCTTTCACCCGGACGGGCGGCTGACGGTCTCCTGGTTTTCGGGAAACGCCCACGATTTCATCGAGGGCTCGCGGAACATGATGAGCGGCCACCACGCCGGCGACAGCCAGAAACACTTCGCGGGGAATCCGCGAGTCTCCCTGAGCGGGGACCGCGCGGTCTGCGAGTATTACCTGACCCTCAACCAGCGGCGGACGATCGACGGCTACGAATTCGATTTTCAGACCTGGAGCAGCGTGGTCGATCTCTTCGAGCGCCGGGAGGGCGCCTGGCGCGTATTTGCGCGGACGATGATCTACGAGAAGGACCGAATGGATCCCCACAAGCCGGGCGAGGTGCCCGAGAGCTATTTCCGGGAGATGGACCTCTCGCCCTACCCCAAGGCGCTTCGCTACCACTGCTGGCGGAACGAGAAGAGCAGCGGCCACCCGCCGGCCGCCGATATCGTCATCGAGGGCGGGGAGCGGGCGAAACAGACGCGCGAGGCCGCGCGGCGCTGGCTCGAGGGGGATTGAGCCGGAGAGAACCCCGCGTCAGGCCTCCGCCATCGCCGCCTCGGCCTTCTCAAGCCAAAAAGTCATCTCCATATCGCGATACATATCCATCGCGGCGGTGAGTTCGGCGTGGGCCTTCTCATCCTGCCCCGTTCTTCCGTAGAGCGCGCCGAGGCCCTTCCGGCAGTGGGCGATGAGGGGCCGCATGCCAAGCTCCTCGGCAAGCGCGAGAGCCTGCCGGTAGTTTTCTTCGGCCTTTTCGGGGTCAAGGGCATCAGGGTGAGAGTGGATATCGCCGAGGAGGCGAAGGGCCCAAGCTTCGAATGGGCGTTCCTTATGCTTGCGGGCAAGGTCAAGTGCTTGGAATCCGGCTTGTCCCGCATCATTCAACTTTCCGCCAATGAGACATGCTTCGCCCAAATAACTCACCCGACGGGAATGTTCTTCCCTCAGGCCGGATACTTCACCTCTTTCTATCCCCTCCATGATGAGAGGGATTGCCTCGCCAATTCTTCCGACAAGGGCGTACGCAAGACCTAGTATTGGCTGAGACCGCATATAATGGGTACCAAAGTTGTGACTTTCACCCCATTTCAAAGATTTTTCGCCTGCTTCGATGGCTTGGTCGATAATGCCTCGGTGAAGGGGGATTCTTGATGCCGCGATTAGTGCCTGAGACATTGCATAAGGGTGATTGGCTTTCTCTGATATTCGAATCGCCTCTTCGGCATACTTGATAGATTCTGAATATCTGCCTTTTTCATTCAAGCATTCACTGTAAAACAAAATAGTCATGACCGATGTAACCGTGTGAGTTCCAAATGTTTCATAAAGCAAATCCCCTTTTAGAGATTCTATGCTTGTTTCATACAGTTCTATCGTTTGCTCAAATTGTCCCAATCTTTGGAAACCTGCCCCCAAATAAAACCTTGCTGACGCCCGAGAACCGACATCGTCCGAGGACTCGGCAATCGCAAGGGCACGCCTTCCCACCTCAATACTGTTTTCATGGTTGCCCGTTCGGATGAGAAAGGCGCATGTGGTAGCTAAAATATGACCCCGGCGTCTGTTGTCACCTAATTCTTCCGCGAGAGCTTCAGCCTGATACACATGCTCGATGCCTTTTCCCCAATCAAAAGTGTTGTATGCCCCCCAAATTCTCATGTGGGCATCTACCGCCTGCTCCATGCTTTTTCTATTTCGAGGGAGATGCTCGATGGCTTTCAGGGAATTCTCTGAATGCCTCAGCGCGTCACCAAAAACAGCACGGGACATTGCTCGCTCTCCCGTTTGATGCAAATAGGAAACAGCCTTCTCCCACACCTCGCCCTCGTAGGCATGATGTGCGAGGCGCTCGATGTGTTCGTCTAGTCGGTAGCCCGCTTGCTCTTCGATGGCTTCGGTGATAGCGGCGTGGAGCACGCGCTTCCTCTCCTGAACGAGACCACCATAGGTCACCTCATGGGTGAGCGCATGCTTGAAGGTGTATTCGCGCTCCGGAAAGAGATTGGTCTCATACAAAAACTCTGAGGCCTGAAGAGCAGACAGCCCTCGCTGAAGTTCCTCTTCGTTTGTCTCGGCGATGGCGGAGAGTAGTGGATAGGGAACGTGTGTTCCGATAACCGAGGCGGTCTGCAAGAGACGCTTGTCCTCGGGTGGCAGGCGGTCAATTCGGGCGGCAAGAATGGCTTGAACGGTGGAAGGAACTTCAATCTCAGAAACTTCGCCCGTCAATCGGTAGGCTCCCGGTCCTCCGGTGAGCGCCCCACTTTCGATGAGCGTTTGGACGCTCTCTTCAAGATAGAACGGGTTGCCTTGCGTACGCTCGATGAGGAGGCCCTTTAGCGGGTCGAGTGCGGAATCCCCGCCGAGAATAGCTCCTAAAAGCTCTTCTGCCCCTTTAGACGTGAGGGGGTCGAGCGTGAGACGGGTGTAATACGTCTTGTTGGCCCATCCGTGCTCGTACTCCGGTCGGTAGTTGACGAGCAAAAGCACACTAGCCCCCGGCAGGCTCTCGACCAAGGAGTCCAAAAGGGCCTGCGTCTCGGTATCTATCCAATGGAGGTCCTCGAAGACGAGGCTAAGGGGTTGGACTTTGGCTTCCCTGAGCATGAGTCCCTTCACGCCATCAAGTATCCTCAGTCGCTTTTGAGACGGGTCGAGACTTGTCCACCCTTCATCTTCAATCGGGACTTCAAGAAGAGAAAGAACAGGTGATATGACCGAAGTCAAAGACTCATCAAGGGTCAATATCTTGCCCGTTACCTTTTCGCGGGTTCGGCGATGGTCGTCGGTGTCCTCAATCGAAAAATAGGCCTTAAGCAGGTCGATGACAGGCTTGTAAGCCGTTGCCTTCCCGTAGGAGACCGAGCCGCTTTCGACGACGAGCCATTCCTTGGTTCGGGGAGAACGAATGAATTCCCAATACAATCGAGACTTACCCACTCCCGCCTCAGCCACAGTGGCGAACAACTGCCCCTGTCCCTCGCCCGCCTTGTGAAGGGCGGACTCCAAGCCCTCAAGTTCGCTCGTGCGCCCGACAAACCGGCTGAGCCCGCCCGCCGCTGTCGCCTGAAACCGTGTGCGCCCGGATGCCGCGCCATTGAGCTCATAGACCTCGACGGCTTCCGACATCCCCTTGATGGGAACAGGACCGAGGGACTCGACCTGAACAAACCCTTCCGCGAACCGGAGTGTCTCCGCCGTCATGCGGATGCTCCCCGAGGGGGCAAACTGCTCCATCCGGGCGGCAAGGTTCGTGGTTTGGCCGACGGCGGTGTAGTCCATCTTGAGGTCTGAGCCGATGGTACGGACGACGACTTCACCTGAGTTCATCCCCACGCGAGCCTGTACATCAACTCCGTGTTCCCGCCTCGCTTCCTCGGCAAATGCCTGCATTGAATTTTGAATCGCGAGGGCGGCATAGCAGGCCCTGAGCGCATGGTCCTCAAGGGCGAGCGGCGCGCCGAAGAGCGCCATGATGCCGTCGCCCATCACCTGATTGACCGTTCCCTCGAAGCGGTGGACGGCTTCCATCATCCGGGTGAGTACGGCGTCTAATAGCGCGCGGGCGTCTTCGGGGTCCCTGTCGCCTAAAAGCTCCATCGAGCCCTTGAGGTCGGCGAAGAGGACTGTGACCTGCTTCCTCTCGCCCTCAAGAGAAGTCTTTGAGGTCAGGATGCGCTCTGCAAGGTGGTCGGGGGTGTAGGTCTCTGGAGAAGCGTACTGCCGTGGAGAAGTCGGGTCAGCTGAAGCATCCTGAAGGGACGACCCGCATGAATCACAGAACTTGTTAGCAGGAGGATTGCCGTTTCCGCAGCTAGGGCAGAGACGCTCTAGCTTGGCTCCGCAATCTCCGCAGAACCTTGCTTCATCGCGATTCTCGGCCTGGCATTGAGGACACAGCATAGGAGGGCCTCCAGGGAAGCCGATAGCGCCAATATTTAAAGTGCATAGAAACAGTCTATCTGTTGGCGAATGCCGGGGTCAACGAATCGGAACCAGCGGCGAGGCGCCGGGGACGGGCGGGCGCGGGCGCGCCGCCGCGAAGTGGCCCGCATTTGCCGGAGGGGACATTCGCCGGGCGAGGGTTTCGGGGGGCGGCGTGTGCGAGCCACCGCGAAGCTGCCCGAATTTGCTGGTGGGGCGAGCGGCGAAAGCTGGAGGGGCGAAAACGAGATCGAAATTTTCGATCTTTACTTCGAAACTCCCCGTATTTACTGGCGTAACCCGGTAATTTTCCGGGATATTCCGGGTGGGCTCAGCGCTCGACCGGGAAGCCGACGATGCTCCCCCACTCGGTCCACGAGCCGTCGTAGATGCGGGTGCCCTCGTAGCCGAGGATATGGTGCATGGCGAACCAGACGAGGGTGGCCCTGTGGCTGAGGCGGCAATAGGCGACGACCTCGTCAGCTTCCGGCACCCCCGCCGTCTCGAATAGGGCGCGGAGTTCGGCCTCGCTCTTGAAGGTATCGTCCTCGTTGACCACGTTCCTGAAAAAAAGAGACTTCGCGCCTGGAATGCGCCCTTTCCGCTCGGCCCCGTGGTCGAAATTGGGGGGCGGCATGACGCGCTCGCCGCTGTATTCCTCGGGAGAGCGCACATCGAGTAGAAGGCGCCCGGCCTTTCCCAGGCCGTCGCGGACTTCATCGCGCCCCATCCGCATGGACGAATCTCCCTCGCCGGGACTGCAATCAGTGGGTTCCGGAGCGGCAACCTCCTTGGTTGCGGGCCGGTCACTCTCCACCCAGGCTTTTCGTCCGCCGTCCAGAAGGCGGAGGTTCCTCACCCCTCCCATCGTAAGTGCCCAGAAGGCATAGGAACCGAACTGGACGGGATCGCCGTATAGAACAACGGTGGCATCATCCCGAATACCCATCTCCCCCATTCGCCGGGCCATCTCGTCCGGTGCCGGAAATTCCCGGTCGGATTCGTGCCAGCACAGGTCTTTCCAGAATCGCCATACGGCGCCGGGGATATGAGATTCCCGATAACTAGAGTCATCATCCGAAGACGAAACCTCAATGATGCGAACATCGGGATTCTCCAGGTTCGCCTCAAGCCAAGTGGCGGAAACAAGCGGACTGCCCATACGAATAATCTCCTTCGATAAACTTTAAAAAAAACATTCAAAACGCCGATATACGGGGTTAGACGCCCTTGACGGCTTTTACCCGCCCGGTTAGTACGATTTGTGTTAACGGCAGGCTCCACCGGTCGCCTCAATGATTGCCCGGCTCATTTCCACAACTGGCCCAAAGTCCGGCTACATCCCCTGTCGAACTTTGGGGAGCACCTCCTCCGCCAATGCATGCATGGTTTCGAGCACAAGACTCTGAGGCATTCCCGGCCATTGAACACTCATGATGAAATGGTTCACCCCAAGCCCCCGGGAAAGACCAATAATCTGCTCCGCCACTTCGTCGGGAGACCCGAGAAGAAACCGGTCCCGGATGAGTTCCTCGAAATCCAGGCCGAGGTTGTCGTCCCCTTCGGGCATGGCTTTGTCCTGACCCCATTGATGATAAACCTTGTATTTGATCTCGAGGAAAGGCCTGCAAATCCGGATTGCCTCCTCGCGGGTTGGGGCGACAAACACCTCCCTCCGCATCGGCAATTCCGTCGGGAAGGGCTTGTCCAGTTCATCCAGCGCCCGCTTGTAAACCTCAATTTGCCGGTAGGTCGTATCGAGGCGATTGTGGGGATTGATGTACCAGCAGTCCCCCAACCGGGCGGCGCGCCGGATTCCCGGGTCGCTGTTCGCTCCGATCCAGATAGGGGGATGCGGCTTTTGAGCCGGTTTCATCGGACAGGCCGCCCCCATCAACTCAAAATGAGAGGTCTTCATATCGACCGTCTCTTCGGTCCAGAGGCGCTTGACGGCTTCGAGGTTCTCCTCGAAGCGTTTCACCCGCTCGCTTTGGGTGGTTCCGAAGGCCTTGAACTCCACCTCGCGGTAGCCCAGACCGGCCCCGAAGATAACCCTTCCGCCGGACATCACGTCGATCGAGGCGAGCTGCTCGGCAATATCCTGCGGCTTGTGGAGGGAGAGGAGGACAAGTCCCGCGTTCAGCCGGAGGTTGGGGCCCTCGGCGGAGGCGCGGGCGAGAAAAGGAAGCTGCTGGAAATCCTGAAGCGGATACGCGCTGTAATGCGAGCCCTTGGTGATCGAGGCGTAGCCCAGCATATCGGCCCGGCGCACCTGCTCCATCAACTCCCCGAAGCGCGCCGTCATGTCCTCGCCCTGCTCGAACTGCCCGCGCAACATGAGCCCAAACTCCATCGCCAACCCCCTAACCCCGGATAACCCCGGATATCCCGCGCATCTTGAATAGGTTGGGCGGGATTCTACAGGAATTTCGCGCATCCTCACAGGAACTTCCCGCATCCCCGGCCGTGGAATGGCATCGCCATTCCCCGGTCTCGACTATAAAACCCCCCACATCCCGGCCGG
>JAVEPB010000111.1 GCA_030922375.1 bacterium | reverse complement strand
CTCCGTTGCGCCGGCCTCGATCGCCACCGATATGATCGCTAACGATTTGAAAATAAAAGAGCCCTACACCCCCGTGCCGCGTTTTGGCCATGTGGACGAGGTGGCCGAGACCGTCCTGACCTTCGTCCGCTGCGGTTTCATCACGGGCCAGACGCTTGTCATCAACGGCGGATTTTATATGACCTGATGGACTGTCTTGATGGGTCGCCCTGATGGGCTGGGAGATGTCCGCCCGTGAGCGGCGGTGATTTGAAAATTTCGGGGGTTTTCCGAAAAAATCCGGCGATTTGCCGCTCCGCCGAAATTGAATAAAATCCGGCATCGCCTGGCCGCCACATATCCCGCGATTATCCGGGAGTATCAATGACTTCACTGAAAAATCGCACCGAGGAGATGCTCGGGCGAGTGGTAAGCGTCCGCGGGGATGAAATTCACGCGCTGCTGCTCTCGTTCGCCTATTTCTTTTGCCTTCTCTGCGGCTACTACATCCTGAGGCCGCTCCGCGAGGAGATGGGCGTCGCGGGCGGTGTGCGAAACCTTCCCTGGCTATTCACCGGAACATTTGTCGTCATGCTGGCGGCGGTCCCGGTGTTCGGCGCCGCCGTATCGAGGTTCCCGCGCCGGCGGCTCGTCCCGGCGGTCTCCCGGTTTTTCGTCGCCAACATTTTGATCTTTTATTTTCTGTTCATTGCGTTCCCCTCGGGCTCCGGAAGGGTGTTCCTCGCCCGCGCGTTTTTCATCTGGGTGAGCGTCTATAATCTTTTCGTCGTCTCGGTTTTCTGGAGTTTCATGGCCGATATTTTCGGGAACGAGCAGGGAAAGCGCCTCTTCGGGTTCATCGCGGCGGGGGGCACGGCGGGCGCCCTCCTGGGCCCGGCGATCTCGGCCGCTCTGGCCGTGCCGCTCGGGCCGATGAATCTTCTTCCCATCTCGGCGGTTTTCCTGGAACTCGCCGTCCAGTGCATTCGCCGGCTGATCGGGGCCCCTGGCGGTAAGGCCCCGAGCGGAGAAGTCTCGGGCGAGATAGAAAGCGGCGCTGCGGCCGGGGATGACGCTGCGGCCGGGGATGACGCTGCGGACGGGGATGACGCCGCGGCCGGGGATGATGCCGCGGCCAGAGAAGACGCCGTCGGCGGGGAATTCGCAATTGGCGGGGGAATCCTCGCCGGCGCGGCCCGGGTCTTTCGCTCTCCCTACCTGATGGGCATTAGCCTCTATATTCTCTTTTTCACCACGACCTCGACCTTCGTTTATTTTCAGCAAGCTCACATCGTCTCGGGTGCCTTTGACGATCCCGCCGAGCGAACGCGCGTATTCGCGTCGATCAACCTCATCGTCGGGTTGCTGACGCTGCTCACGCAGTGGTTCGTCACCGGCCGCTTCATGGCCCGCTTCGGAGTGGGGGCCGCCGCCGCGTTCCTTCCCGCCGTGGTGATGGCGGGGTTTCTCGCTCTCGCCTTTTCGCCGGTGCTCGCCGTTCTCATCGCCTTTCAGTCGATCCGACGGGCCTCGAACTTCGCCATCTCGCGTCCGGCCCGCGAGGTACTTTTCACAGTGGTCGGGCGCGAAGATAAATACAAGTCGAAAAACTTCATCGATACCGTGGTCTACCGCGGCGGGGACGCCGTGAGCGGGTGGGCTTTCGCCGGTCTCTCGGGCCTCGGACTGGGCCTCCCTGCCATCGCCGCCGTGAGCGTGCCGCTGGCCGCGATATGGGGGGGCCTGGCTCTCCTGCTCGGGAAAAAACAGGAAAAACTGGCCGGGTCCGGCTAGAATTACGCTACCATTTTCATTGGAGGACGACATGACGCCGAAGTATCTACGGGAAGGACCGAAAATCACGCGGAGCGCGTTTTTAAGGCTGGCCGCTGCCGCCGGGGCCGGGCTGGCACTTGGGGAGAGCGCCCACGCCGCAGGGCCGCAGCACATGCGGACGATCCCCAAAAGCGGGGAAAAAATTCCGGTGGTGGGGCTCGGCACGGCCCACACCTTCAACGTCGGACGCGATCCGGCGATGGTCCGCCCCCGCAAGGAGGTGGTCCGCCTGTTTCTCAGGGAAGGGGGCAAGGTGATCGACACCTCTCCCTCCTACGGCGCGTCCGAGGCGCTGACGGGCGATATCCTGGCCGGCCTGGGGTCGGGCGACAGGGCTTTCATCGCCACCAAGATTTCCACCTGGGGCCGCGAGAACGGCGTCGCCCAGTTGAATGAATCCATGCGGCGCTTCCGCCGAAAGACCATCGAACTCGAGCAGGTACACAATCTCAAGGACACCGATGTCCATCTCAAAACCCTGCGCAAGTGGCGGGACGCCGGGTGGGTGCGCTACATCGGAATCACCCATTTCAGGCCCTCCGCCTACGAAGATATCGAGGCCGTCGTTAAAAAAGAGCCGCTCGACTTTCTTCAGCTTCGCTACAACATCAGGGTCAGGGACGCCGAGGAGCGACTGCTGCCCCTATGCGCGGATAAAGGGGTGGCGGTCATGGTGAACCTTCCCTACGAGCGGGGCCGCCTGTTCCGGGCCGTGAAGAGGAAGAGCAAGCCCGGGTGGCTGGCCGAGTTCGGGGCGGAGAGCTGGGGTCAGTTTTTCCTGAAATACATCGTCTCCCATCCCGCCGTGACGGTCATCATTCCCGCCACCCGAAAGCCTAGGCACCTTCTCGACAACATGGGCGCGGGGCGAGGCCTCCTGCCCGACGCCGCCGGGCGCAGGAAGATGCTCAAACTCTGGGAGCGTTTTACGGCTTGAGGAGATGGCGATGGAAAACGGATCGAAACCCAATGAACCGAAAATCACGCGGAGCACGTTCTTAAGGCTGGCCGCCGCGGCTGGGGCCATCACCGGGCTGGCGCTCGGAAAGAGCGCCCACGCCACCGGCCCGCAGCTCAAGCGCGCAATTCCCCGAAGCGGGGAGAAAATTCCGGCCGTCGGGCTGGGGACGGCGCGGACCTTCGATGTGGGAACCGACCCGGCGGTGCTCGCCCCAAGAAGAGAGGTGACCCGTCTTTTCTTCCGCGAGGGCGGCACGGTGCTCGACTCCTCGCCCATGTACGGGGAGGCGGAGCGCGTGACCGGCGATTTTTTGAGGGATCTCGGTCTGCACGACAAGGCCTTCCTCGCCACCAAGGTTTGGACCAGCGGCCGGCGGCGGGGCGTCCGGCAGATGAACGAATCGATGCGCCTCCTGCGCACGAAAAAGATCGATCTGATGCAGGTGCATAACCTCGTCGATACGCGGACCCAACTCCGCACTCTGCGCGAGTGGAAGGACGCGGGCAAAATCCGCTACATCGGCATCACCCACTACGGCACCGGCGCGTTCGGCGAAATGGCCGGATGGATCAAGCGCGAGCCGATCGATTTCGTTCAGTTTCCTTTTTCAATCGCCGTGCGCGAGGCCGAAAAACGATTCATGCCCTTTTGCGCCGACAAGGGGGTGGCGACGTTGGTGAACCGGCCCTATGAAAAGGGAAATCTGTTTCGCGCCGTGAGGGGGATGAAAATCCCGGAGTGGTTCGCCGAGACCGGCGCGAAGAGTTGGGGTCAGTTTTTCCTCAAGTACATTCTCTCGAACCCGGCGACGACCTGCGTCATCCCCGCCACGCGAAAGCCCAGGCACCTGCTCGACAACATGGGCGCGGGCCGGGGACTTTTGCCCGGCGCGGGGGTCCGCAGGAAAATGGCGGAATTCTGGGAGCGTCTTTAAAAAAGGCCGGGTGCGTTCGGGTGGCGGGCCGGATGCCTCTAGGCCAGCGGCAGTTCGATCCTTCCCATATCGCTGAGGGCGGCGTCGAAGGCGCGCTTCACCTTTGCACCCTTTTTGGTGAAGACCATGCCGATGCGCGTGAAGGCGAGATAGTTCGGGGTGCCGTCCTCCTCGATGGGAAGCGAGAAGAGCGCCGGCAGCGAGTGCTTGGGGGGAATTTCGATAAGAGGCTTATCGCTCATGGCGATGGTCCAGGGGCCGCTTCCGGGGACGATGATGAGGTCTGCCCGATGACGGAGGCCGGAGAGGGCCTCGGCGGCCCGGCCGGCGAGGTCTTCCATCTCGCCCTCCATCTCTATTTTTAACGAGATTACCTTCGCTCCCAACCGGTGGAAGAAACGCCGGACAAATCGCTCGAGGTGGCTGGGCAGGAGCCCTTCGGGCAAGGCGACGTATTTCGGCCGCTTCTTTCGCCCGGCTTCGGTCAGCCGGCGCACCTCGGTGAGAATGTCCTCGCGCAGCCGGTCGAGATGGTGTTTGTTCTGGCGGTACCACATCCTGAGATACTGGCGGGCGCCCGCGCGGAGCAAGGCGGTCCACCGATCCCCGCGAATGAGGCGCGAGGCGATGCGGGGGAGGGAGTAGAACTTGCGGAAGGCGCGGACGGTCTCGCGCTGAAGCTCGTAGGGCGTTATGCGGCGGGGCTCGTAGGTGACGTAGTGGCCGTCGAAGAGGTCCCAGTCCTGGGTGCGGATCCGACCCTCGGCGTGGAGGTCGCGGGTCATGGCCGTTCCTGGCATGGGGGTGAGGATCATGAACTGGGTGGTGTCGATGTCGAGTTTTTTGGCGAGCCGGACGGTAGTGCGCACGCTCTCGGCGTCGTCGGCGTCCGAGCCCAGGACGAACATGCCGTGTACCTTGACGCCGTGCTTGTGGAAAATGTCCATCGAGCGCCGGATGCGGTCAACGTCCATCCGCTTGTTGTAGAGCGCCAGGGTTTTCGGATTGAAACTCTCGAAGCCGATGTAGACGTTGAAGCAGTTTGAGTCGCGCATGAGGGCGATCAACTCGGCGTCGTCGGTGACCTCGGCGCGGACCTGCGCGGACCATTCCATGCCGAGGCCCTCTGATATCTTCCGGCGGAGGATGCTTTTCGTCCGTTTTTTGTTCACCGCGAAGTTGTCGTCGCAGAAAAAAATGTAGTCGTGTTCCCGGTAGCGCCTGATCTCCTCGATCACGCGATCCTCGCTGGAATAGCGGTAGCCGCGGCCGAGCATGGCCGTCACCGAGCAAAACGTGCAGTCGTAGGGACATCCCCGGCTGGTCATAATCGAGGCGATGCAGTTTTTGTCCCACCCGTGGACGAGCCCGAAGTCCGGGATGGGGAAGGCATCGAGGTCCGGGACAAAGGGGCGGTTGGGGTTATGAATCCTTCCCCCCCGGCCGTGTCTCCCTCCGGACCAATAGGAGAGGTTGGGGATGTCGGCGAAGTCGCACCGGCCCTCGAGGGCGGAGAGCAATTCGAGCAGAGGGGCCTCGCCCTCGCCCTTGACGACGAAATCGGTGTGGCCCAGCGCCTCCTCCGGCATGAAGGTGGCGTGGGTTCCGCCCATGACGACGGGGATGCCGAGCTCTCGGCACTTCGCCGCCCGCTCGTAGGCGGGGCGGGCGGTGTTGGTGAGGGCCGAGATGCCGATGAGGTCGGCGGAAAGGATTTCCGCTTCGTCGACCGGGGCGATGTCCTCGCAAAATACTTTTGTCTCGTAGGCCGCTTGTTTTAAAAGTGTCGCGAGGAGCACCGCACCGGTGCGCGGGATATGGATACCCGAGTAAATGTTCGGGCTTTCGCTTCTGGGCTCTACGAGGACGATTTTTCGGATGGGCCCCATGCGGATGGTCCCTCATGCGCTTCACCGTGTCAGGGATGACAAGCCACAAATAGCACAATAAGACCGCTTTGTATGGTATTTGATGCTATCGTTAACCCAACTCTTCCGCAAGACTTTTTTATCCCGGAGACGGTTTCTTCCCGAAACCCCGCCGTAAAAGGGCGGGATGGGAAATTTTATTATTTGAACATCTAACAGGCTATGGGAATTTATCGGGCAAAAAGAGAAAACCCCATGAGCAGGAATCGCTCAATGTCCGGCCTATCGATCGGGGAGTCCCGGCTCATGTGGAACCCGGCGGTTATTTCACAAGCTTACAGCGTGGTGGTTTTTGGCTTTGGAATAATTTCGCCGGGCAGGGAGATGAAACGTGAGGCTCCGTGAAGCCGCCGGACGATGCGGAGGCGTTAGACCAACTGCCCTCCCCGCTCCGCATCGGGAAACGCCATCTTCAATGTAGCTTCAAATTCCGCTCGAAGATTATCGGGAATTTTGATCGACATGCCGGTCGTCCAGGAAGGAGGGTCCCCGCCGTTTTCCTCGACGCGCGCCACCGTCATCGAGCAGCCCTCGAACACCTTGTTCAGAATGTCGATGGAGCAGGTGATGACTTCGCCCACCTTGGGCTCATCGTGGAGCGTGACCCTGAAGCCGCCCAGGCTGATATCCGACGGCTCAAGGAGAACGTCCGAGTGCGTTGGGGCGTCGATCAGGACAACGAAGGCGGCGTTCGGGAGCCGCGATGAACTGCGTTTTTTCGAACTGGCGTTCATGAGAAGCCCTCATTCAAATCTCTCGACGGGCTTCGATCATACCAAATTACGGCCCGCAACGCGCCCTTTATTTTGGGCAGCTTTTTTTCACCCTAAATCGGGCCCGCCCGAACTGGCGGTCGATGATTTCGAGATTTCCGCCGGACCCATCTCCGGGCGATGGCGTTGCGGGGAACCGAACGATTTCAGCGGGGGAACGCGGCCGCGCCTGCGGGCCGGCTTAATTCGAGGGGCCCTGGACAGCCCCCGATTCCATGAGGGAGCGAATCTGCTCTTCTCCGTAGCCGAGAATGTTTTTTAAAATTTCCTCGGTGTTTTCACCCATGAGAGGCGCCGGACCGGGGTCCGGATTTCGCGGAACCGTGAGGTCGCGTATCGGGTTTCCGACGACGCGCACGGTGCCCGAGCCCGGGTATTCGTACTCGCGGATCAACTCGCGCGCCCGGACCTGATCGTTTTCAAGGGCGCGGTCGAGCTTGTTCACCGGCGCGGCAGGAACGCCCGCCTCCTCGAAAATGGCCAGCCACTCCTCGGCGGACTTTTCGAGCAGGATTTTTTCCATCACCGGCAGCAACTCGGTCTGGTTTTTAAAGCGAAGCTCGTTTGTGAGAAAACGCGGGTCATCGCCCAGCTTCGGGATTCCCATCGCCTCGCACATTTTCTTGTAGAAACGATCCTCCCTCGGAGAGAGAACGATATGGCCGGTGGCCGTCGGGAACGCTTGATAGGGGACCATGTACTCGTGCGCGCTGCCCTGCGGCCCGGGGAGGTCTCCCTTGTTGAGGTACATCGTCGAGATGTAGCCGAGCATGGCGAGCTGGACATCGAACATCGGCACTTCCATATGCTGTGCGCCCTTGCCCTTTGCTTTTCCGAGGAGCCCCGCCATGCAGGCGAGGGCGCAGTAGAGCGCAGTCGATATATCGGCCGAGGGGGTGCCGGGCCGCGCGGGGGGCCGCCCCGGCTCGCCCGTGATGGACATGTGTCCGCTGATCGCCACCTCGACCAGATCGAACGCGGGCCGGTCGCGCCATGGCCCCGTGTCGCCGTATCCGCTCGAATCGACGAAAACGATTTCGGGGTTGCGCTCCCGCAAGACATCGAAACCCAGGCCGAGGCGATCCATCGTGCCCGGCCGGAAGTTCGCCAAAACGGCGTCCGATGTGGCAACGAGGTCGAGCAATACTTTTTTCCCGTCATCGGTTTTCAGATCGAGGACGATGCTTTTTTTTCCCCGGTTGAAAGTCAAAAATATGCTGGAAACATCGCCGATCCCGGCGATACCCGGATTTCGCCCGAGATCCCCGCGCGGGGATTCCACCTTGATGACCTCGGCGCCCATGTCGGCGAGCGCCATCCCGCCGATTGCCCCGGCGATGACCTGTCCCAGATCGAGAATGCGGTAGCCTTCAAGCATAAAACCCTCTTTCCGCGGGTTCAGGAGTGAGGCGCGGCGATAGCGTTCCCTTTAATGAGCGCGTCGCCGTGTTGGTTGACGGCCTCGGCCTCGATTTCGACGCGCCGCTCGTCCGCCTCTTCGAAGCGGCGGGTCACTTTCGCCCGGCAGATCACCATGTCCCCCGGCCAGGCCTGCGCCGAGAAACGGATCCGGAGGGTGCGCAGAGCGCCCGGTCCCACCCACTCCGATATCAGCCGCGCCAGATAACCGCCCTGAAGCATCCCCGGCGCGAAAATTTTGTCGAATCCCGCCCTGATCGCATAAATCTCGTCGTGGTGATTCGGGTTGAAATCACCGTTGGCCCCAGCGAAGCGGACAAAATCCGTGCGGGTGAGGGGCCCCATCGATGTCTCGCGCTCAGCGCCCTCGGCGAGGGTGTCCCAGTTTGCGTAGGAAATTTGTTCGGGCAAGGGGTTACTCCTTTTCGGCCTCTTTGGGCGGCGCGGCCGTTTCGATCAGCGTGCGCCGGGCCACCTGGACGAGCTCGCCGTTTTTATCGACAAATCGCGTCTCGATCACGGCGAAAGTCATCATTCCGCCCCGGCGGCCTTCCTTTTCGCGCGTCGAGGCGATGACGTTTCGCCCGTGTAGCGCCATTCCGGCGACGAGGGGTTTGTGGTATTCGAACTCCTGCTCCCCGTGGAGGCGCCGCTTGGGGTCGTAGCCCAGGTGGGGCATCGGATCGTTTTTTTCGTCTTCGTGCCAGAACTGGCGCGTGAACGTCGGGGGGGCGAGAAGATCCTCAAAACCCGCCGCGCGCGCCGCATCGACGTCGAAATGAACGGGGTCCTCGAGGCCGAGCGCCAGTGCGAACTCGCGAATTTTCCCCCGCTCGGCGGTAAATTCGAATTCGGGAAACTCTCTTTTCAGTACGTCCGGGTCCAGCGGCATTTATTATTCTCCATCGCGTTCCACCTAATGAAAAAGAGCGTCCGCAGGCGCGGACGATATGATCGGGTGAATGACTGATTATCCGATTCTCGCGGAGATTTCAATCCGCCCGGACATTTTCGGCATTATGAGTGAATTTCGTGAACATGGCATTGACCCGAGATGTGAAAGCAGTCGAGGCGCCTTTCGGAAAACCCCGTTGCTTCCCCGCCCGAGGGTGAAAGAGGACCCCGGCCCGAGAGAAGCAGGTGGATACCCGGGTGTAAGTGAGAATTAAGGAACGCTAGAGGCCGAGTGCCTTGGCGATGATGTTCCGCTGGATCTCGCTCGTACCCGCTCCGATGGTGGCGAGGCGGGCGTCCCGGTAGTGGCGCTCCATCGCGAATTCGCTGCTGTAGCCGTAAGCGCCCATCACCTGGACGCCCAGATCGGACACCCTTTTATATGCCTCGCCCGCGAAAAGTTTCAGCGTCGCGGCCTCGATGCGGCCCTGCTTGCCCTCGGAGACGAGCCAGGCGAAACGGTAGACTTGAAGCCGCGCGGTGTCCACGAGGGTGTGCATCTCGGTCAGCATGTGGCTCACGGCCTGGAACTTGCCGATGGGCCGGCCGAACTGCTTTCGCTCCTTGGCGTGATCGAGGGCGAGACGGAGCGCCGCCCCGGCCGCCCCGGTCCGCGCGGCCGAGAGGCAGAGCCGCTCGGTGGTGATGTAGTCCATCAGCCCCTGCCAGCCTCCGCCGATTGGGCCCAGCGCTTCGTCCTCCCCGGCCTCGACGCCGTCGTAGTGCACTTCGCAGGTGCCCATCGCCCGGTGGCCGAGAAGGCCGAGCTTTTTCCAAGAGACGCCTTCGCGATCCGCCGGAATGATGAAGTTCGTGATGCCCTCGTGTTTGTCGCCCGAGTTGTCGGTGCGCACGGCGACGAGGATATGCGTCGCGATGGGCATCCCGGAGGTGAAGTTTTTCGTGCCGGTGATGCGGAAAGTTTCGCCCTCGCGTTCGGCGCGGGTGATGATGGCCGCCGCGTCCGAGCCCGCGTCGGGCTCGGTCAGGCTGAAGGCGAAAAAGGCGTCGCCGCTCGCCGCCGCCGGGACGAATTTTTTTTTCTGGGCCTCGGTGCCGCTCATCAGGATCGCCTCGCATCCGTAGCAGACATTCCGGAAGATCATGGTGGCGAGGTCGAGATAATGGCTTCCCGCCGTCTCGAGCACGATGGCCAGATCGAGCGCGTCCCCGCCCATCCCGCCGTATTCCTCGGGGACGGAAACGCCGATCCAGCCGTCTTTCGCCATCGCGGCGTAGGCCTCGACCGGCGCCTCACCCTTCTGATCGCACGCCATCGCGTACTCGGGCGGGCAGACGCGGGTCAACAGCTCGTCCAGCGTCCGCCGCATCAACTCCTGTTTTTCATTGAAAGCGAAGTCCAAGGAAATTTCTCCGTTTATTTCAAAACTTCCGGGTTAATGACGTCGATCGGATTTCCCTCGGCGAAGGCCACGACCCGGTCGAAGGCGCCGCCGATGTATTCCTCGAATGAATCTTGGGAGACGTAGCCGAGGTGGGGCGAGCAGAGGCAGTTGTCCAACTCGAGCAGGGGGTGGTTGCCTCCGAGGACGGGCTCGTCCTCGTAAACGTCCACCGCCGCGCGGCCCGGGCGCCCGGCCTTGAGGGCGGCCTCGAGCGCGCCCTCCTCGACGAGGCCGGCCCGGCTCGTGTTGACGAAAAGGGCGGTTGGCTTCATGCGGCCCAGGTCCTCCGAGGTGATGATCCCCCGCGCGTCGGGCTTGAGGGGGATGTGGATGCTCACGACATCAGCCTCCTCGAAGAACGCCTCGCGGCTCGCCGCCATCTCGAAGCCGTCGGCCTCGGCGCGCTCCCGGCTCCCCTCGCGGCCCCAGGCCTGGATATTCATCCCGAAGGCGGCGCCGACCTTGGCGACGATGTTGCCGATCCCGCCGTAGGCGTATACCCCCAGCGTCTTGCCCGTGAGGCGGGTGCCGAGGGTGGTCTGCCAGCGGCCCTCTTTCATGTTCTGCACCTCAAGAGGAATGTTCCGCGAGGCGGCGAGAATCAGCCCCCAGCAAAGCTCGGCGGTGACGTTTTTGTTCCCGCCCCCGGCGGCGACGACGATGCCGCGGCGGGTGCAGGCCTCAAGTGGGATGTGGTTCACCCCCCGGGCGGTCTGGCTGATGAGCTTGAGGTTGGGGAGTTTTTCGAGGAGTTCGTCGGTGATGGGTGTTCGCTCCCGGATGAGGACGAGGGCCTCTGCGTCCTTGTAACGCTCGGCGATGGCGTCCACCGTCTTCACGGTGTCGTTGTGGATGACGACATCGTGCGCGGCCATTTTCGAGAAGCAATCGAGGCCCCGGATGCAGTCCTGATAATCGTCGGATATGACTACTTTCATCTCGGCATCCCTCTATTCAGTTCAATCAGTTCAATGTCGAAATTCGCCCCCGCGCCGAAACCGGCGCCCGGCGTGGCGGGAGGCGGGGATATTTATTTGCGCCCAATATGTACCCGCCCGGCGGCGGATTCAAGCGGAGGGAAGAAACGGCGCAAATACCTGACTATGAGCCGGTTTCGGGTTCGAAAGTGACGCAGGACACAAGCAAACTGTTAATTGGTGGCGAAATTTATAATAATAACTTATTGTTATATTAGGTTTCAGTATTGATGAGCTGTTCGTGGATTTGTTCCGGGGGGAGTTTGCGATGAAAATACGAATATATGATTCGATTATCGGCTTGTTTGTTTGCGTTTTTCTCTTGATCGCCGGCCCCGCGCATTCAGCCACGAATGCCGAACTCGAAGCCAGGATCGTCGCGCTTGAAACCCTTCTTTCGTGCGTGACCCGGAACGCGGGCACGCTCGACGGCCTCGCCGGGCCTCATGTCATCTTCACGGGCTGCAACGTTCACATCAGAAGCGGCTCAGGAGCCACCAGCGACTCCGTCAACGGCACGGGCAACCTCGTCGTCGGCTATAACGAAGCGCCTGGAACGCCCGATCGCGGCGGCTCGCACAACTTCATCGTCGGCCAAAAACACAACTACTCGAGCTATGGCGGTTTTGTCGCCGGAGAGGAGAACACGATCAGCGGCCAGGCGGCCACCGTGAGCGGGGGCAAGGTGAACACCGCCAGCGGGAGATGGTCCAGCGTCAGCGGCGGCGGCCATGAATCCCTTTCCTACTACGGGAATGAGGCCAAGCGCGATTTGGCCAGCGTCGGCGGCGGCATGAAAAACGTGGCGGACGGAAGGGCCGCCAGTGTTTCCGGTGGATTCGACAACGAATCAACCAATGAACACTCCAGCGTGAGCGGGGGAATGTTCAACAACGCCACTGGAATGGGCTCCAGCGTGATCGGAGGTATGCACAATACGGCCTCCGCATTTGCCTCCAGCGTGAGCGGAGGCGGGGGTCTCAACACACCCGACGGCAACGTCGCCAGCGCCGACTATTCCAGCGTGAGCGGGGGAAGAACCAACACCGCCAGCGGCAGCGCCGCTAGCGTAAGCGGGGGTAAGAAGAACATCGCCAGCGGAGAGGTATCGAGCGTCACCGGGGGAGAATTCAACACCGCGAGCGGCTTCGGTGCGAGCGTAAACGGGGGCGGCGACGGCACCAGCGCGAACGGCAACGTCGCCAGCGGGGATTACGCCACCATTGGGGGTGGGAAAGATATTACCCTTGCTCTTGAATCTGGATGGGACGCGGGTGAGATTTATAAATAGCGCAATAAATGCGTAACGGCAAAGCGAAAACTGAAGCGCTGTTGGCGGACGAATACCAACTGATTTTGATTTAGCTGACATCCAAGAAAATTAAGAACTTGATCAATCTCCGCCCCTCCGGCTCCGAGCCGGGGGGGCGTTTTTTTGAGGGGATTCTAGGGTCTCGAAGCGGGGCATTTTCCCTTATTTATAGGTTTTGCCTATCCGTGATATAAGCCCGTTGGGAGTTTCGCGCTCAAGGCTTCCCCCGCCGGGGGAAAAAGGAGAGGCATGTGACGGCGGCATCTGATAAGAAAATCCTGCTCACCAGCCTGGTCAAGGCGGGGGGCTGAGGCTCGAAACTGGGTCCGGAGGACCTGCGAGAAGCGTTGAGCGGTTTCGAGCCGTTCAGCGATCCGAACCTGCTCTACGGCACCAATGCAGGCGACGATACAGGCGTTTATAAGCTCCGCGAGGATCTGGCTCTCGTCCAGACGGTGGATTTTTTCACGCCCATCGTCGACGATCCCTACGATTTCGGGCGCATCGCAGCGGCGAACGCCTTGAGCGACTGTTTCACAATGGGGGCGCAGCCCGTCACCGCGCTCAATCTGGTGGCCTTTCCCTGCGAGTTGGGGCTCGATGTCCTCGGGCGCGTCATGGCGGGGGGGGCGGATGTCGTCCGCGAGGCCGGGGCCGTCATCGCCGGCGGCCACAGCGTGGACGACCCCGAGCCCAAGTACGGCATCGCCGTCACGGGCACGGTCGATCCCCGCCGGATGATCACCAACCGGGGGGCGAGGGCGGGCGACAAGCTCATCCTCACCAAGAAAATCGGCACCGGAATCGTCACCAACGTCACCAAGGCGGTGAACCCCATCGTCAAGGCGGCGCGGAGTATCTTCGGGCACAGCGGCAAGCTCAAGGACGGGATTTTCGAGGAGGCGGTCGCATCGATGTGCGCGCTCAACAAAACAGCCGGCGAGATCATGGCGCGGTCGGGCGTCCACGCCGCGACCGATATCACGGGTTTCGGCCTTCTCGGTCACCTGCACAACGTCATGGAGGCGAGCGGCGCGCGCGCGCGCGTGCGCTTCACGGATGTTCCCCAGTTCGACGATTTGCTGCCCCACGCGATGGTGGGCACCGCCGGCGGCGGCGAGCGCAACCGCGAGTGGACGAAGGGTTTCGTCGAGACCTCGGCCGGCGTCAGCCGGGAGATGGCCGCCATCCTGAACGACGCCCAGACCTCGGGCGGTCTTCTCATCGCGGTCGAGGCCTCGAAAGCGCTGGGGGTGGTTCAGGAGATGCACGCGGAGGGCGTCCCGGCGGCGGGGATCATCGGCGAGGTCATCGACGGCCCCGCCGGGACGGTCGAGGTGGACGCCTGAAGGCGCCGTGCTCTTTCCCTTAATCGATTAAGTCTTTTCCCGGTGGCCCGGCTAGCGCTTGCACTTGCCGAGGGAGCCTTTCTTGCATTTCCTGCCGTTGGTCCAGCGGGCGAAGTCGAGGATGGCGCCCTTGAATTTCACCTTTCCCTTAAGCACCGCCCGCTTGAGGTTGGCGTATTTGAGGTTGGCGCCCTGGAGCTTGGTCCCCTGCATCATGGCGCGCCCGAGGTTGGCGTCGTAGAGATTCGCTTTCCGAAGGTCGGTGAATCGCAGGTTGGCGCGGCGCAGGTCGGCCTCCTCGAGGTTGGCGCCCTTCATGTTCGCAAAGCGCAGATTGGTCTCGAGCAGGAGCGCTTTTTTCAGGTTGGCGCCCTCGAGGTTGGCGCGCCAGAGGATCACTCCCTGGAGGTCGGCGCCCTCGAGGTTGGCCCCCCTGAGGTCGGCCTTGTAGAGGGTCATCCCCTTTCGGCGAATCTTGATTCCGCTCAGATCACATTTTGGGCATTTCTTGGTCTTCTTGAGGCGCGCCAGGTCGGCTTTTTTGTAGGCGGCCGCCGGAACGGCCGGGGACAGGGCGGTCAGAAGCGCCGCCGCACCAGCGATGAGGCCTATTGTCGGTTTCATGGTGTTTCCCTCGTGGAAGATCGCGGCTTTTTGTTATCCGCTCGATCAGCTATTTTAGTCCCGGTTTCCGGTGATTGCACCCCGCAAAATACAATCGGCGTTTCCGGGCGCCACGGGCTTGTTCCGAATTCGCTTTAACCGGGTGTTTCCGGGCCCCACCAGCTATTTCAATCCGGGGGGGGTGCGCCGGATTCGCCCCAATCATCAAAGGAGACAAGAGTGAGCGCATTTGTCGTTGTCCATGTCGATGTGAAAAACCCTGAAAAGTTCAAGGCCTACGGAGGGGGCGCCCAGCCCACGGTCGCGGCTCATGGGGGCGAGTTCATACTCCGGGGGAAGGTGGCCGATGTCTTCCACGGCGAGCACTCCCACAAGCAGGCGGTGGTCATCAAGTTTCCCGATCAGGTCGCCGCGAAGGCCTGGTATGACTCTCCGGAGTATCAGGCCCTGATTCCGAACCGCGACGAGGCGGCCGACATGGTGTTCATCAGCTTCAACGAGCCTCCAGCCTAGCTGCTGGCCTAGCCGCCGGGGAAATTCCCCTTCGCCCGGAGGGCGGGTCCAGCGGACGGGCGTGATTATCCACCCCAGATGATGGCCAGCCCGCCGGCGAGGGTGATGAAGGCCCCCGCGACGACCCGCCAGGTGATCGTGTCTAGCTTGCCCATGAAGAGCCACGAGAAAAGAACCACCAGCAGAACCGATATCCGCCGGATAGGCACCACCTCGACCACATCGCCGAGCCGGAGCGAAACCCAGAACGCCATCGCAGCGAAGGCGTTCATGACGCCTCCGGCAACGGCGATCAGGACGGGCCGAAGCTCGGCCTTGAATCCGGTCTTTCGCTCGGTGATCGGAAGAAGCGCGGCCTGAAGAAACGAGGCCACGAAACAGGCGACGGCCAGGCCGAAGGTGGCCGAGGGAATCATGCTGAATGCGTACTTGCGCATCGAGGGCGCCGCCGCCATGACCAGGGCCGCCAGGATGGGGAGAAGGTAGTAAACGAACCGTTTTTTTTGGTCCTCCCCGCCGCGCTCAGCCATGATGAGTGTCGCCCCGCCCACGATGAGCACCGTCCCGATGACGACCTCGGCGGTGGGCCGCTCGCCCAGGAAGGTGATTGCCACCAGCGAGGACCAAAGCGGAGAGAACTGAAAAAGCACCTGGGTGCGCGATAGCCCGATCAAGTGAATTGCCAGGTACATCAGATAGCGGGCGGCGAAGTTGGCGATGGCGCCGGAAACGGCGAACAGGGCAATTGCGTAAGGTGGCCACGCTTCAACTCCGCTCCCGGCGAGGTAGAAGGTCGCGGCGATGATGGTGATCACCACGTTGGCCACGAGAGAAGCCACCGCGGGGCTGAGCTGGCCGATGGATTTGCCTAACAGGGTCTGGGCCGAGGCTGTGAAGAAGGCCGAGATGAGCGCGATATAGTTGGGATGCAGGGATTCGAGCAATCGGCCACCTGTCGGCGATGAGGAGCGCTGCCGGAAATACGCTTCGCATTATGGCACGCCGGTCCCGCCCTTGGCCACGAAGGCGGAGTCGGGCGCGGTACGCGATTGCCCGATTCCTCCGGGGCGGATATGATTTCCCGTACCCGAGAAAATCTACGCTGGCGGCCGGTCCCCGGCGGCCCGAGCGTATTTGCAGGAATCTTTCATTCTTCAAGACAGGAGACTTTTGACATGGAAAAACGCATCCTCGGAAACACGGGTCTCGAGGTGACAGTCGTCGGCTTCGGTGCGATGACCATCGGCGGCGCCTTCGGCCCCGTGGACGACAACGAGAGCAACAGGGCCCTCCACGCGGCCATCGACGGCGGCATGAATTTCATCGACACCTCGGACGCCTACGGCGCGGGGCTGAGCGAGAACGTCATCGGCAAGTTCCTCAAGGAACGTTCCGACCGCCACGACATCATCATTTTCACCAAGGGCGGTAACAACATGGAGACGGGCGTCCGCGACTTCACGCCCGAGTACATTGCGAATGCCCTCGAAAAAAGCCTGAAACGCCTCGAGGTTGAGGCCATCGATCTTTATCTGCTTCACAACCCGAATCTCGACAACATGCAGGCCGAGGACAGCTACGCCGTTCTCGAGAAGGCCAAGGACGGCGGCAAGATCAAGAATTGGGGCGTCTCGGTCAACACCGACGATGAGTGCGACTACGCCGTCGAGCAGAGCCGGCCCTCGGTCATGCAGATGGAGTACAACATCCTGAGCCAGAGCCCGGCGGCCTCCTTCGCGCGGGCGAAAGCGGCGGGGTTGGGCGTCATCTGCCGCGTTCCGCTGAAGCGGGGTTTTCTCTCGGGCCGCATCGACGAGACCTTCGAGTTCGCCGAGGGAGACCGGCGAAAGAACGCACTCTCGCCCGAGAACATCAGAAAATTCCAGGACCAGTTGAACCGGGTGCGGGACGTGGCGGGCCAGCTCAACATCAGCCCAGCCGAGGCGGCGATTCGCTTCTGCGTCTCGAACACAGATGTTTCCTGCGTCATCCCGGGAATCCGCACCCCCGAGCAGTCCACCCAGAACGCGGCCTGCGGCGAGCCGCTGCCGGCCGAAGCGGTGAGCCGGCTTAAAGAAAACTAGGCCCGGACCGTGCGCGGGGAGGATGCGCTCGCGCGGCGGGAGATTCAAAAAAAACTAGTAGTCTTGTTTGTGTGGGCGGCCGCCTTCGCGTTTGTGGAGGCGGCCGTCGTTGTTTACCTGCGGCGGATTTTCTACCCCGGAGGTTTCGCCTTCCCGCTCAAACCCGAGATGATCGAGTCTATCCTCGGGGTCGAGATCGCCCGCGAGGCGGCGACGATGATCATGCTCGCGGCGGTGGCCTGGCTGGCGGACACCCGCCCCTGGGTCCGCTTCGGATATTTCATGGCCGCCTTCGGAGTCTGGGACATCTTCTACTATATCTGGCTCTGGGCCGTTCTCGGCTGGCCGCCCTCGGTGTTCACGCTCGATGTTCTCTTTCTGATCCCCATCGTCTGGGTGGGGCCCGTGTGGTCGCCGGTCGTGGTCTCGGCCGGGCTCATCGGCTGCGGAGCGGCGGTGGCGTATCGCACGGGCGGGGGAGGGGTCTTCCGGCTCGGCGCGGGGGGATGGTCGGCCGTCGTTCTCTCGGGGCTCGTCATCATCGCCAGCTATCTCTGGCGGGGGCCCGCGGCCATGCGCGGTGAGATGCCGGGGCCCTATCCGTGGTGGATTTTCTGGCCCGGTTTCGCCCTCGGGCTGGGGGCGTTTTTCAGGGCGTGGCGGGATGCGCCGCCGGGGGATTCGGGATAGTATGGTTATTCAGTCCAGCCGCTAAGCTTACGCTAAGCTGATAAAAGGAAACCCATCATCGCCATCAAAAAAGGGGAGAGATGTCATGGAAAATGGAAATAAAAGATACCGCTTTTTGCTCGTTCAACCCTTCCACGTACCGGACGACAGCCGCTACTACGAGCGCAAGCTGGGCAGGACGAAAGAGGAGAGCCTGATGAACTACGAGATGGTGAAGCACCATCTCGATGACGTGGAATGGGAGTTCGACCGGGGCACGCTGGCCTCCTACGGAGACTGGGCGGTCGAGAACCGCGAGGAGTTCGGGCTCGTGTCGGGGGGGCGGCTCGGCATCGTCCGCGAGGCCTGCGAGAGCGGCAAGTACAACGGCATCATTCTCCTCGGCGGAGGAGAGCCGGGCTTTTTCGAGTGCCGCGAGATTTCGCGAAAATACGGCGTCGTCGTCACCGCCAACGCTTTTTCGCAGATGTACCTCGCCACCATGCTGGGAAACAAGTTCAGCGTCATCGACTTCGCCGAGACGCATAACATGTACTACCGGAACCTCGTTTTTCAGCACAGGCTCGAGCAACGCTGCGCCTCGATCCGGAATTTCGGCTACTATCACCCCCGGCCCGGATTCGAGGGTGAGGAGTCGCTGCACGAGGAAAAAGAAAAGGCGCTGCGCGGCGAGCCCTCCGAGGCCGTCCAGCGCGCCATCGCCGAGGCCGAATCGGCCCTTGAGGAAGACGGCGCCGAGGTCATCACCTTCGGCTGCTCGGGCTGTTTCTGGCTCAAGCCCTTCGTCGAGGACGGCCTCAAGGAGCGCGGCTGGGATGTGCCGGTCATCGAGGGCTACGGCGCCTCGATAGAGCTGGCCAAGCTGATGATCAACATGGGCGTCAACGCCAGCGGCATCACCTTCCCGGTGGACCGGCCCAAGCGCCGCCCCAGGCGGGTCACGCTTTAGGGCGGGCCGGCGATTCTCCGGCGCGGCCGCCGCCGGGATTCAATCGCCGCTCCCGCGGCCCGGGGGGAGGGCGCCGCGATGGAGTGCCCGAATTATTTCTGGCCCTGGTTCTCCGGGGAGGAATACGAGCGCCGCTACGCCAACATCCGGGCGGCGATGGAGAAAAAGGGCCTCGGCGCCCTGGTGGTCTACGGCGTCAGCCGCTCGATGAACATGGACCCGGGCCAGACGAACATCGTCTACCTCGCGAGCGTCGCCTCCGCCGGCCAGACGTTCATCGTCTTCCCCCTGGAGGGGGAGCCGACGATGTTCATCATGTACAAAAACCACGTCAAAAATACGAAGGCGATGTCGCCCATCCGCGATGTCCGCGCGGGCGGAACCTTCTTCGAGGCCGGCGGGATGACCCATGCCCCCCGCCGCGTGGCGGAGCGCCTCAGGGAACTCGGCCTCGAAAACCGGCGGATCGGCATCGTGGGCGAGTCCGCCTGGCTCGGCATCCACCTCCCCCACGAGGCCCACGAGACGATCACCGGGGCCCTCCCCGGGGCGGAGTTTGAGGTCCTCACCTCGTGGTACGAGGAGTTGCGCCTGATCAAGAGCGACGAGGAAATCGCCCTGATGCGGCGGGTCGCGGCCATGACCGACGCCGCCTACGAGATGATGGTCCGCGCCGTGCGGCCGGGCGTGCGCCCCTGCGATCTCTACAACGTCCTGGTCCGCGCCTCGGTGGACATGGGAGGGCGTGTCTGCCTGGGCCACGTCGGGCGCACCCCGATGAGCGATCCCGACATGAACTATCCGCACTACTACCCGCTCACAACGCCGATCCGGGCGGGCGATGCCGTCATGACCGAGGTGGCGGTGGGAACGGCCGGCTATTCGGGGAAGATCTGGGGAACTTTTTTCGTGGGCGACCCGACGCCCGAGTACGAGGAGATGTTCCGCCTCGCCGTCAAGACGAGCGACGACATCGCCGCCGCGATCAGGCCGGGTGTCCGGACGGGGGACCTCACCCGGCTCTGCCTCGACACGATTCAGGACGCGGGCTACATGGCCAAGACCAGCATCTGCGGCTGGTCGAACCGAAACGCGCGCCCCGACGTGCGCGGGAACGGCGACCGGATCACCGACCCCGATTTCATCTTCGAGAAAAATCAGTGCATCAACGTCGTTGGCTGGCCCTCGGACCACGACGAGACCCGGGGCGTCTGGCTCGGGGACTGCTGCATCGTCCACGGAGAGGGCATCGAAAACCTCCAGCAATACCCCATCCGCGAGATCCATGTCGCCGGGTGAGGGGATGGATCTAAGGTATCACCCCCCCCTAAACCCCTTCCTTCACCTCAATCGGATGTACCTCCAAAAACGCCCTGGTCACGGGCCTTTTTCCGGCGGTGATTTCGAGCACCTCGCTCTCGGCGAGGGCGCGGTCGATCATCTCATCGGCGGGCATAGCGGCCTCTGCGCGGCGGAGGTGGACGGGTTTTGATTTCGTGGCGGGGTGCTTGGGCACGAAAAGCGAGCAGCAGTCCTGATCGGGCTCGATTGAAATCTCGAAGCTGCCCAGCGCCTTCGCCTCGGCGATGATTTCCTCTTTGTCCATTCCGACGAGGGGCCGGAGGATGGGGATCGTTGCGGCCTCCTCGACGGCGGCCATGTTCGAGAGGGTCTGGCTGGCGACCTGGGCCAAGCTCTCGCCGGTGACGATGGCCAGCGCGCTCTCGAGGGCCGCGATGCGCTCGGTGATCCGCACCATGAACCGGCGGTAGAGGACGACCCGATCCGCCACGGGCGCGGTGAGCACGATGTCTTTTTGAAGCGCCCCGAAAGGGATGAGGTAGAGGCGGCTGCCGAGTTGGTAGCCGTCCAGTATCTCGGCGAGGTCGCCGGCCTTTTCGGCCGAGACTCGGCTCAGGTAGGGCGCACCGTGAAAATGGACGAAGACGACCTCGCAGCCGCGCTTCATCATCCGCCGGGCGGCGACGGGCGAATCGATCCCGCCCGAGAGCATGGCGGCGACCCGGCCGCTGGCTCCGATGGGCAACCCGCCGGGGCCGGGGATTTTTTCGGCGTAGGCGACGGCCTGGTTCTTGAGGGCTTCGATGTGGATCGTCGTGCCGGGCGCGGTCAGGTTGACGGGCAGGTGGCGGCGGGCCTGGATGCGCGCGCCGATGGCCGGGTCCCACTCTTTCGAGCTGGCGGGAATTCCCTTATGCTCCCGCCGGGTGCGCACCGCGAAGCTCGAAATTTCCATCGGGGCGATCATCTCGAGTACGCCCTCGGCGACTGCGCCCAGATCGAGGGGGAATTTCCGGGCGCGGGCGAAGTAGGCGAGCCCGAATACGCGGCCCAGCGCATCGCGCAGGCCCTTCCAGTCGGTTTCGGGCTTCACGTCGAGAAGGAAGCGCCCGGAGAGGCGGGTGAGCCGGCCGGGCCGGTGGGGCAGGGCGGCCATCTCGATCCGCCGGGCGAGCAGGCGGATGAAATGCGGGCGGTTTTTCCCCTTCAGGCCGATTTCGTTGTAGTGGAGAATTACGCAGTCGGCCCTGCCTTCGGCGCTGCCCTCGGTTGAGGATTTGTCCAGGGTCATTCGGCCCTCCGGGTCATTCGGCCCTCCGGGTCATTCGACCCTCTCGATCAGGACTTCCTCGCCGCCCGGGACGCCCAGGAACGCGCCTGCGTCCCCGGTGAGCCGCCCGAGGGGGTTCACCGCGCTCGCCGCGCGCGGGGCGTCGTCCTCGCTGGCCGGGGTCCTTCCAAAGAAGATGCAAAACGCCTTGCCCGGAGGCCAGTAGGCGATTTCGCCCACCGCCATCTCCTCGCGGGCGGCGGGCTCGGCGGGGGCGTCGAGCGGAATGGCGAAGTAGATCTCCTCGCCCCAGATGTTGGCCCGGCCCCCGGTGGGGAGCCCCTCCCAGAGCAGGTCCGCCGTGGGCGCGTCCAACAGATCGGCCTCCATCCGGACCGCCCCGGCCGTGATTCGAATTTTCCGGCCCATCCCGGTTCCTCCTCCGTACCGCCTCAGGGGGTGGATAATCTAGCGGACATGGCCCCCCGAGTCACCCCGGGGCGGTGTTCAGCCGGGGCGGCCTTGACAGGGCTCCCCCGGCCCTCCGAGAATGCCCCGTTTTGTGTGTTTCCGCTGTTTTTGGATGAATTTTCCGCTTTCTCATTTCGACCATCCGGAGGAACGATGAAGTTTTCCGAAATTGTCGAAAACCTCTCCGCCGATATGGAGCAAGTCGAGGAAGCGATTCAGGACAATTTCCGCTCCGATGTCGTCTTGATTCCGGATGTCAGCGGACATCTCAGCAACTCGGGCGGAAAGCGAGTCCGCCCTTTGCTGCTCCTGCTCGCCAGCCGGGCCTGCGGCTACGAAGGCCCGCGCGCCATAACCCAGAGCGTCGTCGTCGAATACATTCACACCGCCACGCTCCTCCACGACGATGTGGTGGACGGGGCCGAGGTACGTCGGGGAAACGAGTCCGCCAACTCGAAATGGGGAAACGAGGCGAGCGTTCTGGTCGGGGATTTTCTCTTTGCCCGGAGTTTTTCGATGATGGCCAAGGACGGGAGCAGCGAAATCCTCCAGACCATGTCCGACACCTGTACCCTTCTCTCGGAGGGCGAGGTGCTCCAGCTTGTCAATATGTACAACGTGCGGATCACCGAGGAGGAGTATCTCGATGTGATCTACCGAAAGACTGCCGCCCTCATCGCGGCCAGTTGCCGGGTCGGCGCCCTTCTCGGCGACGCCTCAACGCCAATCGTTAACGCCCTGAACCAGTTCGGCGTCCAGGTGGGCTATGCTTTCCAGCTCGTGGACGACGCGCTCGACTACATGGGCGAGGAGAACCGCACGGGCAAGGAGGTCGGCAAGGACCTTCGGGAGGGGAATATCACGATGCCGCTTCTCCGGGTGTGCGCAGAGGCGACGCCGGAGGAGTTCGAGCGGGTCAATCAGCTTGTGACGCATTCGGACGTGATCTCATCCGAGGATTTCGAGGTCGTCCTCGAGTTGATGGAGAAATACAAAACGATTCCCTATACCCTTGACAGGGCGCGGAGCTATGTCGAGGCGGCGAAGTCCGCGCTCTCGGCGCTTCCCGACTCCACCCACGTCGATTCCCTCAGGGCCATCGCCGACTACGTTGTGGAGCGGGACTATTAATCCCGCGCCCTGATCTCCCTTTCTTTTTCTCAAATTCGTCACCTGGAACGGAAATGATCGATTTGAGGCGTCCGCTGGTGCTGGCGTCGGCCTCGCCGCGCCGCAAGGAACTGCTCGAGAGCGCGGGGCTCGTTTTCGAGGTGCTGGCGCCACCTCCCACCGAGGAGGAGGGTGTCGATCCCTCGCTGCCGCCTGTCGAGAGTGCGCGCGCGAGCGCGCTGGCCAAGGCCTCCTGGGCGGTCGGCAGGCGGCCGGATGCGGCGGTGCTGGGGGCGGACACCGTGGTGGTCCTGGACGGCGAGGTTCTGGGAAAGCCGGCCGATGCCACCGGGGCCCGGCGGATGCTCGCCCGCCTCTCGGGGCGCGGGCATCAGGTGCTCACCGCCTTCTCGGTGTTGGTGGACGGCGCCGCCCGTACCCGCGCCGTGGAAACCGAGGTGAGCTTCCGTTCGTTGGACGAGGCGGCCATCGGGCGTTATGTTGACAGTGGAGAACCCATGGACAAGGCGGGCGCCTATGCTATTCAGGGCGCCGGGGGTGGGTTTGTGGACCGGGTGGCCGGGAGCTATACGAACGTCGTCGGACTGCCGTTGCCCGAGGTACTCAAGGAACTGGCCGAATGCGGCGTGCTGGCCGCGCCCGGTGGTGATTGATCGCTGGCGAATGACCGGAAACGATTAAGAGGAGAGGGCCATGCGTTTTGCCGAGCGGATGAATTTGCTCAAGACCGAGAGTTCATTCGTTGTCCTGGCCAAGGCCAAGGGCCTCGAGCGCCAGGGACGCGATATCGTTCATTTTGAAATCGGCGACACCGACTTCGACACCCCCTCTAATATTGTCGAGGAGGCCTACGCCCAGCTCAAGGCCGGGCAGACCCATTATTGCCCCTCGGCCGGGGTGCTCGAGTTGCAGGAGGCCTGCTGCGAGTTTTTCAGGCGGATGGGCCGGGGCGAGTACACGCCCGATGAAATCGTCGTCGGCGCGGGAGGCAAACCTTTTCTTTACTACACGATCATGGCGTTCGCCGGCCCCGGCGATGAGGTGATTTATCCCGATCCGGGGTTTCCGGTGTATGAGTCCGTCGTCCTCTACGCGGGGGCGAAGGCGGTCCCGCTCCCCATTCTCGAGGAAAAAAACTTCCGCTTCTCGGCCGACGATCTCCGCGAGCGGGTCACCGAGCGCACCCGGCTGCTGATTCTGAACTACCCGCACAACCCGACGGGCGGAACGCTGACGCGGAGCGATCTCGAGGCCATCGCCGGGATAGCGATCGAAAACGATCTCGTCGTCCTCTCCGACGAGGTTTATGCCCATATGCTCTTCGAGGGAGAGCATGTTTCCATCGGCACGCTTCCCGGGATGCGCGAGCGGACGATCATGCTCGAGACGTTCTCGAAGACCTACGCCATGACAGGCTGGCGGCTGGGTTTTGTGGCGGCTCCCGCCGAGATTGCCGAGAAGCTCACCCAGCTCATCACGAACTCGGTGAGCTGCGTTCCGCCGTTCATTCAACTGGCGGGAGCGAAGGCCATCCTCGACGATCAGTCCGAGAGCCGGGCGATGATGGAGGATTTCAAGCGCCGCCGCGATTTCTTCGTCTCGGGGCTGAACGAGATCCCGGGAATTTCCTGCAAATCGCCCGACGGCGCTTTCTACGCCTTCCCCAACGTGAGCGAGGTGGAGATGAACGCCGAGGATCTGGCGGATTATCTGCTCGACTCGGCGGGGGTGGCGGCGCTGCCGGGCTCGGCCTTCGGGGTTCACGCCTCCCGGCACCTTCGGATGTGCTTCGCCAACAGCATGGAAGACCTCGAAAAAGGGCTCGACCGCATCGCGGGCGCCTTGGCCAAGCTGAGGAAATGAGCCCGACCGCGAGGAAAAAGCTCCCGCGCGTGTTTCTCTCCCGGCGGTTCCGGCCGGGCAACTTCGACAAGCTGAGGGATTTCACCGATCTCAGGGTCCACCGGGGGGATTCCCCGCCTTCACCGCCCGCTTACCGGCGCGCGGTGAAGGAGGCGCAGGTTGTTATCCCGATGGTGGAGGACCTCATCGGCGCGGCGTTCATGGACGCCGCCCCCGGGCTTCGGCTGGTGGCGAACTTCGGGGCGGGTTTCGACAACATCGACCTCGGGGCGGCGGCCGAGCGGGGAATCCTGGCCACGAACACGCCGGGCGCGGTGGTGGGGCCGACGGCCGAGTCGGCGATGGCACTGCTCCTCGCCGTCTGCCGGCGGATTCCCGAGGCCGACGCTTTCGTGCGCTCGGGCGGGTGGGAGAAGTGGACGCCCTACCTTCTCGAGGGAAGGAGCCTGGCGGGCCGGACGCTGGGCATCGCTGGGCTGGGCGGAATCGGCTCGGCGGTTGCGCGGATGGCGGGCGGGTTCGGGATGAGGGTCCGCTACTGGAGCCGGAAAAAAAGAAACCCCAAAGAGGAGTCGGCGCTCGGCGTGCGCTATCTCCCGCTGAACCGCCTTCTGGCGGAATCAGATTTCGTTTCGCTCCACACGGCCCTGAACGAGGAGACGCGCCGGTTGATCGGCGAGGCCGAGATCGCCCGGATGAAAAAAGGGGCGATTCTCATCAATACCTCCCGCGGGGCGGTGGTGGACGAGCGGGCGCTTGTGCGCGCCCTGCGCTCGGGCCATCTGGGCGGAGCCGGGCTGGACGTTTACGAGACCGAGCCGATTAAAAAATCCCCCCTGTTCGGGATGAAAAATGTGGTGATGCTCCCCCATATCGGTTCCTCGACCGACAAGGGGCTGGCCGACATGGCGGATCGGGTGGTGTTGAATATCCGGGTGTTCACCGCGGGGCGGCGGCCCCCGAACCTGCTGAATCCGGAGGTGTGGCCCCGGAGGCGGCGTTGATTCAGCGGCGGCGCTGATTCAGGAGCGCAGGTGATTCAGGAGAAGCGATGGCTTTGATGGGGAAAGGCGGCGCGAAATCCGTCCGCATCGGCGTGGACACGGGCGGGACGTTCACCGACTTTATTCTCATCCAGGGAGGGCGGGTGCGCGTGCACAAGGTGCCCTCCACCCCGGAGGACCCCGCCCGCGCGATTCTTCAGGGCCTCTCTGATCTGGCTGAGGATGGGGACATCCCCGAGATCGACCTGACCCACGGCTCCACCGTGGCGACGAACGCTCTCCTCACCCGGAGGGGGGCGCGGACTGCCTTGATCACCACCGAGGGTTTTGAGGACGTGATCGAGATCGGTCGCCAGAACCGAAATAATCTCTACGACCTCGCCTACCACCGCCCGGCCCCCCTAGTTCCGGGGCGGCTCCGGTTCGGGGTGAGCGAGCGCCTCGACGAGCGCGGGCGGGTGGTCTCGCCCTTGAGGCGGCGCGACCTCGAATCCATCGCCGAAAAAATCAAAAAGGCGGGCGCCGAATCCGCCGCCGTTTGTTTTCTTCACGCCTACGCCAACCCGGCGCACGAGGAGAAGATGGCCGAGGCGATTCGCGGCGCGGGCATCCCGGTCTCGGTTTCGAGCAGCGTTCTTCCCGAGTACCGCGAGTACGAGCGGACGAGCACGACCTGCGTAAACGCCTACGTCTCGCCCCTGATGAGCCGCTACCTGGGCGATCTGGAGCGGCAGATGGGCCCGGGGCGGCTGCGCGTCATGCAGAGCAACGGCGGGGTCATTTCGGCCGGGGTGGCCGCGCGCGAGGCCGTGCGGACGATCCTCTCGGGTCCGGCGGGCGGCGTCGTGGGCGGCCGCGAGGCGGCGCGGGGGGCGGGCTATGAAAACGCCATCACCTTCGACATGGGCGGGACGAGCACCGACGTCTCCCTCCTTGGCGGCGCGATAGGCTTTACCTCTGAGACCGAGGTGGCCGGGTGTCCCATCCGTGTCCCGGTGATCGACATCCACACCGTCGGGGCGGGAGGCGGCTCCATCGCCCGACGCGATCCCGGGGGGGCGCTCGCCGTGGGCCCCGAGAGCGCGGGCGCCGACCCGGGTCCCATCTGCTACGGCAAGGGCCGCGAGGTCACCGTCACGGACGCGAACCTGTTTTTGGGCCGCCTCGACCCGGAGCGTTTCCTCGGCGGGCGGATGCGCCTCGACAGCGCCGCCGCCGCCCGGGGGATATCGAGGCTCGCCCGCTCGCTGGGCCTTTCTCCGGCGCAGGCCGCCGAGGGCGTGATCCGGATCGCGGATCAGCACATGGCCGGAGCCATCCGGATCATTTCGGTCGAGCGGGGCCACGATCCCCGCGAGTTTGCTCTCGTCTCCTTCGGCGGGGCGGGCGGGATGCACGCGGTCTCACTGGCGCGGATTTTGAATATCCCCACCGTACTCGTCCCGAATAATCCGGGAATCCTCTCGGCGAGGGGGATGCTGACGGCCGATGTGGCCAAGGACTATTCGCGGACGGTTCTCCTGCCCGCCGAGGCGGCGGACAAGCGGTCGCTTGACCGCCATTTCGCCGCGATGCGCCGGGAGGCGGACCGCGAAATGCGGGCCGAGGGTTTTGCCCGGCCCTGGTTCGAGCGCTACGCCGACATGCGGTATCTTGGCCAGTCCTACGAACTGAGGATTCCGGTTCCGACCAGTGCGACTGGTGCGACCGGCGCGGGTGGAGCGCCCGCCCGGCTGAGAGCGGCTTTCGACCGGGCGCACCAGGAACGCTTCGGCATCTCGAACGCGGAGCGCCCCGCCGAGATCGTTACCCTCAGGCTCAGGGCCTCGGGGCGCGTCCGGAAACCGGCGGCGGACCGGGCGGCGGGCGGCGGGCGGGACGCCTCGCGGGCGCTCGCCGGGCGGCGTGAGATGATATTCGAGGGTAAGAAAACAAAGGGGCGGGTCTACGAGCGCGAGCTTCTCCGGGCGGGCGACCGCTTCCGGGGGCCGGCGGTCGTGACCGAACTCAGCGCGACCACCGTTGTGCCTCCCGGCGCGGTCTGCCGGGTGGACGGGCGGGGGAATCTCGTGGTGGAAGTCGCGGGCGGAGGTAAAAAATGAAACGGGCGAAAAAATACGATCCCATCCTTCTCGAGGTTTTCCGCAACCTGTTTTTCGCGGCCTCGGAGGAGATGGGCGTCGCGCTGTGCCTCTCTTCTTTTTCGCCGAACATCAAGGAGCGGAGGGATTACTCCTGCGCCATCTTCGATGCGGAGGGCCGGATGGCCGCCCAGGCGGCGCACCTTCCCGCCCATCTGGGCTCGATGCCCATGTCGGTGGAGTACGTGATCGAAACGATGACGCTCGCGCCGGGCGATGTGGTGGCGCTGAACGATCCCTTTCACGGCGGGAACCACTTGCCCGACATCACGATGATCTCGCCGATCTTCGCGCCGGGGCGAAAAAAGCAACTCATCTACTATGCGGCCAACCGGGCCCACCACTCCGACGTGGG